>JAQCIU010000008.1:0-111870 GCA_027593235.1 Chloroflexota bacterium
ACCGCGGACCAACGGCAAGGCAGAACGCTTCATCCAGACGCTGCTCCGCGGCTGGGCCTACGGCTACGCGAAGCTGACAGTCACCGTCACCGCTTGGTCGAGCGCGACGAAGAAGGCGTTGATGTCGCCTTCGTTTGTGGGATCGGCGATCGACTCGAATTCGGCGGCGAACGCGAAGTAGTCGCCGATCGGGTCGCTGGTCGCGTAGGTACCGCCAGCAATT
This sequence comes from Chloroflexota bacterium, assembly GCA_027593235.1. GTDB lineage: Bacteria > Chloroflexota > Dehalococcoidia > UBA2979 > UBA2979 > UBA6627. The sequence goes on from JAQCIU010000008.1 coordinate 224, forward strand.
CCGCCGCTCCCGAAGCCGCCGATCGCGAACAGCGCGATCGCAGCGATGAAGGCGGCCCCGGCAATCAAGGCGATCGCAAGGTTGCGAGAGAGGCCGAAACAGCCACCGGCGGCGACCGCGGGCGCCGCGGTCAGCGGGCTGGCGCTAACGCTCGTCGGTGACGGGGTGATCGGCGCGCTCAACGGCGGCGGGGGTGTCTCCGCCGCCGCCGCCGCCGCCGCCGGTGCCGGTGGGGTGGCCGGCTCGGATCGGCCGACGCCTGAGAGCCGGGCCGCAGCGGCTTCGTCCAGCGGTTCGGCATCGATGCGGAGGCGGCCGATCCGGGTGCCGCCGCGATCGGTCAGTTCTCGACGGATCACCCCGGTGTCGTCGGATGTTTCGGTGATCACGCTGCCGTCGGGGAGCGTGATGGGGGTCGTGCGCTCTTCGCCGATGGAGGGACCTCGTGCGGCGTCTTCCTCGGCTGCCGCGGAGTCAACGAGGATCAGCGAGCCGTCGTCCGCTGTCACCGTCGCGTCGTGCCTCGATCCGTATGATTTCCAGGGGAGGCCAGACTCCACAAAGTCCCGGAGCCCTGCCTTGATCGATGTATCGACCCCAGAGAATCGACCGTCGCCGGCGAGCAGCGCCTCCGCGATTCTCGCTTCGGCCGAGCGCTGTTCAACGGGGAGTTCGGAATCGAGGTCGGTTTCCTCTTGGTACTCGTACTCCTCAACGAGGTCCCGCCGGAGCGTTGATGGCAGTCGACCCCAGTCCTTCTCGAGTTGCGCTTCGCCGCCGTACTCGTTGTCGAACCAGTCCTGCAGCTCTTGGTCGGTCCAGTTGCCCGATCTCCTCCGCGGTTCCGGAACGGCGGAGGCGCCGAGCCGGCTCTCCGCGGCTGGCGCGCGTGCCGCGGGCTCGGCGGGCGCGTCGTCGTCTTCGAGTCCCGGCAGCGGTTCGTCGCCGGAGGTCTCCCCACCGACCCACTCGAGCGAGGGCTCCTCGCCGCTCGCTGCCTCGACGCCGCTGGTCCCGCCTCCGCCCGTCGCGCCGTCAAGGTCTTCCTCGAACTGTTCGATCAACCGTTCGAGGCCGTCGCCAATCACGATCTCGGGAACTGGAGCGGTGGTGGGGGGTGGCCGCGCGGGAGCGTGGGGTGGAGATTCAGGGCGCGGCGACGGTGTCTCGCCTCGGAGGACCGCGTCGATGAACGCGCCCCGGAGCAACTCTTTCTCGACGTCTGGGAGCGCGGACCAGAACCCGCGGGGATCGTCCCAGAGCGAATCCGGCCACCCGAAGGGCGGCCCGTTCTCGCCGAAGATGTTCGATCCTGCCAGCCAATCGCCGAAGCCCTTGCCGTCCTCGAAGGCGGTCTCGAACCACTCGTCCGGTGACAGGAATGGAGATGTCATCGTCGGCCCGCGGCTCCCTGCTCGCTTCGATGCGCACGCTCGGGATGCTGAACGCTGCAACGTGACGGCGGTGAAACTTGTGGCGACCTTACCGATCGCCTCACCACCCCTGCAACGCGGCATCCCGTTCGCGAGTCCGGCTCAAGGCACGATGACACCGGGTTGCGACGCGTGTTTCGCCCAAGGCCCGCTCGCATCCCTTCCCGGTCCAGGGATTGAGGTCGGCCGTCTGCCGGCAGGGGGTGGCGATCAGCCTGCCCCATCCAAGAGCATGTGATGGAGGAAACGCCGAGCGGCGCGCCGAGATATCGAGGGCTGATTACACGTTGGGGGTGGCACTGGTGGAGATGAGGGGATTCGAACCCCTGACCTCTGCATTGCGAACGCAGCGCTCTACCAACTGAGCTACATCCCCAGTGCCGAGCGACGAGTATACGGAGCGCCCTACCGCACGATCGACCGGGACCAACCCGACCTACGGCCGACCGAGGATCATCGATCCCCCGGGACCACGCCCCGGTCCAACAAGGCCAGCAAGCTGCGCCGTGAGCTGTCGCGTCGGAGAACGCCGAGGTTAGAGGTCCAGCAACCCCGGCAGCGGATCGATCACCATCTGCTTCGCCGCCAGGTCGACCGAGAGCACCACATCCTTGATCGCGGGGATCAGCGCGTCCTTCTGGCCGGGTCGTCTGACGAGGTACACATCGTTCGCGCCCGTGGTCAGCACGTCCGCCAACGTCCCGACCTCCGTGCCGTCGGTCGTCACCACCGTCAGGCCGCGCAGGTCATCGACGTAGTAGTCGCCCTCTGGGAGTGCCGGTAGTTCGTCCGCCTCGATCTCGATCACCGCGCCGCGCAGCGCCTCGGCGGCGGTGCGGCTCTCGAACCCTACGAAGCGGATCATCGGGTAGCCCTGCGGGCTGATCACCTCGAGCGCCACGCGCGGTTGCCCCGCGACGATCAGCCGGGCCCCGGTGACGAAGCGGGCATCGTTCGAGGTGAACGGCGTCACCCGCACGTGCCCCTTCAGCCCCCAGGTCGAGTTGATGCGACCGACCGCGATCCGCTCGCCCGACGGCTGCCCCGACGGTGCGGGCTGCCGCTCGTCCGAGGACTGCCCGGGCGGCTGCTCGGCCGGCTCCCCGGCAAGCTGCTGCGAGGACTGCTCCCCAGGACCCTGCTCAGACCCCTGGTCGGTGGTCTGATCGGGATCGGAGGTGGTGTCGGGCACGGCGAATTGAGGCGGAGACGCGGGCGTACGAGGCCTGCTAGTCGATATCGAGCGAAGCGCGCACGCCGGCGCGGACCGCCGCCACGTGCAGCAGCGAGCGGATCGCGTTCGCGCAACGCCCATCGCGGCCGATGATCCGGCCCTTGTCGTCGTCGGCCACGTTCAGGTGAATGATCACCCGATCGCCGCGATGCTCCTCGATCACCTCAACCTCGTCGGGCTTGGTGGCGAGCGAGCGGGCGATGTACTCGATGAGTGCCTTCATGGCGTACCGATCCTCAGGAGCGTGTTCGGACCTGTTCGCTCGCCCGCGGCGATCCGCTGGCGAGCGTTCGGCCTGGTGTGGGCTAGCCCTCGGCGGGTGCGTCTCCGTCGGCGGACTCAACGGCGCTCGCCTCGGCCTCGGCGGCTGCTGCGGCAGCGGCGTCAGCCTCTGCCTTCGCGGCTGCTGCGGCATCGGCGGCGGCCTTCGCGGCGGCGGCGGCGGTTGCCTCGGCCTCGCGCTCCGCACGGCTCTGCGTCGTCACGCGCTTCGGCGGCGCGGCCTCCATCAGGCCCGCCTTGTGCAGCACGCGGTGCACCGTCTCGGACGGCTGCGCGCCGACGGACAGCCAGTGCTTCACCCGCTCCTCGTTCAGCACAACCGTGCTCGGCTGAGTACGCGGGTTGTATTGGCCAATCACCTCAATGAAGTCGCCATCACGCGGAGCGCGCTGATCGGCGACCACCACGCGGTAAAAGGGCTGCTTCTTCTTGCCGGTGCGGCGCAGTCTGATCCGTAGCAACGCATCCTCCGAGGCCATTCGGCGCGCACCAGAGCCGCGTTCCGAATCAATCCTGAGTGATCTAGAGCAATTGACAGTAATCGATCGCGCCCGCTGAGCCAATACGCGGGCGGCTACCTAGTCTACGCGAGGTTCCCCAGGCGTGTTGCCTGTGCCTGGGCGCCGAGTGCCAGCTCCATCGCCTTGAAACAGCGCGCCTGCGGCATCGCCGTCTCCGTCCGGTCCCGGATGTCCGCCGCCAGTTGCTCGAAATACGGCGTGCCTGCCTCCGAGGCGTCGATGTATTCGCAGCGGTCGCCGTTCACCAGGAACAGGTGGTCGGTTCCCTCGCGGCCGGCGACGTCCACGTACTTGCGCAGCTCCATGTAGCCCTCCGTCCCCAGGATCGTCAGCCGCCCGTCGCCCCACGTTGGCAGGGCGTCCGGCGTGAACCAGTCCAGCCGGAAGTACCCCTGTACCCCGTCGCCTCGCAGCAATACCTCGCCGAAGTCCTGCAGGCCCGGATCGCCGGCGTTCGCGAAGTTCCCCACGCTGGAGGTCACCACCTCGGCGTCCTCCAGCCCGGTCAGGAACAGGAACTGCTCCATGTGGTGCGATCCGATGTCGCACAGGATGCCGCCGTACCGCTCCTCCTCGAAGAACCAGTGCGGCCTCGTCTGCCGGTTCAAGCGGTGCGGGCCGAGCCCCACCGTCTGCACGACGCGCCCGATCGCGCCTGCTGCTATCAGCTCCGACGCCCGCGTCGTCGCCGCCGACTGGAAATGCTCCGAGTAGTTCACCGACCAGATGCGCCCGGTTTCCGACTGGACCTGCTTGATCGCCGAGAGCTGATCAAGCGTCGTGCAGCCCGGCTTGTCGACCATCACATCCTTGCCCGCTCGCATCGCCCGGATCGCAAGCTCCGCGCGATCAGACGGCACAGCCGCGATCAGGATCAGATCCACCTCGGGATCATCGAACAGCGCATCCGCTCGCCCGACACGCGGGAGTTCCGGGAACCGCCGCAACCAACCCTCAAGGGTGGGCGGCGCACCCTCCGTCCACCACCCCGCGCAGCGCGCGCCCAGCCCCTGCATGTACTCGAGCATCTCGTAGCAGTGCCGGTGGTCGATCCCCACCACGCCGACGGTCAACGCCACCGCAGCCTCCCACTCACCCCGCTCAGGTCTCGCCGCCCCCACCCGGAGGTACCGCCCCCACCCGGAGGTACCGCGCACACCCTAGCCCCACCGAGCTTCCCCGTGTTTCCACCTCGCGGCGCCCGGTCCTGCGGAAGGCCTGGCAACTGAGGAGACCAGGTTTTGTCGCCCAGGACTCCCCCGGCCCTGGGCCAATCAGAGGAAAGTCGGCCGTAGGCCGATCAGAGAAGAGAAGCGGCGGCGGGCCAATCAAGAAGAGAAGCGCAGTCGATCGATCAGAGCAAAGGAAGCGCGGGTCCAAGCGATGAGATGGCCGGTCGGCCCGACACTGAGGCCTCTAGATTGCCAGCGCCTTTGCCGCCGGCCCCCCTCGGCCGTAGGCCGATCGAGGAGGCAGGGCCGTAGGCCGATCAAGAAAGGGGAGCGATGGCCCTACAACCCGGCGTCGACGTGTTCTAGAACCCCAGCAATCGGCCTAACCCACCAGCCCCTTTACCTCCGGCCATCGCCTGCATCAGTTTCTTGGCGTCTTTGAACTGGTTCAGCAGCCGGTTCACCTCGGCCGGCGTCGTGCCGGAGCCTTTGGCGACGCGACGGCGGCGCGAGCCGTTCAGGAGGTCGGGGTTGCGGCGTTCCGCCGGCGTCATCGACAGCACGATCGCCTCGCTGTGCGTGATGAACGACTCGTCCAGATCCACGCCCGCGATCTGTTTCGCCATCTGACCGCCGCCCGGCAGCATCTCCAGCAAGCCCGACAGTGGCCCCATGTTCTTCATCTGCTGCATCTGCACCAGGAAGTCCTCGAGGTTGAATTGCCCGCTCTTCATCCGCCGCGCGACATCTTTCATGTCGCGCTCGCCGACGGCCTGCTTCGCCTTCTCCACCAGCGACACCACGTCGCCCATCCCGAGGATGCGCGAGGCCATCCGGTCCGGGTGGAACTCCTCGAGGGCTTCGAGTCGCTCGCCCGTCGTGATCAGCTTGATCGGCAGGCCGGTCACCTCGCGGACGGACAGCATCGCGCCACCGCGCGTGTCCGAATCCACCTTCGTGACCACGATGCCCGTCCCCTCGATCTCCTGGTGGAACTCGCGAGCCAGCGTCACCGCCTCCTGGCCGGTCATCGCGTCCACGACGATCAGCACCTCGGTCGGGTCCAGTTCGTCCGCCAGCGCCGCCAGCGCATCCGCCAGCTCGTCCTCCAGCGCGACCGCGCCGACCGTGTCCACGATCACCACGTTCGCGCCGGTGCGCTCGGCTTCCTTCAGGGCGCGCTTCACGATCTCTGCCGCGGGCGCCTGCTTCTCCTCGGCCCAGACGGGCACCTCGATCGACTTGCCCAGCACCTGTAGTTGCTCGCTCGCCGCCACGCGCTCGAAGTCGGTCGCCACCAGTAGAGGCTGGCGGCCCTCGTTTTTGTACTTCAGCGCCAGGCGGCCGCAGAGCGTCGTCTTTCCCGCGCCCTTTGAGCCGACGACCATGATTTTGGTCGGCCCCGCCTCCGCCTTCAGCAGCGGCTCGCTGTTCCCACCCAGGATCTCGACGAGCTGCGAGTTCACGATCCCGATCACTTGCTGCGCGGGCGTGATCGACTGCATCACCTCCTGGCCGACGGCGCGTTCCCGCACCTTCGCGATGAACTCGCGCACGACCTTGAAGTTGACGTCGGCTTCCAGCAGCGCGATCCGCACCTCGCGAAGCGCCTCGTCCAGCACCTGCTCCGTGATCTTCCCCGAAGACCCGAGCCGGCGGAACGTCCCCTGCAGTCTGTCGGATAGTGAGTCGAGCATGTCGCCGATTGTATCGTCGTCTGGGCCCGACGGCTGGTTGGTTCGCCCTCGCGCTCGCCGACCTGCCGAGGGTGGTGGCCTAGTAGCCCACCGCGCCGCAGGCGAGCAGCGCGCCCACCTCGTCGCTCTCGAGGCCAAGCAGATCGTAGAGCACCGCCTCGGTGTGCTCGCCCAGCATCGGTGCCGCTCGAGGGGTGATCGAGCGGCGCGAAGAACCCGCTGGTGTGATCGGCGGCGTTGGCGGCCATGTCATCGCCGGTGACCGCGCGCGAGACCGGAACGCCCGCCGCCCGCCGCGCCGCTTCCACCTCGTCGACCGTGTGCGCCTCGGTCCACGCCGCCACGCGAGCATCGGGGTCGGCCGCATGCTCCAGCCGGCCCGCTGCCGTCGCGAACGTCGGATCGCCCGTCCACGGTTCGTCGATGGCTGATCGAAGCGCCCGCCACGGCTGGTCGTTCGTCACGGCGATCGCACACCAACGCTCCATGCCGTCGCTGTCCGTTGGTGATGGGGCACATGGGTACACACCGTGCCGCGCGGCGTCCGGAGAGCGGTTGCCGATCGGGCCGACGGTCCCCGGGAGCAATTGCTCCTGTAGGAACTTGTCGGCGATCAGTTCAGTCGCCACCTCATACTGGGCTCACTCGATGTACGCGCCCTCGCCGACACGATGTTGGCGGTTCGCTTCTTGATTTCTTAAAGGCTTTGTCCAAATGTCAATAGGTTGTTGTCTGGGTCAAGCAAGGAAAATTCCTTTTGTCCCCAAGGTTTGGTCTGCAATGTTACATTTGGATGAATTTCGGTTTTATTCTCAAGCATCGATTCATATAAACCGTCAATGTCGTTGGTTCTAATATAGACTTGTCCATAATTTTCTTTTGGGTCAAGTTCTCGAAATTCAAAAAAGTGAATTGCTATTTCGTCCTTTCGAACCATTAAATACCCTTTATAATCTCCTATTTCTTGAAAGTCCTAACTGGTTTATGTAATAATGCCTCGTAGCAGATTTATTACGCATTGGTAATTTCGAGTTAATATTAGTTAGCATAGTTCCACTTTTATATTTATACGTTGCTTACGTTCAAATCCCCACTTGCGGACGACCGGCGCGCGCATGTTCTCCATCACCATGTCGCAGAGCGGCACGAGCTTCCCCACCACCTCGCGACCACGCTCCGTCGTCATGTCGACCGCGAGGCTGCGCACCCGAGGTTGAGCTGGTTGAAGCTGGGTGCGTCATTTACTCGTACCAGCCGCAGGAAGTCCAGTCGTTGCTGTGACTCGATCTTGATCACGTCGGCCCCGAGCAGCGCGAGCTGTTCGGCTGCCTCGGGAACCACGGCGCCGACACCCAGATCGAGGACGCGCAGGCCGCGGAGCGGCTGTCGATCGTCGGACGGCGTCAGTGCCGCGCTCCTGCGCTGCCTCGGCTCTGTGCCGGGGTCCTGCCCCTCGGGGCTACCTGCGTTACGCGCCTCGGCCGTATCCGCGCCCAGCGCCGGCGCCGGGCGCGGCGCCTCCGAGGGCAGCGCGTCGCCGAAGAGGTAGGGCTCGCGCTGGAGTCGCAGCTCGCCCAGATCCGGATTCGGTGACCGGCACGAAGAACGCACGCTCGAGGACGTGACGGTCCGCCATCACGTCCGCCACGCCGTTGACCGGCGTGATCGTCAGCCCGAGGGCTTGTCCTTCCTCGAACAATTCCGCGCGAGTGCGCTGCACGGTGACCGGTTCGGCGATCAGCCGCACCGCGTCCGCGTGGTCTCGCCGGAACTGTGGGCCCGCTCACTCCTCACCGCAGAGCGCCTCGGGGCTGCCGAGCAGCGCGACCAGCGCGCCCCACTGCCGAGGCGTCCCGCTCAGCACGCGGACGTAGCCATCGCTCGCCGGGAAGATCGGCTGACCGGTCGGTCCGAGGCGCTTCGTGATGATCCCCTGTCCGCCAGTTTCGAGGCCATGGGAATGCAAGGGCCGCGTCCACGGTGTCACGCCGGCGATCGCCCCCTCGCGCACCGAGATCCGCGCGACCGGAGGCCGTCGCCCCGCCATCACCTCGCGATAACCGAGCGCGACGAGCATCGCCGCATAGATCCCGCTGGTATCGACCGCCAGCCATGAGGGCGCGTTGCAGGGTGGCTTGTCCGGCCAGCCGCTCGAGGCCAGGCCGCCGCTTGCCGCGAACGCCACGACTGAGGCCGCCGCGAGGCCCTCGGGATCATCGAGCTCGATGTGGATCGGCGTCTCCAGCCCGTCGAACAACGACGGCATCCAGCGCGGCGATCTGTTCCGGGGGTTGCTGCTGTCGTCATTCGTCCTCTGGTTCACCCTCACCATCTGGACCCGCGCCCACTTCGCCCGCCTGTACCCCGACGCCGCCCGCTGGCGTTCGATCTGCTCGCCTGGGGCCTCGTCTACCTCGGCATCTTCGTCATCGGTCTAACCGTCGCATTTGTCGTGATCCGCGTGTGGCGCCGCTTCCGGCTGGCCGCCTATTGGCTGCTCACGCGCGCGATCCCCGAGAGCCCCCGACGCTTCTGACGCGCGCGCCTACGGCCTGCCCGTACACGGGAGCGTGTTGATCACCACAAATCCGATGCTGGTGAGTCTCAGGTGCCCGCTAGAACAGCGATTCGCAGGCCGGCTCGGCCCGAAGCGCTGTCTTGAGGTCTCCGCTTGCCGCAGCGAACGCGGCCCGCGCGTCTAGATCGTCGGCATACGAGGCGAGCACCGTCTCGAGGGCAGCGTCGAGTTCCGCGTGGGACGTTGCCTCTCCGGCGATCGATCGTCCTTCAGTCAGCGCGTCCTGGTAATCACGCTCACCTTGAATCATCACTTCGAGGAACTCCTCGTCGCCAGCGGGCGCGTCCAGTGAGTTGAATCGGTCGAGCAAGTCCACGCTCTGCGACGACAACTCGGCCATCAGCGCTCGCACGGCGACCGCCCGATCGTCAAACGACTCGCTTTCCAGCCCATCGGCGTACGTGTCGATCGACGTGAGTCCCTCGTCGAGGTTCCCTGCCTGCGCTTCGCAGAGCTCGAGGGCGTAGCCGGCATACGCGCTGGCAGGCGTGGACTCGCTTGCCGGATCGTCTGTCCCGTCGCCCGTGCACGCGACAAGGAGGAGCATGCACGCCGCGACCATGGCGACACGTATCGCGCCCGCACCATGGCGAAGGCTTCGCCAGTGACTGCACCGAACGCGAACCATGCTTATTCCAGCTCCGCCTGGCAGCCCGCCTCGATCGATTGCGACATCAGCTGCCCTGCGAAGGGGTCGAGCTTGCGCAGCGCTGGTATGACGAACGCTGCAATGTTCACGGGATCGGTGATCCATTCGCTGAATTCCGCCATCGCTCTGTCGCGTCCCCACGGGTCATTCGGGTACACCTCGTACCAGCGGTTGTTCTCCCCATCGAAGGTTCGCTTGCCGCTCAACCCGTCCGCCATCCGCGCGGGCCAAGTCTCGTCGATGTCTGACTCGAGGGGATTGTACGTGACGAAGCCCAGCAGGGCTTGATGCACCCTCTCCCGGGCCAGGCACCCACCCTCTACCGTCAACTCGAGGAGGCGTTTGGTCTGCTCGTCAGCCATGTCGGCGAAGGTTTTGATCTTCGCGGCCATCTCGGCGACATCGTCCAGTCGGTCGCCACCGAAGTCCTTGAGCGTTTCCCCTACCTCGCGGTATGTCTCGTTCTCGCGGCGAATCCGCTCTCCCTCAGCCGAGAGCGCGGATTCGACCGCTTCGCTCGTCCACGAGGCTCCACCGGCGATCGCACGCCGCGCGGTGTCGTAGAGTTCCGTCCTCCTCTCGGCAACCTCGCCCTGGGTATCGAGGAACGCGGAGACGGCCCGGCTCGCGAAATCAACGACGGCACCACGTCGTTCGTCGGTCTCCGGTTCCCGCATCTGGAGGAATGTCAGCGCCCCGTTTCGGTCCGCCGGGGAGAGCGCGACCTCGTTGTCCCAGCGTCCGGCGGGCGGCCCGACCTCCGCAACGGTTGCCCCGCCGAGCAGCCGCTCGAGTTGCTCATCGGAATACCCGCCGTACGAGCCGATCGTGAAGAAGCGGTCTTCGGGCGTGAGTCCGTTCACACCCTCGCCCACGAACCCCTGCCAGGTTTCCGCTGATGGATCGAAAGGCAGCCCCGCGACGGCGAACATCTCTCGCAGGTCCGCCAGCAGGTCTGACCGGAACTCCGGCGGATTCGCCGCCTGCTCCTCGATCGCGAGCTGGTCCTCCCAGATCCGATCGACGTCCTTGAGCCGGTCGTACTCCGAGACCCGCCCCCGAGGTGACGCCTGCGCGTCCTGCCCGAGCCCGTCGTTCCAGATGCGCGCGTCCTGCGCCAGCGCGTTGTAGGCCGACGGCCGGTTGCCGCCCTTCGTCTCTTCGAGGGCTAGCGTGTCGTCCCACAGCCGCGCCTCGGCGCCCGGCGAGAGCAACGAGGGCTGCGCCAACGTCCGCGGTGTCTCGCCGGCCGGCGCCTGGCGCAGCGCGGCGTTGCGCGCGTCCAGCTCGCGTTCGCGGGTGAACGACTCGAACGCTTCGAGGCCCATCGGGATCTTTTCGGCTTCGGCGCGGATGCGCGCCTTGCGCTGGCGGTCGTCGTCCGCCTCGAACGTTCGCTGCAATGTGCGCGTGACCGAGGGCAGTTCGGCGACCCGGCGCCTGCTGCCGGCGTCGGCGTCGACCAGCGCCTCGATGGTCGCGAGTGCTTCGTCACCGCCCGGTACCACGCTGAAGGCGTTCCGCAGCGAGCGGTTGCGATCCTTCAGGCGCTGCTCGTCCTCGAACGCGTCGAGCGCGCGTCGGGTCCCGCTCGCACCTGGCTCGAGCCGGTTCAGGCCTTGCTGCTCGCCGCGTTCCCGCTCGAGCTGCACTTCCTGCTGGTGAGCGCGTCGTTCCTGCTCGCGATCGCGTTCGCGCTGACGTTCGAGGGCAGCCTGGCGTCGTTCTTCCTCGCGGAACCGCGCCTCCGCGCGCGCGATCGCTTCCTGGCGGACGCGTTCCTGTTCGCGCCGGCGTTCCTCCTCACGGAGCCGTGCGCTCTGCCGCTCCAGCTCGCGCTGGCGTTCGACCTCGCGGAACAACGCGCGCTGTCGCTCCTCCTCGCGCAGCCGCGCGCGCTCGGCGGCTTGGCCGTCGTAGGCACGCTCTTGTTCGGCTAGCCCGGCCGCAAACAGGAGTTCTTCGGCGTCTCGAGACAGAGTCAAGGTGTCGCTCCCCGCTGAGGGCGCGCGCAGCTAGGCCTGCGCCGCTCACCTCGAGGCTCGCGACTGCCCGATTGCTAATCAACGCACGAGGGGCGGGAGTGTGGCGCACAACAAAGGCGGCCAGGTCAGCCCGGCCGCCTGTCATTCGAGGGCTGCGTGGCATTCGAGGGCTAGCCCAGCCCTCGAATGACAGGCGCCCGGAGGGCGCTACTTCAAACCACGCTCCGCGAGCATCGCGACGACGTCCGTCAGTCGGCAGGAGTAGCCCCACTCGTTGTCGTACCACTCGAGCGTCTTCGCCATCCCGCCGTCGACCAGCATCGTCGATGGCGCATCGAAGATCGCGGAGTGTGGGTTCTCCTTGAAGTCGCTGGAGACCAGCTCTTCTCGTTCGTAGGCCAGGTAGCCCTTCAGCCGGCCTCCAGCCGCGGACAGGAACGCCTCGTTGATCTCACCGATCGACGGCGTATCGCGCAGGTTGGTGGTGAGGTCGACCAGCGACACTGTCGGCGTCGGCACGCGCAGCGCCATACCGTCGAACTTGCCGGCCAGTTCGGGAATGATCCGGCCGACGGCGCTGGAGGCGCCGGAGCTGGTGGGGATGATGTTGAGCGCGGCCGCGCGGGCACGCCGTAGGTCCTTGTGCGAGTTGTCGACCAGGTTCTGGTCGCCCGTGTACGAGTGCACGGTGGTCATGAAGCCGCGCTCGATGGTGAACGCGTCGTGCAGCACCTTCACCGCGACCACGACGCAGTTGGTCGTGCACGAACCGGCGGAGATGACGTGGTGGTCAGCGGCCGAGTACTGCTCGTCGTTGATCCCCATGATGACGGTCCAGTCCTCGCCCTTCGCCGGTGAGGAGATGATGACTTTCTTCACCCCGTCGTGCAGGTGCGTGCCGGCCGACTCGCCGGTGCGGTAGTGGCCGGTGGATTCGATCACCACGTCCACGTTCGCTTTGCCCCAGGGGATGTCCTTCGGGTCGTTCTCGTTGAAAACGTGCACCTCGTGGCCATCGACCGTGAACGAATCGGTGCCGTCCACGATCTCCGCGGGGAAGCGGCCGTAGTCGGAGTCGTGGCGCAGCAGGTGGGTGCGGATGTGCACCGGGCCGCGGTTGATTGCGACGATCTCGAAGTCGTCGCGGCGGTTTTGCCACCACGCGCGGAACGCGGCGCGCCCGGTTCGCCCGAAGCCGTTGATGCCTACACGTACGGTCATTGCGCTGCTCCTGCTCGACCGAAAGGGGACTCCTCGTCAGGCGCGCGCTTGCACCGCCCGCGGCACGCCCAACCCTACCTGTCTTCGATGCTAAACATGGCCCGTTCAAGCCGCATCAGATAAGTGTCAAAAGCGGCGAGGATGAGCGACGGGAGTCACGACGGCAGTCGCCCCGCCGCTCGGTCACCTCGTGGAGTCGTAGCCCTCGGACTCCTCCGCGACCAACGACAGCGCCGGCGCGACCGGAGGCGGCGAGACGGGCGGCGCTGCAATCCCGGTGCTGCGGGCGATCGAGGCGGCCAGCCAGCGGTTCAGGCTCACGTTCTCCTGCGCGGCCCGCATCGTCGCGCGCCGGTGCAGTTCCGGATTCAGCCGCAGTTGAAGCCGCCCCGAGAACTGTCGCGTCTCGAGCGGCTCCGGAATCTCCAGACCGCCTTCGAGGCGCACCTCGATGATCGCCTCCAGCGCCTCTTTCGCGCCCGCGATCGCCTCGTTCGGATCGGCTCCCTCGTTGATCGCGCCGGGCACCTCGAGCACAGCCGAGGTCCATACGTCTCCCGGCTCGTACTGGAACAGGGTGAAGGTGTACGGGCGCGCCGCCAGTTCCGCGGCCTCTCGTTGGATCGCGCTATCCGCCATTTGGGTGCTCCTCCTCCGCCAGCAGCGCGTCCTTCGCGATCTGCCGCATTGTTCCGGTGCCGACGCCATCGGTATGGCGAGGCAGGTACACCTGAGCGCTGCCCCGCGTCCAGACGTCGTGGTTGCCGCCATGCCGCTCAAGACTCCAGCCAGCGCCCTGGAGCGCGCGGACCAGGTCCCGCGGCTTCGTGCCGCCGGGCTGCCTCACGATCTCTTCGAGGGTCTTGCGAGGCGGCATTCAGTATCACTATCGCAACTATACGTAGTGCCCAAGTTGGTGTCAATAACGACACTATCGAGGGCCGCCTACCTTCACGAGGCCGTCAGAAGAGCAGCCGCTTTCCCTGATCCGCCGGCTGTCGCCTGAATTCCACCAGCAGCACGTGCTTCCGCCCGTCGCCGTCGGTGTACTCCTCGACGCGGCAGCGCCGCTCGCCCTCGAGGTGCGTCTCCACCGCGCGCACGTGCTCCACCGCCCGCGTCCGCAGCTCCTCCGAGGCGGGGAAGAAGCGATCGAGGTGGAGCGCCAGGTGGAGCTGCTTCGCGTTCGCGCGCAGCAGCCAGCCGAACAGCAGCTCGGCCCAGCCCGCGTGGAACGCCTGATCGCCGAACACCAGCGGGTACCGCTCGTGGTTCGCCTCGTTCGCCGAGAAGAGGGCGCTCGGCCCGAAGTTCGGCCGCCCGAAGTCCGAGGCCGCGCGATAGATCACCCGCAGCTCGTCGTCCGCCGCGATCGTCTCGCCCGAGAAGTAGTGGCCGATGCCCTGCTCCACGGAGCGCGAGGCCTCGTCGCGGCCATACGCCTCGTGCGTCCAGCGCCGCCACGCGTCCAGCTCGTTGGTGAGGCCGCTCTGCGCGGTCACCAGCTCAACCGCCTGCCGCGCCAGCGGTACCGCGCTCTGGTAGCTGCCCCGCCGCACGAGGCCCACCGCGTCCGCCGTGGTCAGCAACGCCCGGCTCCAGAGCGTCGCGAAGCCCGCCATCGTCATGTTGCGGGCAGTTGGCGTGTATCCGGTCGCGGCGAGCCGCGCCTGGATATCGAGGCCCTCGGCGATCAGCCGCAGGTCGTCCGCGAGGTTGAACCCCGTCTGCCGCCACGCATCCTCGGCCGCCGCGTCCAGCCCCTCGGGCTTCCCGGGCAGCCGCCACCCGTCCGAGGGCACGCGCATCCCCGACACCCGCTGTGGCGGATCGGCGATCGGTAGTCCCGAACTGCCGGCGTCCATCGGCATCCTGTTGGTCACGACCCGCGCCCGAAGATCGAAGCGCCCGGGTACACCGCGTCGGCGCCCAGCTCCTCCTCGATTCGCAGCAGCTCGTTGTACTTCGCTGTGCGGTCGGTCCGCGCCGTCGCGCCCGCCTTGATCTGCCCCGCTCCGGTCGCGACCGCGAGGTGGGAGATCGTCGTGTCCTCGGTCTCCCCGGAGCGGTGCGAGATCACCGCGTTCCAGCCCGCGTCCTGCGCCATCTTGATCGCCTGCAACGTCTCGGTCAGCGTTCCGATCTGGTTCAGCTTGATCAGGATCGCGTTCGCGGCTTTCTCATCGATCCCGCGCTGCAACCGCTCGATGTTCGTCACCAGCAGGTCGTCGCCCACAAGCTGCACCCGGTCGCCCAGCTCCGAGGTGACCTGCTTCCAGCCGTCCCAGTCGTCCTCCGCCATCCCGTCCTCGATCGACACGATCGGGAAGTCGCGGACCCACTCGCCCCAGAGCTCTGCCAGCTCCGCCGAGGTCACCACGCGCCCCTCGCGCTCGAGGTCGTACTTGCCCCCGCGACCACCGTCGCTATCAGAGTTAGGGCTCCACAGCTCCGTGGCCGCCGGATCGAGGGCGATCGCCATCCCCTCGCCGGGCGTCTGTCCGGCTGCCTCGATCGCCTCGACGAGCAGCTCGACGGCCCCGCGGTTCGTCGCCAGCGACGGCGCGAAGCCGCCCTCGTCGCCGACGTTGGTGTTCAGCCCGCGCTCACCGAGGATCCGCCTGAGCTGCTGGTAGCACTCCACCACCTGGCGGATGCCTTCGCGGAAGGTCGGCGCGCCGACCGGCATAAACATGAACTCCTGGAAGTCCGTCGAATCGGACGCGTGCGCTCCGCCGTTCAGCACGTTGCACATCGGCACCGGCAGCGTCCGGACCGTCGAACCCGGCGCGTAGACCTCGCCGAGGTAGCGGTACAGCGGCTGCCCGTGCCCGTTGGCCGCGGCTCGCGCCGCCGCCAGCGAGACACCGAGGATCGCGTTCGCCCCCAGCCGCCTCTTGTTGGGCGTCCCATCGGCCTCGATCATCGCGCGGTCCAGCCCGGCCTGGTCGTCCGCGTCGCGGCCGGTCACCACCTCGCGCAGCTCGCCGCTGACGTGACCGAGGGCGGTCAGCACGCCCTTGCCGCCGTAGCGACTCTTGTCGTTGTCGCGCAGCTCGACCGCCTCGTAGGCGCCGGTGCTGGCGCCGCTCGGGACGATCGCCCGCCCCAGCGTCCCGTCGCCGAGGATCACATCCACCTCGAGCGTTGGATTACCGCGGGAGTCCAGCAGCTCGCGCGCGCGGACATCCTGGATCTGCATCGGTCCCCCTGCCGCTCGGCCCGCCTCGAGGCGTGCGGGCCGCCGTCGTTGCTCTCGGATGATCGCGGAGCGCCCTCGGGCGGTCCACTCGGCACTGTCCACGCGGCACTGTCGGGCGCCGTCGCGGAACCGTGAGCCGGGCGACTTGGACCCGAGGGATTGCCGGGATCATCGGGGAGTAGATTCGTCGAGCCGCGGCAATTGCCGTGGCTCTGAGGAGGCCATTGTGTATGGAACCGTCGCGCGCCTGCGCGTACAGGACGGCAAACAAGGCGAGTTCGAGGCCGAGCTGAAGCGATTCGAGGCCCGCAACGTTCCGGGTTTCGTCCGGACGCTGCTCTACCGGATGGACGCGAACGCCAGCGAACTGATGATGGTCTTCGCGTTCACCGACAAGGCTGCCTACACCGCCAACGCGAACAGCCCGGAGCAGGGCACCAGCTACGCCGCCCTCCGCGCCACCCTCGCCGCGGACCCTGAATGGAACGATGGCGAGATCGTGATGGAGTCCATCGCCTGATCCACTTCACCTGCTGAGACCGACAAACGGCCGCCCGAAGGGCGGCCGTTCTGCTGCGTGCTACGAGTCGACTGCCTACCCCAGCGCCACCGAGGCGGGATCGAATCCCGCCGCGCGCACCGCTTCGACGAGCGCTGCGCCCTCGGCGTCGCCCAGCTCGACCATCGGCGGCCGCACCGTCTTCCACGCCGCGTCCCCTCGCCCGGAGGCAAGTAGCCACTTCTGTCCCGGCACCGGCTGCTCGGTCTCCAGCGCGCGTCGGATCGCCGTCGCCAGAGTTTGGCGCTCCTCGGCGGACCCATCGTCCGCCACCCACGCGTCCCACACCGCGCGCGACCCCGAGGGATTCACGTTCGACGTCGCCGTGATGCACCCGGCCCCGCCTGCCTCGAGCCCCTGCAGCAGAAAGATCTCCGAGCCCGGGAAGATCGCCAGCGAAGGGAAGCGATCGATCATCGCCTCGGTGTTCGACCAGTCGCCGGAGGAATCCTTCACCCCCGCGATCGCCTCGCCGTAGCGCTCGACCAGCAGGTCCAGCAGCCCCAGCGTGACCGGCACGCCGGTCAACCGTGGGAAGTGATAGAGGAACACGCGCAGCTCGGGGTCAGCGACCCGCTCAATCACCGTGCCGAAGGCGCGCGCCAGCCCCTCGTCGCTCATCCCCTTGTAGTAGAACGGCGGCAGCATCAGCACCCGGTGCACCTCGTGCGACACCGCATGCTCCGTCAACCGCACCGAGTCCGGGAACGCGCAGCACCCTGTCCCGACCATCAGTCGGTCCGCCGGAATCCCGCCCGCGATCGCCGCATCGAGGAGCGCCATCCGTTCCTCGACCGAGAACGAATTCGCCTCGGAGGTCGTCCCGAACAGCGCGAGCCCGTGGCACCCCTGCTCCAGCACCCACCGCGCCTGCTCCAGGAACCGCGCCGCATCGACGCCGTACTCAGAATCCACCGGCGTCAGCACCGGCGACCACACCCCCAGCGCCGGCAACCCCTCGAGGCGTGCAACTGCGGCAGCGTGATCGGTCGTGGCGATGGTCATGGCGTGCTCCTCGGGCGTTGCGCGTGCTGCACGAAGCATCGCGGACGGCGCGGATCGCGACAAGCGAAGCAGGTGGACGCGTGGGCGATCGCCGATTCACCGCCTGCCGCCGCTTGTTGCTATCGTGCTCCCGCAATCGGGTCGATTGGAATGCGCCGCACCAGGAGCTGTTGATGCGTTACGAGAAGCCGCGGATCGACCGCAAGGGTCTCATCGCCCGCATGATTGTGAAGTCGTCGCCGTGTGACCTGCCGGACCACGCCAGCGCGCCCGTCTAGTCAACCTCCGGAGACCAAACCGAAACGGCCACCCGCAAGGGTGGCCGTTTCACGTTCCGCCGTCCCGCTGCCTCTGGGTTTGCGACTGCTACGCCTCAGGTCGATCGGCGCGGGATCTCGAGATTGCGGGCTAGCGAACGGCCCCAGCACAACATCGCGACCCCAGGACCGCAGGTCAAAAGGGACGAAGTCCCCTAGCGGGCGCGGGGGTGGACGTTTTCGTAGACCTCGCGGAGGTGCGAGTCGGCGAGCTGGGTGTACACCTGCGTCGTCGACACGTTCGCGTGGCCCAGCAGCTCCTGCACGTCGCGGACGGACGCGCCGCCTCGCAGCAGGTGAGTGGCGAAGGAGTGGCGCAGCGTGTGCGGCGTCACGTGGGTCTTGATGCCCGCGGCCTTCGCGTAGTTCTTCAGGATCAGCCAGAAACCCTGGCGCGTCAGCCGCTCGCCGCGCCGGTTCACGAACAGCGCGTTCTGCGTGCGCGACTTCAGCAGTGCCGGGCGCGCCTGATCGAGGTACCGCTCCAGCGCATCCACCGCGTTCGCGTGCACCGGGATCGTGCGCTCCTTGGCGCCCTTGCCCACGCACCGCACGTACGCCTCGTCCTTGATGTGCAGGCTGTCGAGGTTCAGCGAGACCAGTTCCGTCACGCGCATCCCGGTCGCGTAGGTCAGCTCCAGCATCGCCGCGTCGCGGACCGCCTCGGGGGTGTCGTGCTTGCGCGGCTCCAGCAGCAGCGCGTCCATCTCGCCGGTCGTCATTGGCTTCGGCACCGGCTTCGGTGCACGCGGCGAATCGATCTGCGCCGTTGGGTTCGTGGTGAGGTCGCCGCCATCCAGCAGGAACGCGCAGAACGACTTCACCGCGGCGACCTTGCGGGCCACCGTCGCCTTCGCGTATTCGCGCCGGTTCAGATCCGCCAGGTAGTCGACGACGAGCTGACGATCGATCGCCTTCGCGTCGATCGTCGTGCTGATGCGCCCGGTCCCGGTGCCGTCCTTCGAACCGTTTCGGGCGCCCTCAAGCAACGTCGAGGATCGACGTTCCAGCGCGAAACGGGAGAACCCGGTGAGGTCGTTGCGGTAGGCGTCGATCGTGTTCTTCGAGGAGCCACGCTCTGCGGAGAGGTAGTGGAAAAAGTCTTCCACGCGGTCCTGCACGGGGTCCTCCGAACTGAGCCCCCACCCCACGCGTTGTCGCCATCCATGGCTCGACGCGACTCTAACTGTCCGGCGCTCAGTGCGGCGACCGGCGGGGGGAGTGCCTTCACTGGTTTACATATATCGGAGCCGGTAGGTCCGCGTCTAATTAACGTCCACGTGATGGATCATCACCGCGAGCGCACTTCGGTGATACGAGCGTCAGTCCTCGAATCCGTACTCACCGCGCAGCGGGACGAACCGGCAGCCTCCCAGCGAGCGTCGCTCCAGCCGCGCTCCGTGCTTCGTCGCCACCACCAACTCCTGCGCATCGCGGCTTCCGATCGGCGCGACCATGCGACCGCCTTCGGCGAGCTGGTCGATCAGCGGTGGCGCCAGCTCTGGCGCCGCCGCCGTTACGAGTATCGCGTCGTACGGCCCGCGCTCCGGCGCGCCCAGTTCGGCCCCGGCGGCCAGCACGATCACGTTGTCGATCCCGAGGTCCCGCAGCAGCTCCGCCGCTCCCTCGCGCAGCGCGTCCACCACCTCCACGCTGACGATCTCGTGTGCCAGATGTGACAGCACCGCCGCCTGGTACCCCGACCCCGTCCCGATTTCCAGCACCCGATCGGTCGAGGACAGCGCCGCCGCCTCCGTCATCACCGCCACGATCGTCGGTTGCGAGATCGTCTGGCTGTGCCCGATCGAAAGCGCCCGATCCTCCCAGGCGTGCTGGCGCAGCGAGGGCGGCACGAAGCGATCGCGAGGCACCGCGCGCAGTGCGCTGAGCACCGCCGGATCGCGTACCTCCCGCGAAACCTCGAGGATCAATCGATCGATCGCGTCCATTGCCATCTGGTCCGCCCTTACGACGGACGCCGCGTCGCCGAGGCCGTCAGACCGGCGATCACAGAGAGCGTTTCACCGTCTCCGCCAGGCTGGTCGTGAACCCCAACGTCGAGGCGACCTCGTCCACTGTCGCCTCCCGAATGCCCCTCACCGAGCCGAACTTGCGCAGCAGCGCGCGCTTCCGCTTCGGCCCGATCCCCGGAATCGTGTCGAGGATCGACTGCGTCGCCTTCTTGCCGCGGACTTGCCGGTGATAGGTGATCGCGAAGCGGTGTGCCTCGTCGCGGATCCGCTGCACCAGGTACAGCGCCTCCGAGTCCCGGGGCAGCATGATCGGCTCCGACACGTCCTTCACGAAAATCTCTTCGTGCTGCTTCGCCAGCCCACAGACCGGCACGTCGGGCAGATCGAGGTTGCGCATCACATCGAGGACCGCGCCGAGCTGCCCCTTGCCGCCGTCGATAATCACGAGGTCCGGCACTGCGTCCCACGGCGACGCGTCGTCCGGTAGTTCTTCGGGTAGCTCGGCGTCCTCGAGGTCTGGCGCGATCGGCGCCGCCGCCGTTTCCGAGGCCATCGGCAGCTCGATCACGGCGTCGACCGGCACGATCGCCGGCGTGTCGCCCTCGCTCGACCCGTCCTCGTCCGCGCTTGTCAGGAGAGCGCCCACCGCGTGCGCCTCGGCGGCGGTCTCGATCGCGCGCGCGTCTTTCCGACGCTTGGCGATCGTCTTGAAGCGCCGCCCGAGGACTTCCTTCATCGAGGCGAAGTCGTCCTGCCCCTCGACCGTCTTGATCCGGAACCGGCGATACTCGCTCGTCGCCGGCACGCCGTTCTCGAACACCACCATCGACGCGACCGTGCTCGTCCCCTGGATCGTCGAGATGTCGTAGCACTCGATTCGCCGAGGCTGGCTCGGCAAATCGAGCTGCTCTTGCAGCAACTCCAGCGCGCTCGCCGTCTTGTCGCGATCGGCGATCCAGCGCGCGTGGTGCATCGTCAGCGCCTCGCGCGCGTTCTCCTCGGCGGTCGCGACCAGCCCTCGACGTTCGCCGCGCTCCGGCACCGCCAGTTCCACCGCGCCCTGCCGCCGCTCGCGCAGCATCACCTCCAGGTCGTCGCGGTCGTCCGGCACGTTCGACAACAGCAACGTCCGAGGCACGTAGGTCGCCGACTCGTAGAACTGCGCCAGGAACGCCCCCAGCACCTCACCGTCGCTGGCGTCCATCGTCCCGTCCATCATGAATGAGTCCGTGTCCGCCACCACCGTGCCGCGTACGAAGAACGCCTGCACACAGGTCTCGTCGCCCTGCCGGGACAGCGCGAACACGTCCGCGTCCATCGGCTTTGTCGACGCCATCTGCTGGCGCTCGGTCACCCGTCGGATCGCCTCCGCCTGATCGCGCAACCGCGCCGCGCGCTCAAACGATAGGTCCTCGGAAGCCCGCTCCATGTCGGCGACCACGCGCCGCAGCACCTCGTCGGAGCGCCCCTCCAGGAACAGGATCGTCTCCGCGATCACCTCCTCGTATTCCTCCTTCGTGCAGTACGCCGTGCACGGCGCGATGCAGCGCTGAATGAAATAGTCCAGGCACGGCCGCGGGTCCGTCCCCGTGATCTCCTTCGTGCAGGAGCGCCACGGAAACAGCTTCTTCACCACCGACAACGTCCGCCGCACCGACCCCGCCGACGCATACGGGCCGAAGTAGCGCGCCCCGTCCGTCTCGACGCGACGGGTAATCGTCACGCGCGGCCAGGCGCTCTGCACATCCACCTTCAGGTACGGGTAGTGCTTGTCGTCCTTCAGTCGAACGTTGTGCACCGGCTGATGCCGCTTCACCAGCGTCGCTTCGAGGTGGAGCGCCTCCGCCTCGTTCCGCGTCACCACGTGCTCAATCTTCCGAGCACGCTCCGCCAGCGCCCGCACCTTCGGCTCAAGACTCCTCGAAGACCCGAAGTACGATCGCACCCGCGACCGCAGGTTCGTCGCCTTCCCGATGTAGATCACATCGTCAGCGGCGTCGCGCATGATGTAGACGCCCGGCTTCTCCGGCAGCGTCCGAACCTGGTGCATGATCTGGCTGTCTGGCACGCATTAAGGGTAACGCCGCTGATCCGGGTCCGAGAGGGCGGATCCGCGAGCCTGATGATCCCCTCATTCCGACCGTCGACCGCGCCGTGAATGCGCCCCGGCTGAACCCCAGGAAGTACAGCTCGTCGCCGTCCTCGTAGTGCTCGCACACCCAGCGGTAGCCCTGCTGCACATTCATCGAGAGGCCCGACCCAAACGCGCCGCCCATCAGCGAGTCAACCGTGCGCCCGAACCACCCCTTCCGGTTCCCCTCCTCGGTCACCCCCACGCCTTCGTCGTAGTAGACGACCTGCCCCTCCCGGGAGAGCGCGTTCTTGAAGCGGAACACGTTGGTGTCGTCTGACGAATCATTGAAGGTTCCATCGCAGAGGACCACGAGTTTCCTTGGTGCCATCGATCCACCTCCCCTTCGAAGGGATGACTGCCGGGGTATTGCGAGTGTAATTTCGATCGCGTGTCTATCGTTCCGCTGGCCGGGCATCGTCAGATTCGAGGTGAGGGCCGATGAACAGCAGTAAGTCGCCGATCGGACCGATCAGTCAGTTCTTCGGCTCGTACGGCCCGGACCTCCTGATTCTCGGGATCATCGTGGCGGTAGCGAGCGCCATCTCATCGGCCTCGGGGATTGTCGCGAACTGGGTTGCGCAATCGATCGCCGGCGCCAGTCTCATCGCGCTTGCGGCCGCCCGGTTCCATCAGGTCCTCAGGGCGTCCGTATACGAAGTCGTAAAGCGCACCGGGCTCTGGCTCCTGGAGAAGCTGCCTATCAAGACCGGCGCGGCGATTGCTGGCGCAGTCGTGTTGGTCGTGACGCTGCTCGTGCTTCTCGCCGTCGGTGTTGTCACTGGTTCCGGCGGGTACCGGATCGCCGTCATCGTCGCGATCAGCGTTGCCGTCATCGGTCTTGGCGGTCACGCACTCTGGTATCGCCGGCTCAGCGCCCAGTGGCGGGCATTCAATCCCTGAGGCTCCCGTTCGGGACTCCATTGCCGCGGATCGGCGACCATGGGTCCAATGACGGCCTCCCCCGCGCTCCTCACCATCCCCTCCCCCCGCGGCTCCATCCACTGCGCCCTGACCCTCCCCGAGGTGCCCGCGCCACTTCCGAGGAATGCGGTCGCAGACCCGGGGCTGTCGAGGACCAACGACCCTCCGAGGACCAACAAGCCCCCGAAGAGGGGCGTGGTCATGGTCGGCGGAGGTGACGGCGGCCTCGACGGTCCTGCCGAGGCGCTCTACCCCACGCTCGCCGAAGACCTCGCCGTGCTCGGCATCGCCACCCTCCGCGTCGACTTCCGCATCCACCAGTTCCCCGGCGACATCGAGGAAGGCGTCCACGACCTCCTCGCCGGCGTCGACGCGCTGCTCGCGCGCGGCATCGAGCGGATCGGCGTCCTCGGCCACTCCTTCGGCGGCGCCGTCGCCATCGAGGCCGCCGCGCGGCAACCGAGGATCGCCAGCGTCGTCACCCTCGCCACCCAGACCGCCGGCGCCGAGCGCGTCGCCTCGGTCGCCCCGCGCCCGCTGCTCCTGATCCACGGCCTCGCCGACGACCGCCTCAAGCCGGCGCTCTCGCGCCAGCTCTACCGCCTCGCCGGCAACCCGAAGCGCCTCGAACTCCTCGAGGGCGCCACCCACTCCCTCCGCCAGCGGCGGGAGGACGTGCGGGTGCTCGTCCGCGACTGGTTCGCGGAGACGTTAACGGTAGACTCCCGTCGTGGCTGACTCGAACCTCACCCATCGCACTCAGGCGCAGGAAAGACTGACCCCAGCCATCGGCATGCGACGGCTGGTCCTGCTCGCGCTGCTCGGCCTCGGTTCGCTGGCGCTGGTGATATGGCTACGGGATTTGGCATGGCTGCGTGGGGCCGCGCTCCCGGTCTGGATCTTCTCCACGGCCTACCCGCTCCGTGGCGTGAACAGATGGTGGGCCACCCTCGTGGCCTTGCTGCTGTTCGACTTCAGCTTCGCCGGTGTGCTCCGCGATACCGCGCAATGGGGCGTAGGGCGATTGCTTCTCTCACTCTCCATTCTGGGCTTGGCGAATCTGCTGTTCGTTTGGACCGATCGGCGAATCATGCGGCAGGAGGCCGCCAAAATCGCGATCAGTCGGCAATCGTCTGGAAGGCCGTAGCGCGGGGGTTCTCCGCCGTCCGAGGCCCGTCCCCCCTTCGGGCCGGTGCGGTCTCCGCCAGGGCCGCGAGGACGTCCGTACCCTCGTGCGCGACTGGTTCGCGGAGACGCTGGCGCCGCCAAACGGCTAGCGGTGAACGGCTAACGCAATCCTCACTGAGTGCCGACAATAGAGGAGGCACCAGCGCGCGGACAGAGCCCGCTGCCGGCACGGAGGTGTGATGCCGCCGACCTGGGTACTGTTTCCCTCGGCGGATTCAAGCGGTCAGCGCAAGCAGCTCGGTGAGCTTCTCTGATGGTGTCATGGCGCCGAGCGTCTTGCGCGGGCGGTTGTTGAGACTGCGCGCAATCCTGGCGAGGTCCTTGGCGGTCTGCACCGATAGGTCGGTTCCTTTGGGGAGGTACTGGCGCAGCAGGCCGTTGGTGTTCTCGTTGGAGCCGCGCTGCCACGGGCTGTGCGGATCGCAGAAGTAGACCTGGATCCCGGTGTCGATGGTGAACTGCGCGTGGCGCAGCATCTCCTTGCCCTGATCCCAGGTGATCGTGCGGCGCAGCGTTTCAGGCAACGTCGTGATCGCCTGCTGCATCGCCTCGCTGACCTGCTCGGCTGAGCGGCCGTCGGGTAGGTGCAGCAGCATCAGGAAGCGCGTGGTGCGCTCGACCAGCGTGCCCACGGCCGAGCGGTTGCCCGCCCCCATGATGAGGTCACCCTCCCAGTGGCCAGGCACGGCGCGGTCTGCGACTTCGGCGGGACGCTCGGAGATCATCACCATGTTGGCGATCTTGCCGCGCGTCTCGAGGCGGCTACGCGGACGACGCCTGGCGCGTCCGCTGCGTAGACAGCGGTGCAGCTCGCGACGTAGTTCTCCGCGCCCCTGCACAAACAACGACAGGTAGATCGTCTCGTGGCTCACCCACATCATCGAATCGTGGGGGAACTCGAGCCGCAAGCGCAGCGCGATCGCTTCAGGTGACCACCACGCTTCCAGCCACGCCGTCACCTGCGTCGCGAGCGGCGGGTGGGCCAGCTTCGGCCGCTTTGGGCGTCGGGCCTGTGCTGCGGCACGGCCATGCGCGCGCCAGGCCTGATAGCCGGCCCGGCCACCATTCGCCGCGACCTCACGCGAGACCGTCGATGCGGCTCGTCCGATGCGCCTGGCAATCAGCGTGAAGCACTCCGCCCGCTCCAGACCGGCGCGGATCTCTTCGCGCTCGCCCAGCGATAGACGTGCCGGCGAGGGGTCCCACGCCGTCGCGCCGCGTGCGACCGGCTCGCGCCTGAGCACGTTGCTGACGGCGTGTCTCGAACGCTCGACCATCGACCCGATCTCGCGCAGGGTGTGACCTCTGCCAGCGAGTCGCCTGACCTCCCGCTCCAGCTCCGGAGACAACTGCTTCCCCATCGACGCCCTCCTTGACGAGCTCCCCAAGAACCTTGGTGCTCACCAACTCGTTGCGTCGATCCCTTGAACCCGCCCTGCCAGTCGAGGTCCCGCAGGATCCAGGCGAGGTTCTCCTCCGACTGGCCGTTGCCATAGCCGGGTGCCGTGTCGATCCAGTTGCTGCCGCCGTCGCGTGCATGCCGCACCGTCTCGAGGCGCTCGTCGCGCTCACCTCGAAAGACTCCGCCGCCCACGGCGCCGGCGCCAAAGACGATCTCGGAGATCTGCAGGCCCGTCTTGCCGAGCGGTCGGGTCGGTAGCGTGGTCATTGGCTGCTCCATCCACTCCGTGCGAGGCGAGGCGGGCCGATCATACGGACCCCGCTCCGTCAGCTCACCGTCAGAACCGTGATAATCGCTATAGTGCGGCCCAACAGAGGGAGCCTCGCCATGAACAACCCCACCGAACGAGTCCAACTCGCCGGGCTCGCGGTCGCGCCGGTTCTGCACCGTTTCATCGAAAAGGAAGCGCTCCCGGGGTTGGCGGTCGACGCGACGACGTTCTGGCAGGGCCTCGCCGATCTCATCCACACCTTCGCCCCGCGTAACCGTGCATTGCTCGATCGACGCTCTGAGCTACAGGGCGCCATCGACTCATGGCACCGGCGCCACCAGGGCGCGGACTTCGATCCCGCGGCGTACCGCGCCTTCCTCGAGGAGTCGGGCTACCTCCAGGCGGAGGGCCCGGATTTCTCGATCGACACCGAGCACGTCGACGACGAGATCGCCCACATCCCCGGACCGCAGCTTGTCGTTCCGATCACCAACGCCCGCTACGCGATCAACGCCGCGAACGCCCGCTGGAACTCCCTCTACGACGCGCTGTACGGCACTGACGCCCTCGGTGACACGCCGTCCGCGGGCGCGTACGACCCGGAGCGCGGCGCACGCGTGATCGCCTGGACGCGCGCGTTGCTGGATGACGTCGCGCCGCTCGCCTCCGGTTCGCACGCAAACGCCGAGGCCTATGCCGTCGTCGCCGGTCACCTCGCCGTCACGATGCCAGGCGCTGGAGCGGTCAATCTGCGTGATCCTCGGCAGTTCGTCGGGTTCACGGGGGTGGCAGGTACGCCTGCGTCCGTGCTCCTCGCCATCAACAATCTCCACGTCGAGCTGGTGATCGATCGCGACCACGAGGTCGGGCGCACGGACCGCGCGGGGATCGCGGACGTCGTCGTCGAGTCCGCCGTCACCGCAATCATGGATTGCGAGGACTCCGTCGCCACCGTCGACGCGGAGGACAAGACGCTCGCCTATCACAACTGGCTGGGCCTCAACCGCGGCGATCTCACCCAGCGGGTCACCAAGGATGGCGCCACCTTCATCCGCACCCTCGCACCCGATCGCGCCTTCACCTCGCCGGATGGCGCGCCGTTCACACTGCAGGGCCGCTCGCTGATGCTCGTCCGCAACGTCGGGCACCTCACCACCACCGACGCCATCCTCGACAACGGCGGAACCGAGATCCCCGAGGGACTGCTCGACTCGATGGTGACGGTGCTCTGCGCGATGCACGACATCGCGAAGTCGGACGGCCCGCGCAGCTCGCACGCCGGGTCGATCTACGTCGTCAAACCGAAGATGCACGGCCCGGCTGAGGTCGCCTTCACCAACGATGTCTTCACCCACATCGAGGGGGTCCTCGGCCTCGCGCCGAACACCGTGAAGCTCGGAATCATGGACGAGGAGCGGCGCACCACGCTGAACCTCAAGGAGTGCGTTCGCGCCGCGAAGTCTCGTGTCGCCTTCATCAACACCGGCTTCCTCGATCGCACCGGCGACGAGATTCACACCTCGATCGAGGCGGGCCCGATGGTCCGCAAGACCGCCATGCGCGCCGAACAGTGGATCACGGCCTACGAGGATTGGAACGTCGACATCGGTCTCGCCTGTGGCCTCCCCGGTCGCGCGCAGATCGGCAAAGGCATGTGGGCGTCACCCAACGAGATGGCGCGGATGCTCAAGGAGAAGATCGGCCACCCCCAGGCCGGCGCGAATTGCGCCTGGGTCCCCTCACCCACCGCCGCGACGCTCCACGCCACGCACTACCTGCGCGTCGACGTACTCGCGAGGCAGGCCGAGATCGCGGCGGGCGGTCGACGTGCGACGGTTGACGATCTCCTCCACATCCCCGTCGCAGCAAGCACCGACTGGTCGCCCGACGAGATCCGCGAGGAGATCGAGAACAACGCGCAGGGCATCCTTGGCTACACCGTTCGCTGGATCGATCAGGGCATTGGCTGCTCGACCGTCCCCGACATCCACGACGTCGGCCTGATGGAAGACCGCGCGACCTGCCGCATCTCCTCGCAGCACATCGCCAACTGGCTGCACCACCGCGTCGTCGACAAGGCCACCGTGCGCGCCGCGTTCGAACGAATGGCCGCCGTGGTTGATCGCCAAAACGAGGCCGACCCGCTCTACTCCCCGATGGCGCCGGACTTCGACGGACACGCCTTCGAGGCCGCACTCGCGCTCGTCCTCGAGGGCCGCGAACAACCCTCCGGCTACACTGAGCCGATCCTCCACGAACGCCGCCGGCTGCGAAAAGCTGAACTCGGCGGCGACTAGCGCCGCTCCTCGAGGCCGTCGCGGTTCTCGAGGGCCGGCGCACCGCCCGACTCTCCCCCAGGCGAAGGAGCCACGCATGCCCTCGATCTCACACGACCAGGCGCGCCAGATCGTTACCGCCGCGCTCGCCCACGCGCGCTCCGCCAACATGAACCCGCTCGCGGTCCTGGTGCTCGATGCCGGCGGTCACGCCGTCGCCTTCGAGCGCGAAGACGGCGCATCCAACCTCCGGTTCCAGGTCGCCGACGGCAAGGCCTATGGCGCCCTCGGCATGGGCGTCGGCTCACGGGCGCTCTTCGAGCGCGCCCAGCAGCAGGCGTTCTTCGTGCAGGCAGTCAACGGCGCCTTCGGCGGCCGGATGATCCCCGTCCCCGGCGGCGTGCTCGTCCGCGACGGCTCCGGCGCACTCCTCGGAGCCGTCGGCGTCTCCGGCGATAACTCCGACAATGACGAAGCCGCCGCCGTCGCCGGCATCACCGCAGCCAGCCTCACCGCCGAAACCGGCTAGGGGCCTTCGGCCCTCGATGACGCTTCGCGCCTCCAAACGGAGCCTCGATCGGGCGCACTGGCGAGGCGCAGCATCCGTACCGACCCTGCTGGGCGCCGCGCGCGTGGGACGATCGAGCGACTAGGGCTCCGCGCGGGCCAGGCGGGTCGATTCACTCCGCAAGCACCGCCGCACCCGCGCTCTCATCACCTCAACCACCCCGCTTGTCCGCACCCCCGCCACGCCCCCGAGGCGCGAAGCGTCATCGAGGGCCGAAGGCCCCCTTAGGGGGCTGGGTAGCGGGCCAGCGTGTTCTCTTCCTTCGTCATGAACTCCAGCAGCGCGGGCCGCCCCTTCGCCATCTCCGCCTCCGCACGCCGCAGCGCCGGCACGATCTCCGAGGGGTCCGACACTCGCTCGCCGTAGGCGCCGAGTGCGGTCGCGACGTTCGCATACTCCCCGTACAGCTCCGTGAAGCCGTATAGCTCAACGGCGGTCTGGTAGCGGGCCGGGTACCCCGACAGCACCTGGTTGTTCAGCACGATCGTCAGCACCGGAATCCCGAGGCGCACCCCGGTCTCGAGGTCCATGCCAGCCATGCCGATCGCGGCGTCACCCATGAAGTTGATGAACATCCGCTCCGGCGCGGCCAGCTTCGCCCCGAGCACCAACCCGAGCGAGTAGCCGAGCTGTGTCGAGTTGCCCCAGCCGAGGTAACCACGCGCCACCGTCGGCTCCCAGAACGGGATGAGTTGGTCACGCGGGTGTCCCGAGTCGTGCGTCACGGTCGTGTTGTCGAGGTCCACCGCGTGCATCACGTCGTGCATGATTCGGTACGGGTTCAGCGGCTGCTCGTCCGAGGTGAGGAGCGGCATCCACTCCTCCATGAACTCGTCCTTCACCTGCTTCACCTCGGCGGCCGCGGGGCCACCGCGCTTGCCGTCGTCGCCGGCCTGCGCCTTGACCTCCGCGATCATCTGCGCCAGTACGAGCTGGGCGTCGCCGATGATCGCGTGATCCAGGTGGTGGTCCTTGTTCAGGTCCAGCTCGTCGACCGTCGACTGCACCATCACCTTGCCGCGCGGGATCGCGGAGGACGCCAGGTTCGTCGTGAAGCTCGCGCCAATGCCGAAGACCGCGTCCGACGCATCGAGGTAGTGCCGCGCCATCTTCGTCTTCGTGTTGGCGGCGGCGCCGAGGGCGAGCGGGTGGTTCTCCGGGAACGCGCTCTTCCCGGAGTTCGTCACCGCGACCGGTGCGTCCAACAGCTCCGCCAGCTCAACGAGCTGATCGGTCGCCTCCGCCCAGAGCACGCCCTGCCCGGCGAAGATCATCGGCTTCTTCGCGGCGAGCAGCGCCGTCACCGAGGACTTCACGTCCGCGGGATCACCCGCGCTGCGATGTGCCTGCACCGTCCGGTACTCGATGGCGGCGTCGCCCATCTCCTCCATCGCGACGTCGCTGGGCACCTCCAGCAGGACGGGCGCACCGCGACCGGCGCGCAGGAAGGTGTGGGCGCGTCGCATGATCTCGGGGATGCGCTCTGTCTGGTTGATCTGCGTCGCCCACTTGGTGACGCCCGCGTAGTTCGCCGGTGCGCTGAAGTCCGGGTGGGAGCCCTGGCGCCCTCGTGCGGTCCCGCCGGGGATCACGAGGATCGGGACGCCGTCCGAGTACGCGTGTGCGATACCGCCGTAGGCGTTCTCGATGCCCGGACCGGCCTGCGTGACGACGACCCCGTTGCGTCGTCCGTTGAACATCCGGGTGTAGCCGTCCGCCATGTTCACCGTCGCCCGCTCGGTGCGCGACATCATCGGTCGAATACCCGCGGCAGCCGCCGCGTGGATGAGCTGGTTGTCGGGGAAGCAGAAGAGGTACTCCGTACCCTCCGCTTTCAGGATCTGGGCGATCGCGTCATTGCCGCGCATGGGTGCTCCTCGTCATCAACCGTGAGTCACGCCACCGTGGCCGCGGAACGCAGCCAGGGGGCGCGGTCTGAACCGGCTGAAACTACACCACTGACGGAATCAGGCGAACACCAGGCCCCGAAGGGGCGGGGGCGAGCACTAGCGCGGGGGGGCAACTCCGACGGAACCGGTCTCATGCCACTCGGCGAGATCCAGCAACGTGATGTTCTCGGGCGCTTTCCCGTTCATCCACGATTCGACGATCGCCAACGCGCGTCGCCCGAACTCCACCGTGTCCACATTGATCGACGACAGCGGCGGATCCATGAGCCCCACCGTGTAGCGAGAATCCGTGAAGGTCGCCACGGAACGGTCTCGCGGGATCGATTCGCCGCGCTCCCGCATGGCACGATTCAGCCCGGCGACGTGGCGGCTGTGCGCAAAGATCGCCGTCGCCGTCGATTCCGCTTCCAGGATCGTCGCCAGTGCCTCGTGCAGTTCCGTGGGTGAGAGATTGAATACCACCGGGCACCGCACCGGCTCCAGCCCCGCCTCTCGCGCCGCCGACTCAACGTACCGCCAGCGGTTGGACAGGCTCCCGATGTTCTCCAGGTACAGCACACGCTGGTGACCCAGGGCGCGCAACCGGCGCATCCCTTCCGTCAGTGGCGCCACCTGGGGCGTGATCGCGACCGGGATATCGCGCACCTCGCGCTCACGGCCGAACAGGCCCAGCGTCGGCACACCGGCGCGCACGAAGGGCTCCAGATCCGGGCGCAGCGAGGCCCGCAGTCCGGAGAGCATCAACGCATCGACACGTCGCTCGTAGAGCCGCTGGACGTATCGCCGCGAATGCTCGATGTCCCCGTCCGCATTGGCCACGATCACGGAATACCCAATCGCGTCCGCCGCAGCCGTCAGCCCGCTCAGGATGTCCAGGTAAACCGGACCATCCATCCGCTCGAAGAGCACACCGATCGTCAGCGTCCGCGACAACCGCAGGCTGCGCGCGCCGACGTTCGCGCGGTAGTTGAGCCGCTCGGCCGCCTCGCTGACGCGCTGGCTGAGATCCGGGCTGACCGGCCGGCTGCCGGTCAGCGCGCGCGAGGCGGTACTGATCGACACCCGCGCCTCAGCGGCCACGTCTCGCAACGTCGCCACGTGCCGTTCATCGTTGTCGAGGGTCATGATTCTGATTATCCCCTGACTGCCGCCCAAACGCGACGCCTCGAGCCCTCCGCCCGTCTCTTATAACGATCGCTGGCCGCCGAGCCGACGCTCGAAGCCGAACCTCCCCCTCACAACTCCCTACGCGATGACCCAACCCACGCCGTCCGGGACGGAGGTCACGTCCATCACCAGACGTTTGTCCCTTCGTTCACAGACCAATCCGATCAACGTTGAGTACGCAAGAAGTCGATCGGATCGAACAAGCCCGATCGGGTCGAAATGGGAACGGAAGGACCGGATGAAGCGACTATTGCTGGTTGGACTCACCGCAATCGCGGCGTTGTCGCTCTATGCCTGCACTGGCGGGGATGACGACAGCGGCGGATTGACTGGATCGGCGCAGGAAATCGCAAAGGACCGCGGCCTCACTGACGCGGACGTTCAAGCCGCCTTGAAGACATTCGTGCCGTCGGGTGGACGCGACGACTACGTCATGTTCGCGTCTGGCGGACACTCCGGTTCGGTCTTCGCGATCGGCATCCCGTCGATGCGTCTGCTGAAGAGCATCGCTGTCTTCACGCCGGAGGCGTGGCAGGGCTACGGCATCGGCGGGTCGGCCACCGAAGCGACCTTGGATGCCGGGAACTTCAATGACACGGAGATCCGCTGGGGTGACACGCACCACCCCGCACTGTCGGAAACTGCCGGCGACTACGACGGCCAGTTTTTGTTCATCAATGACAAGGCCGGCGCCCGCGTCGGGGTAATCGATTTGAAGGACTTCGAGACGAAGCAGATCGTCAAAAACCCCTTCTCGACGATCGACCACGGCGGCACCTTCGTGACCCCGGACACCGAATGGGTGATCGAGGGCCCGCAGTACGCCCACCCGATCGGTGGCGCCTACGCCCCGTTGGACCAGTACAACGAGGTGTACCGCGGCTACATCATGTTCTGGAAGTTCGACCGGGAGGCTGGCCGCATCGACGAGAGTCGGTCCTTCGGCATGGAGCTCCCGCCGTACTGGCAGGACCTCTGTGACGTCGGCAAGCTCGACTCCGCCGGATGGCTCTTCTGTGGCTCGCTCAACTCCGAGCGCGCGACCGGTGGCATCGAGAGCGGCAACCCGCCCTTCGAGGTTGGCGTCTCCCAGAACGACACGGACTTCCTCCACGTGATCAACTGGGAGAAGGCTGCGGAAATCGCCTCAAACGCGGCGAACACCGAGACCTTCAACGGCATGCCCTACATCACCACGGACACCGCCATCGCTGAAGACCTGCTCTTCCTGGTGCCGGAACCGAAGAGCCCTCACGGTTCGGACGTCACCCCGGATGGCAAGTTCGTGATCGTCTCTGGCAAGTTGGACCCGACGATTACGGGCTACTCGTTCGCGAAGATTCAGGCTGCGATCAGTGCCGGCTCCGGTGACCCGGATCCGTACGGCATCCGCATCCTCCCCTTCGACGAGGTGATGGAAGCACAGATCGAAGTTGGCCTTGGGCCGCTACACACCCAGTTCGCTGGTAACGGCATCGCCTACACCAGCCTCTTCCTGGACAACGCGGTCTCCAAGTGGCGCTTCGGCGACACCTGGGAGCTGATCTCGACCACGCCCACCCAATACAACGTCGGCCACATCGCGGCCGCCGAGGGTGACACCGTGTCTCCGGACGGCAACTACCTGGTTTCGCTCAACAAATGGGCCACGGACCGCTTCACCACGGTTGGGCCGCTCTTGCCGCAGAACCTCCAGCTACTCGACATTTCGATCGAGACGCCGCAGGTGATCTACGACATGGCCATGGGTGTCGGTGAACCGCACTACGCGCAGATCATCAAGGCCGACAAGCTGCAGGCCTGGGAGGTCTACCCGGAGATCGGCTGGGATCCGCACACCGGTGCGGTCGACCCGAACGCTGCGCTCCCTGGACAGGAACGCGTGGAGCGCAACGGCAACAACGTCGAGATCTGGATGACCGCGATTCGGAGTCACTTCACTCCGGAGAACGTCGAGATCAAGGCTGGTGACAAGGTCACCTGGCACATCACGAACATCGAGCGGGCCTACGACGCCACGCACGGGTTCGCGCTGCCGGGACACAACATCACCTTGAGCCTTGAGCCCGGTGAAGCGGCGACATTCGAGTTCGAAGCCAAGAACTCTGGTGTCTTCAACTTCTACTGCACCGAGTTCTGCTCGGCACTGCACCTGGAGATGATGGGACACCTGCTGATCGAGCCATAGCGAAAGGACCCACGAACAACAGCAGGATTCGACTGCGCTCGAATCGAGGCCTGGGGGCGAGGGCTTCGGCTCTCTCCCCCTCCCACCCATGGTGGGAGCCGGGCCGAGCGCCCCGGAGGCGGAACAGCCCCCCGCCTCCGGGGCCACAGGAAAGAGAGAGCGATATGGACATGACGGACGTCCGAAGTGGACTCGCCCGCCCACTTGAGGGCCTGCGAACAGCGGCCGGCACGCTCCGTCGGTCCGCCTGGGCTCCAACCAGACGCTGGATCGCGGTGTACGGGGACCGCTGGTTCCCGATCGCTGCCGCCCTGCTCATCACTGCATCGATCTTCTTCCCGTACTGGCGCCTGAAGCTCAACGCACCGCAGTACCCGCGGGGCCTGGAGGCGAGCATCGGGATCCGCGACGTCGCCGGTGATGTCAGCGAAATCGACGGCCTCAACCACTACATAGGCATGCGCCCGCTCGCCGAGGGCGGGAAGCTGGAACTCAGCATCTCCATCTACGCCATTCCCGCGATGGCCGGCCTTGCCGCACTTGCCGCGATCCGCCGGCGTCGGTTCTGGCTCTTCGCGCTTCCGGCCATCGCCTACCCGGTGGTCTTCACCGCGGATCTCTACTACTGGTTGTATGACTTCGGACACACTCTTGATCCAACTGCGGCACTCTCGAACGCCTTCGATGAATTCACACCCACCCTCATCGGACCGGGTCGCGTCGGCCAATTCACCACGTTCTCCTTCTACGAGATCGGCTTTGGCATGGCCTTCCTCGGTTCGGTGCTCCTCGTCATCTCCACTGTCGTGCGCGTTCGACGCGAGCGCGCCGCCGACCGTCTCACCATGGCAGGCGCCTGACCGTGATCGCCGCGCTCGTCGCGGTCATCCTGCTCGTCTCAGCTGACGGGCCCTACACCTCGATCCCCGAGGCGCTGGCCGTTGCCCAGCCCGGCGACACGATCCTCGTTCACGGCGGCGTGCACCCCGCGCTGCTGATCGACAAGTCCGTCACGATCCGCGGCGAAGCCGGCGCCGTCATCGATGGCGGCGGTCTTGGCGACGTCGTGACGATCGACGCGCCCGATGTCACCCTCGAGGGCTTCGAACTCCGCCGTTCCGGGCGCGTGCTCTACCAGGAGCACGCCGGCGTCACCGTGCTACAGCCACGCGTCACCGTCCGCGACAACGACATCCACGACGTACTGTTCGGCGTGTTCGTGAAGCGCGGAGACCACGCGCTGATCCAGGGCAACCACGTCACCGGTTACGACTACCTGGATGTCCACTCGCGCGGCGATGGGTTGCGCGCCTGGTACAGCGTCGGCGCCCGCTTCATCGAGAATCGCGTTGAACGCACCAGGGATGTGATCCTCTGGTTCTCCAACGACGCCGTGGTCAAGGACAACGTCATCTCCGATGGGCGCTACGGCCTCCACTTTATGTACGACGACGGCATGGTCGTCAGCGGGAACCACGTCCACGACAACTCCGTCGGCATGTTCCTCATGTACTCGTCGAATGTCGCGGTGCGCGACAACTTGATCACGGACAACTCCGGGCCCAGCGGGTACGGCATCGGCCTCAAAGAGGTCGCCAACCTGGACGTCACCGGCAACGTCTTGCTGCGCAATCGCATCGGAGTCTCGTTCGACACTGTCCCGCATGGGCAGGACGCGTTCGCGACATTCACGGGCAACCTCGTCGCGTTCAACCTCGCCGGCATGTCCTTCCAGCCCGACACGAAGCGCGTCGAACTGCTGACCAATAGCTTCGACCGCAATGGCACGCAAATCGAAATCCGTGGCGGTGGCGATCTTGCTGGGAACGTCTGGAACGCAGACCGTGGCAACTACTGGAGCGACTACGTCGGCTACGACGCGGATCGCGACGGCATCGGCGACCTCGCCTACGAGCCGCAGTCGCTCTTTGAATCGTTGCGTGACGAGGATCCCGTCCTCGCGCTCTTCAACTTCAGCCCCGCGGCACTCGCCGTAGACTTCGCCGCCCGCGCCGTCCCGAACCTCCGGCCCAGTCCCAAGGTGGTGGACGCCGCCCCGCTCACCGATAACCTCGCTCCACCCTGGTTCGAAGCCGGACGGAGCGCTCGCCTGCCGCTGGCGACCGTGACCATCGTGTTGCTCACACTTGGCGTTGTGGTCACCCGCGGTATGTCGCGCGGATTCGAGGCCGGCACGACGCGTGCACGAGATGAGGATGCTTCGATGGCGATGGATGACGTGAGCGCCATCCTCAGCGCGCGCGGGCTCACCAAACGCTACGGCGATCGCACCGTTCTCAACGCCCTCGATCTCACCGTCCGGCGTGGTGAAGCGGTCGCGCTCTGGGGTGGCAACGGCGCCGGCAAGACCACCGCCATCCGCTGCATCGTCGGCGTCGTTCGCCATGACGGTGATGTCTACGTCGATGGCGCCCACCTCGCCGAGGAGCCGCGCGCCGTCCGCCGTGCAATCGGTTACGTCCCCCAGGATCAGCAGCTCACCGATCTGCCGGCTCGCGAGCTGCTCTCCTTCTTCGGCGCGCTTCGCGGCGTCCCCGCTGACGAGGTGGGTGCAACCGCGATCCTCGTCGGCATCTAGGATCACCTGCAGAAGCGCCCAAACGAACTCTCCGGCGGGCTCCGCCAGCGGCTCGCGCTGGCCATCGCCCTCCTCGGCGATCCGCCGCTCCTGCTCCTCGACGAACCGACCGCCAACCTCGACGCCGCGACACGCGAATCGATCTTCGCGCTGCTGGACGCGAAGCGAAGCCGCGGCACCACCGTCGTCTTCACGACCCACCGCGCGGACGAGGTGATCGCCTTCGCCGATCGCGTCATCACGCTGCAAGACGGTCGCGTCATCGCGGAGGAGGCCGCGGACGCCTTCGCCCGCAACCTGGACGGTGCGACCAACAACCTGCTGATCCGCGTCGCCGAGGACGATGTCACCCGCGCGCACGCGCTGCTGGCGGCGGCGGGGCTCAACGTCACCGCTCGCGCCGGCTGGCTCACCGTCCGCGACGCATCCCCCGATCGGCCGCTCCACGTCCTCTTCATCGAGGGCATCGCCGTCCTCGAGTCAGCAATCGGGAGCCAACGATGAGCCCGCATACGGTCGGCCTGATCGCCCGCCTGGAGTTCCAGGCAGCGCTCCGCAACTGGTGGCTCGTCCTTTACGCCGCCATCTTCACCGTCCTCGCTGGTGGCGTGTCCTATCTCTCCGCCGGCGGACTCTCCGGCCTCGAGGCCGGTCAATTCGGGCGCACCGCCGCCGCGCTCACCAACGTCGTGCTGCTCGTCGTCCCGCTCTTCGGCCTGATCGCGGGCGCCATCTCACTCGCCGCGGATCGGGAACGTGGGCTCCTCGCCTACTACCTGGCGCAACCGATCTCCGCGGCGGAGCTGTTCTGGGGCAAATACCTCGGAACCGCCGCGGCGCTTCTCGTGGGGCTCGCTGTCGGCTTCGCGGCGGCCGCGCTCGCACTCGCCCGAGGTGGGGCGCTCGATGCCATCGACCTCGTGTGGCTGATCGCGCTCTCCGCGCTGCTGATGCTCGCGGCGTACTCGGTCGGGACCCTGATTTCCGTGCTCTCGCGCCGCAGCGCCATGGCCCTCGGCGTTGCCGTCTTCGCCTGGGTCACATTGCTCTTCCTCGGCGACCTGGGCCTGATGGCTACGGTCGTCGCGACACGCCTCGATCTCCGGATCGTCATCGGTATCGCGCTGCTCAACCCGGCCGAGGCCTTCAAGATCGCCAGCATCGATCAGGTCGGCAGCTCGCTCGACGCGCTCGGCCCCGCTGGCAACTACCTCGTCACCAACCTCGGGCGTGGACTGCGCCCGCTGCTCCTCGCGCTGCTCGCCTCCTGGATCGTGATCCCCTCGCTGCTCGCGATGCTGCGCTTTGAGCGCGACGACGCGATCTAAGGTGGCCCGAACGATGCGCGCCATCGCTGTCACCTGTGCCCTCGTGGTTCTGATGTCGCTGACCGCCGCCTGCAACGACGAGGCGCTGAACGAGTTTGGCGCCGCCGGCGCCGGTCAATCCTCGGTCACCGTTCAGCTCTACGACGGGTGGATCGGCAGCCCGGAAACGGATCAGGCGATCGGACCGGGGCTCCCGCTCCAGGTCACACTCCACCCCCACAACGACGTCACGATCCACGTCATCAACATGGGCGCCGCAGTCCACGCATTCGCCCTCTACGCCGACGAGGCCGGTACCGAGCTCCTGGTGCAATCGCAGGCGCTGCCGCCCGGGGCGACCGAGGAATTACGGTTCCACTTTCACGACGCGCAGATCGCCTACTTCTTCGATGACGGCCATCGCAAGGACATGCGGGGAGAGTTCCATGTCTACGAGTAACGTCGACTGGCTTCGGTGGACGACGATCGCGGTGTTCGTGGTCGCAATCGCCATGGCTGCAGTCATCGCCTGGGATCGCCTGGGGGGGACGTCCGCGGACCCGCACATCTTCGCCAGCGTGGTCTACGACCCGGCCGAAACCATGCCGGACTTCACGCTGACCGCTCAGGACGGCACGCCATTCACGCTCAGCGAGCAGCGCGGCGAAGTCGTCGCCCTCTATTTCGGCTACACCCACTGCCCCGATGTCTGCCCGCTCACCCTCAGCAACCTCGCCCGCGTCCGCAACGGCCTGCCCGAGGACCTCCGCGAGGACCTCCAAGTCGTCATGGTCACAGTCGATCCCACCCGCGACACCGTCGAGGTGATGGCCGACTACGTCCCGGTCTTCGACGCCAGCTTCATCGGCATCAGCGGTACGCCGGCGGAGGTGGAGCGGGTCCTCGGCAGCTGGCGCATCCCCGTCGAACTGGGCGAACCGGACGCCGCGGGCAACTACGCCGTCGGGCACCCCGCCTACACGTTGATCCTCGATCGTGAGGGTCGGCGCCTGCTCAAGATGAACCAGATCATCACCTTCGAGCAGATGGCGGCGGACCTGCGCGCGGTCCTCGAACAGAGCTAGCGGCAGCGGGCTCCCTCGCTTGCCCATCACGCGAATCGCACGCCGCTTCCGACACGCAAAGACGCCGGCCCTCTCGGGCCGGCGTCGCCGATTCCACGCGGAATCTGTTGAGCTACGGCGCCGTGCGAATGAACTGGACCAATGCGTCGATCTCCGCCGTGCTCAGCCCCGTGTCGCTCCAGGCCGGCATCACCGTCCCGGCCCGCCCGTTTGTGATCGTGTCGCGGTAGAAGTCATCGCTCTCCGTCAGCACGTCAGGAGTCAGCGGGAGCCCGAGCCCCGTGATCACTTGCCGATCCGCACCGTGGCACGCCGAGCAGTTCAGCGTGTAGAACTCCTGGGCGGTCTTTCCGCCAAAGAGCACTCCATCATCACCGCCGCCGGCCGTCTCCGTTGCCGCAGCCGTGGCCGCGGTGGTCTCGGTCGCCGCGGCAGTGGCATCGCCGTCGTCGTCGCCGCCACCGCAGGCCGCAAACGCCACCGTACCGATCACCGCCAGCCCCACGACTG
This sequence comes from Chloroflexota bacterium, assembly GCA_027593235.1. Lineage (GTDB taxonomy): Bacteria > Chloroflexota > Dehalococcoidia > UBA2979 > UBA2979 > UBA6627. The sequence goes on from JAQCIU010000008.1 coordinate 39,578, forward strand.
CAATCTTCACGCTCGGGAACCGCATCGATCTGCTCCTTTTGTATCTCGCACGATCGTCGGTCCAATCGTCCCCTCGATCTATGGACCAAATGGACCTCCTCCTCGGGACCTTCGCCCCTCCCGGCTGCTCGGCGATCGCGCCTCGACCCGCGTTAACAAGCAGCCAACGAAACAGCGCCAGAGTGGTTGAAGGAACCGAAGGGGTCGCATGGCAAGCATCCTCGTCGTCGAAGATGACCCCACGATCCGCGATGTCGTGGTCTATCAACTCCAGGCGGCCGGCCACGATCTCCACACCGCCGACGACGGCGTCGACGCCGTCGATCAGTTCCGCGCGAACAAGCCCGACCTGGTCATCCTCGATCTGATGCTTCCCCGACTTCCCGGCCTCGACGTGTTGCGCATTCTGCGTCGGGAGTCGACCGCGCCGGTGATCGTGACCAGCGCGCGCACACGAGAGGCGGACAAGCTCGCGGGCTTCGAACTGGGCGCGGATGACTACGTGACCAAGCCATTCGGCATCCGCGAGTTACTCGCCCGCGTAGAGGCCAACCTCAAGCGGACCTTGCCGCCACGCAGAACCGGCGAGCGAGCGCCATCGTCGATCGACGTCGATGACGGCAGCCACACCGTGAGGCGCCACGGCGAGCGGGTCGCGCTCACACCGAAAGAGTTCGAATTACTCAGCTTCCTGGTGCGGCACCCGAACCAGGTCTGCTCCCGGGACCTGATCTTGGAATCCGCCTGGGGCTATGCCTACCCGGGCGAGACCCGCACCGTCGATGTGCACATGCACTGGCTCCGCCAGAAGCTGGAGGACAACCCTGTCAGCCCGGCGCACCTGATCACGGTCCGCAACTACGGATACATGTTCGTTCCGGACCCCGCGTGATGATCGATCCGAGCGATGCATTTCGTTTGTTCGGATCAGCGCTGGTGGCTTGTGCGGCGATCGACTTCGTCGGGTACGATGGTTTCAACGGATCGAGAGATCTGTTACCTCAGTTCCACTCCCGGGTCGTCTCATCCGAACACCACGTCGAGCAGCTGAGCATCAAGCGTTTGCCGCAAGTGCGGCGGACAAAGTAGCCGGCTATGTGCCGGCGTGGAGTTCAAGTTTTATGTCCCAGAGAATCTACGTGGGGAACTTCCCCTACTCGGCCACTGAAGAAGAGGTCGAGAAGCTGTTCGGTCAGTACGGCGAGGTCATCTCGTGCGCGCTGCCGACCGACCGCGAGACCGGTCGCCCGCGCGGCTTCGGTTTCGTTGAAATGTCCAACGAGGATGCCGCGAAGGCCATCCAGGCCCTGGACGGCACCGACTTCGGTGGCCGCTCCCTGGCCGTTTCCGAGGCTCGCCCCCGTGAAGACCGTGGCGGTTCCCGCGGCGGCGGCGGTGGTGGTGGCTACGGCGGCGGCGGCGGTGGTGGTGGTTACGGCGGCGGCGGCGGCGGTGGTGGTCGCGACCGCCGTTACTAGGCCCGCAGGGGCGTAGCCCCAGCACACGCACCCCTTCCGATCACGCCGAGCGTGGCATTCGCCACATCAGGATGGCTTCGGCACCAACGATCGACCGAGGATTGCAACGACAGAGCCCGGCTTCGGCCGGGCTCTGTTGCGTTCAGTGGTGCTGCGTTTAGTGGCGTCGGGTTCGACCACGACCGCACTCGGCCGGGGCCCAGCTAGCTGGTGAAAGAGACCGCTAGCTGGTGAAAGAGAGTGGTACGCCGGGAAGGATTTGAACCCTCGACCCTCAGATCCGAAGTCTGATGCTCTATCCCCTGAGCTACCGGCGCACGTTGAACGAACCGGGATCGGTCACACGACCGAACTACCCCGCGCGATCACAGAAGAGGCTACGGGGGCGACGCCGGTCGCGCGAGCGCCCCGCCGACGTCGGCGTGTCGAGGACCAACCGGATCTATTGAGCGGGAGCGTCGGACGTCCGGCGCGTTGCGCGCAGGATCGCAGTGACCAGCAGGCCAATCACGGCGCCGCCGCCGAAGCCGAGGGCCGCCCCAAGGATCAGCAGCGCGCCGAGCTGGACATCCAGCTCGATCAACGAGCCGACGGCAAACGTTCCGGCAGCTCCCAGGGCCATCCACGCGGCGCCGACCACGGCCGGCAACAGGGTGCCGATCGCGAGGCCTGGACCGATCGATCGCCCGCCGCGATTCAGGCGTCGGGCACCGACGACGGCCGAGGCGAGTGCGGGTGCCAGCCCGAAGCCAAACAGCGTGGCCATGACCAACGCCGCTTCGCCGGCGTCCAGAGTCTCGGTTCCCCCGCTGGCGAGTCCAAGCGCCGCGCCGAGCAGCGCGCCGATTGGCGTCATGAAGATGCCGCGTCGGAGACCAACCCCAATCGCGACCCCGACGGTTCCGCCCTCGACGCTGCCGTGGGGTGGTGCCTGGGCGATCACTCGTCGAAGTCCAGGCGATCGCCGGGTCGGAGCTTCGCGGCCGCCCCGCTGGGGAGTTCAATCACGCCAACCGCGGAGCCACCGCCCCAGGCCATACCGATCCACGGCCGAACGTTCAGTGCGACGCGCGTGACCCGGTTCTCCTTGTCGAAGAACACGGCATCGATGGCGAAGCGCATGAACATCATGTGGATCGACTTGCAGGGCCTGATCACCAGGCCGCCGCCATCCTCGAGTCCACGGCGGCCCATCAGACCGCGGAAGCGGGTCCAGTGCGTGGAAGCCTCCTCCGCCTGACGCGCGAGAACTGTCTGCTCACTGTCATCGTGAATGCGAATCAGCATCTGCCTACCAGCTCCACGGCGAACACGATCTCGTCTGGATCGCACCGTATCGAGCAATGACGGCCCTCGCGGTATCCGAGGCGTAAGAACTCGATCGGAAATCGCTCGTTCTGTTGATATCTCGGCGATTTCCGCTGTTCGCCTTGGCTGCACGACCGGTAACGTGGACGCGTCATCCGAGTGTCCGGACATGAGGTCCGGTGGCGAGGAATGGACTGAGGTCGCCAGGGAAGGGCGGCGAGGCTGAATCCTCGTCGCAGCGCGTCAACGACGCGCACGGCGGTCCGTTCCGATGGCGCGAGCGCACACGTCCCAATGGCGGGTTGGACGTGTACCCCGGCTGCTCCCGCAGCACGCCGGATGACTGGCCGCCACAGGTGAGAGCTTGTGGTTTACGGGATTGCCGTTCCATCGTTCTTCGGCCTTCGTGCCGCTGCTCGTTCTGTGCACCTGGCGAAGGTGAGCTGAACGTGCTGGACCGCCCCGGATTCGGCGCACCGCGCCCCGGCGCAAGCTCGCTGGTCGGCGAGTACCGACAGGCGCTGGCCGCGCTGCGCGAGATCACGCAAGACTTCGAATCGCGGGTGCGCCGGCTGGAACGAAGCGTCCAGGGCGCCGAGGCGGCCACGGGGATCGCCGAGGGTGCCGCGGAGCTGGAGGTCAGGTGCCTCGGCTCCTTCGAGCTGCGGCTGAACGGTGAGCGCCTGGATCTGCCGGCCAGCGGACGACCACTGACGGTCCTCAAAGTATTGGCGGACCGCGGCGGCCGCCCGACCCCTCGCGAGGTACTGGTCGAGGCACTGTGGCCGGGCATCGCGACGGACGCCGGGGCGAACCGGCTGCGGGTCGCGATTCACGCGCTGCGCAAGCACATCGAGGTCGACACTGACATCGTCAGTTTCGAGCAAGGCCACTACCTGCTGAACGCAACCTCGATCGAGATCGACGCGGAACGCTTCGAGGAGTTGGTGACAGCGGGCAGCGCGAGTGAGCGCGCCGGTCAAGCCGATGCTGCGCTGCAGTTGTATGAACAGGCCGCCGATCTCTACCGCGGCGATTACTTCGAGGACGAGCCCTACGAGGACTGGCCGCTCCTCCGCCGTCAGCACCTCCGCGACCTCTATCTCAACCTGGTGGTCAAGCTGGCCGTGCTGGCGCTGGAACGCGGCGACTACGACGCGTGCATCATGCATTGCCACGAAATCGTGCGGCAGGACGATTGCAGCGAGGATGCCTACCGCCTGCTGATGCTGGCGCATGGACTCCGCGGCAACCGCGCTCGCGCGCTCCGCTGGTACGACCTCTGCGTGAAGACGCTGGCCCGCGAGCTCAACGTCGAGCCCTCCGCGGCAACGCAGCAGCTCCGCACCGAGATCCTTAATGAGCCGCTGGATGACGGTCGTCGCTCGGTGCGACAGCGCCTCGGCCTCGGCATCTTCGCAGGCCTCGGCGCCGCGTTCACCGCGCTCTCCATGGAGAAGGCCGCGGTCGCCGCAGCGCTGCTGATCGTCAGCGTCGTCAGCGCCACCGCTGCCGGAACAGCCCTCGTCGCGCGCCACGACCGGACCGGCGGAACGACCATCGCCGAAGAGCGAGCTGCCCGCCCGAGCGCCGTGGTTCACGGCGAGCTGGCAGCGTCCGCCACCGCGATTCTGCATCCGCCGCTGACCTTCGATATCGACGTGCTGCTGGACGCAAAGCCCGGCGATCCCGCCCCCACCAGCTCGGAAGCCGATCCGGTCGCCGCCGCATCGCCGCTCGGTAGCGGCCCAGACGGGGATGTTGAGCCCGCGAAGGAACAGAAGGACAAGGGAAATCCGGCGAACCCCGGCGCTCAACACGAGCCCGGACCTCCCGAGGGCGCAGGACCGCCCGATAGCGCCGGCCCTCCCGAATGGGCAGGGCCCCAAGAGAACGCTGGACCGGCCGATGCGATCGTCTCCGCGATCCAGGAACTGGGAATCGGCGGCGTCGCGATGGGAACCCGCGGCAAGCGATCACGCTTCGCCAAGGCCTTGCTCGGTAGCTGCGCCGAAGACGTGGTGCGCCGGAGTAACGTTCCCGTCTTGATCGTCAAAGAGGGCACAGTCGCAGGTGTGCCCGAACCGAGCTGAACCGAACTGAACTAACCACGAAAACCGGCGCCATCGATCTGGCGCCACCAATGGACGGAACGTCATGCGGATTCTGATCGCCCTCACTGGCCACGACATCGACGAGGACATCGCTGCCGCGGCCGCGCGGATGTTCGGCGCGGCCGGTAACCAGATCATCGCCGTCCACGTCGCCCACCCGCGCGACGCGCGCTCGACTTATGAGCGACTCGAGTCCACGGACACCGCCGCCCGCGGCGCGGACCTGAGCGCGATGACCAGCGACCGATCGCTCGCCGGCCCGACCGAGGGCGCCGAACAGGCGGTCGCCCGTCTCCAGTCAGAGTTCGCCGATCACGTCGAGCTGCTCACCTCGAAGTACCTCGCCGGGTTCGAGGTGGAGCGCCATCTGGTCGTCAACACCAGCGCCGCCGATGCGATCGTCGATGCGGTGAGCAGCTACTCGATCGACGCGGTCACGATGGGGAGCCGCGGCGTTGCTCGGCACCGAGACCGAGAGCGTGATCCGTCGCGTGATGGTCCCCGTTACCGTCGTAAAACAGGGTACGGTCGCAGCAACCAGCGACTGACCGGAGCGCGCCGTGGACGACACCCCCGCCTCGCCACTCGTTGACGAGGCGGCTCGCACCGCGCTCCAACGCGCGATGGCCCTGCATTCCGGCGGCGAGATCGACGCCGCGCTCGCAGCCGCCGAGGAATCAGTGGCGTTAGTCCCGGGCTACGCGGACGCCCACGCCTACCTGGGCAACACGCTGGTGACGCGCAAACGTCGCTTCCGCGATGGCCTGGCTGCGATGATGCGTGCGGCGGAACTGGCGCCCGGCGACGCGGCGATCCTCTATACGGCGGGCTGGTGCCACGAATACGTGGCGAACGCGTTGGAGCGCCCGCGCGCGCGCCATCAGCAGGTCGAGGCCGACGCGCCCAGCCTCTACGCCACCGCACACCAGTACTTCCGACGGGCCTTGGCCGCCAACCCGGACGCCCAGTTGAAGGGCGATATCGAGGACATGCTGGACGTGGTTGCAGCGGCGACAGGCGAACCGTGGGAGGATGCGCCTGAGATTTGAGAGACTAGGTCATGCCTGAACTCACCTTCGAAGACGGTTTCTCGCTGCACTACGAGCTGCACGGCCCGCCGGCGGGCTCCGCTCCGGCAGTGATCCTTGCGCACGGCGCCGGCGGCAACGGCATGTCCTGGTGGCAGCAGGTCCCCGCGTTCGCGGATCGCTACACCGTGGTCACGTTCGATCACCGCGCCTTCGGCCGCTCCCCGGATATCGAGGACGGCCCCGGTCGGATCGCCTTCGGTACGGACTTGCGAGGGCTCCTCGATCATCTCGGGCTCGATCGGGTCCACTTCGTCGCGCACTCGATGGGTGGTCGCACGGCATTCAGCATCGTCTCGCGCGAGCCGGAGCGAATCGCGTCGCTGACCTATTCCGGAACCAATGGCGGCTGCGTCGACGATCGGTACCGGGAACTGAAGCGACGCTTGGAAGAAGACGGAACGCTAGCCGGTTCGCTGCTCCAACGCGCACTGGCGGATGGTTACGCCGAGCGCGAACCCGCGATGCAGTACCTGTATCGCCGCATCCGCAGCATTAATCCGCCGCGCGCGCGCGACTTCCTCGCTCCGAGCGGGCGGATGATCAACTACCGCGGCTCAACCGCTCAGCGCTTACGCGACGGCGGCTGGCCGATCCTCTGGATCGTCGGTGAACACGATCGGGTGATCGCGGCGGATCTGATCCGCATCTCGCACGGTCTGACGCCAGGCTCGCAGCTCGAGGTCGTCCCCGAGGCCGGGCACTCCGCCTACTTCGAGCAGCCGGATCGCTGGAACAGCGCGGTGCGCGGTTTCGTCGATTCCGTCGAGGCCAGCGCCGCCGGCTGAGGTCGCCCCGGTTAGCTGGCGAGCGCGGTCCGCTCGTCGCCCAGCAGCGACTCGACATGCACCAGGCGTTCGTCGATCGCCTGCACCTCGGCGCGGAATCGGGCCTCGATCAGTTCCCGCTGATCCCTCAGGCGCGCGCGTTCAGCGGCGAGCGCTCCAGCCAGGCCGGATTGCGAGGGCGGTGCCGCCGTCTCGACACGGGCCGGGCGGGTTTGTTCCTGTACACGCTCCATCACGGGTGGCTCCTCGGGTGCGCTGGGGCTGATTGTTGGCGGGCGCGGAATCAATGGGTGACTGGAGTTGGCTGCTTCGCGGTTGGACGCCGCGACATCCGCGGCGTCGTCGCTGGTCGTGGCAACCGGTGGTGCCTGCGCGATCATCTCGCGCGGGGTTGGCAGCGTGAGCGGTCGCAGCGGTTCAAGCGTCGCGGCTGACTCCTGCTCCGCGACCAACTCGATCGGTGCAGTCTCGATCGGTACCGCCGCCACCACCGCTGGCGGCGGCGTCACGACCGTCGGCGGCGCGCGCTCGATCACCTCGCTTGGCTCGCGTGCGGCGACGGCGTCGGCCACCTCATCGTCGGCAGCATGCTCGTGGTCGTCGTCGGTCGGGTAGCCCGATTCGCCATCGGTTGGGAACAGTGGGCCAATGCCCATCAGCCGTTCCACCTCCTGCGCGCAACGCACGCAGTAGCGCTTGCCGTTTTCCAGCAGTGTCAGCTCGATGCCGCGGCGATGACAGCCCGCGCACTGCGGGGCAAGGTCGGGGGCGACGGTCGCGTGATCGTCCGGCTCCTCGGCGACCGCCGTCGCGCGGGCTTCGTCGAGTTCCGCCTCGATCACCTGTTCCTCGGACATCAGAGGACCAGCCGATCGCGACGATCGCGGGAGGTGAGGGGGGTGGTGGCCACGCTCTGTCCCTTCGGTAGGCCGGCTGCCCTGTCGATCCGCGTGGATCGAGGTAGGCCCGTGCCTTTGCGTCGCCGCTTTTCAGCGGGTTTGCCGTTTCGAGAACCGGCGCCAGGGCCGGCCTGCCGTTCGTATCCGCGGAGCACGCGCACACGACAGGCGATACCCAATTATCGGTAGAGCGCCCCCCCGACTGAACGCACGCAGGATCAGCGCTCTGAAACCTCGTTCTCCAGCGGTTCGTCGCGCAGCCAGTGCTGCAGATTCCGCAAGAAGTAGCCATCCAGTCGCCGGTGCGCCGCCGCCACCGACTCCGAGTTGTGCGGCGTCACGATCACGTTCGGCAGCGCCCAGAGCGGAGACACCACCGGCAACGGCTCCTCCTCGAACACATCGAGATACGCACCGCCGATCCGTCCGTCCGCCAGGCGCTCGATCATCGAGGCCTCGTCGATGATCTGGCCGCGCGCAATATTGACGATCCGCGCGCCGGGCGGCAGGAGATCGAGCGCCGTCGCGTCGATCAGCCCGCGCGTCTGCGGCGTCAACGGCGCGGCCAGGATCAGCCAGTCGGCCCTCGGCAGCACCTCCGCCAGGCGCTCGGGCGGCACCAGCTCGTCGACCGGATCGTCCGCGCGGCGGGGACTGCGCCGCACCGCGATCACCTGGAGGTGGAGCGCCTGCGCCAACCGTGCGATCTCTGATCCGATCGCGCCGAGACCCACGATCACGGCCGTCTGACCACGCAGATCGGCCGGCTCGGCACCGTGCGGATGGCGCGACCACTCCCGCTCCCGCTGCGCCTCTGCCCAGCGCGGGAAGCCGCGCGCTAGCTGGAGAAGTCCGCCGATCGCGGACCAGGCGATCGGCTCCGCCATCGCCCCGGAGACATTGGTGAGCCGGACCCCGCCGGCAAGCAACCGTCCGAAGACATCGTCATCAATGCCGACGTGGGGCAGATGCACCCACCGCAGGTTCGGCGCCCGCGTCGCGCTGCCGTAGAACCGCCGTGAGCCGCTCGGGTCCTCCTCGGGAATCGGCGGCGTCGCGATCTCGACGCGCTCGAGATCCGCGGCCGGGACCCGCTCCCCCGGTGCGGGGACGAAGACCGGCTCCACGCGCTCGCCGCCGTCCATCGCGGCGATCGCCCCGGCGTAGCGTTCGTATAGTTCAGGCGTGATCAGCAGCACCGACATCGCAACTCCGTGGTTCGCAGCCTGGGACTGACTCAGTCTACGGAGCGCGCAAACGCCCGCGTTGCTGCGCTACGCTGCACACCTGAACAGGGGGCGGGATGACCACCGAGACCGTGATCGACGCGACCGATGCCACCTTCCAGGCGGAAGTCCTGGATCGCTCTCACCAGGTTCCGGTGGTGGTCGATTTCTGGGCCGAATGGTGCGGACCCTGCCGGGTGCTAGGTCCGGTGCTCGAACAGGTGGCGGCTGAGCTCGGTGACGCCGTTCAACTGGTAAAGCTCGACACCGACGCGAACCAGCGCGTCGCCGCGCAGTACGGCATCCGCAGCATTCCCGCGGTCAAGGCGTTCCGAGATGGTGTGATGGTCGACGAGTTCGTTGGCGCGCTACCCGAACCCGAGGTGCGCGCCTTCTTCGATCGCATCCGCCCGACGGAGGCCGACGCGCTCACCGCCGCCGGCGAAGCGGCGCTCGGCGCCGGCGATCTGGCTGCGGCGCAAGCCCAGTTCGAGGCGGCACTCGCGATCAATCACGCTCACGCCGATGCCACAATCGGACTCGCAATCGCCTCCGTCGAACAGGGGAACGTCGATCGCGCCGAGGAACTGGCGTTGCGCGTTCCCGCGCAGCCGCGCGCTGCACGCGTGCTGGCGCGCGTCAATCTGCTGCGCGCGGCCGTCGGCATCGACCGTGCAGCACTCGAGGATCGACTCGCGGCGAACGAGGCGGACCTCGATGCGCACTACCAGCTCGGGGCGCACATGCTCGCGGTCGGCGAGTGGGAGCCCGGCTTCGAGCACCTGCTGGAGGTGCTGATCCGCGACCGCAAGTTCGCGGACGATGGCGCCCGACGGCGCTTCATCGAGGGTCTCGATCTCCTCGGCGCGGCGCATCCGGTCGCCGTGGAGTACCTGCGAAGGCTGACGAACGTGCTCTTCTAGCGACCCAGTACCGCGTCGATTGCCGAGGCGATCTCCTCGGCTTCCATGATGCCCTCGAACTTCGCGGCGACCGTGCCGTCCGGGTTCAGCACGAAGACGAACGGCTCGGCGAGTAGCCCCCACTCCTCGACAGTCGGCAGCGGGACGAGGCTTCCCTCCCGCGCCTGCTGGAGGTCGAACGGCTCCACGTGGATGAACTCAACGACATCCGCATACTCCGCCTGCACGGGGAGGATTACTTCGTCCATCACCGGACCGCAGAAGCGTGTCTGGCAGAACGCCGGCGTGACAAAGGCGACGACCACGGGCTTCCCGGTGTCCAACGCCTCCGCGATCGTCAGCTCGTGCAATTCCGGGTGTGGCAGGGTGCTGGAATCGATCTCGCTCACATCGGCAACGTCGCGCAGCGTCAGTTGCTCGCTGCGCGGGACCGCCGCGCCAATCGCCGGTTCGCTGCTGGCCTCGACCCAGAACTCGGAGCGCATGCCCTCGTGCCGCTCACCATCGATCTCGGCGTCGACCTCCATGCCCCACCAGCCGACGGTGTCGAACTCCACATTCGCCACATAGACAGTCGATTCAACGCCGCTGTGGACGTGGACTGATCCGTCCGTGTGCACGTGATCGCCCTCGGCGCCGATCGTCCGCGGCGTGGCCACCTGCTCCGTGGTCAACTCCGCGACGCTCGGTTCGTCCTCGGGGCGTTCGGCCAGGCGATAGAACCGCACGGTCACTGTGGCGCCGGAGAGCAATGCGCCCTCGCTGGTCAGTGCAATCGAGACGCGGTTCGGTCCAAGACCAAACGGCGAATTCGCGAGGATCGGGTAGTACGGGGCGCCCTCGTTGCTGCGGGCGACGCCCCGGGCGTCCCAGCCGCCCGCCTCGCTGCCACCGCAACTCACGAGGACTGCGAGCAGCCCGGCGAGCAGGAACGGCAGGGTGCGGCGTCGAATCAGCATGGCGCGCTCCTCGAGGGCCAGGCGACCGCCGGCACAGGGGGTGGGGTACGCAGAGGATTGACCCGATCGCAGGCAGGAACAAGTGACGGCGATCCCAGTTCCGGTGAGCGTTAGACCTCTTGGCGCAGGTACGCCGTGGCAAGCGCGTCGGCGTACTCGTTCCAGAGCGACCCGTCGTGCGCGCGGATCCAGCGGATCCGTGCACTCGGACGCTCCTGTGAGAGCTGGTAGGCACGCTGCACGAGATCAAGGTTCTTCACCGGCCCGGTGGTCCGGCGCCAACCGCGCTTCTCCCAACCGGACGCCCACTTCGTGAGCGTGTCGACGACCAGCTTGCTGTCGGTATAGAGATCCGCGGAGTCATCGGGACCGAGCATCTCCAGACCGACGATCATTGCCTGGAACTCCATGCGGTTGTTGGTCGTCGCCGGATCGAATCCGTGCTGCTCCTCGACCACCGCGCCATCGTCGACGCGGACGGTGCCCCAGCCACCCGGCCCGGGGTTCCCGGAGCAGGAGCCGTCGGTGAAGATCCCGGTCTGCGGGCCATCGCGAAAGCGCTCCAGCACCTCATCGGTGGTGAGCGATTGCGCACGGGTGACGGATTGGCCGCGCCGCGCCGGCTGGCCTCGGAAGTTACTCACGCTGGCTACTCAAGACTGACTCCGTTGTAGAGCATCACCGGATCGCCGCCGAAGACGTCACTTTCGAGGTTGGCGACCACGACGACGGGGCGGTCCGCGACCACCACGGCGCTGCCCACCCAGCCATCCGGCAAGGCACCGTTCTCCCATTGCACGAACGTGCGTTGTCCATCCACCCGCGCCGCGCCGGGCGGGAAGAGCCCATCCGGGAACTGCTTGGAGTAGTAGATCACCGTGACGTGGGCGACCGATCCGTCGAACGAGAGCACGCGGAACCAGGAGTTCCACCCTCGGGAGGCGCCCCACGGTCCGTAGTTCTTGTTCAGCACCGGCAGCACCACCTGGCGGGACGCTTCCTCGGCGGTGAATCCTCGGTAGTCGGCGAACGCGCCATTGGGCGAGATGCGCTGCGCAACCACGGCGATCGGATCGACCGCCTCCATGCGCACGGTGCCGAAGAACGTCGATGGCAGCGGTTGCCCCGGTGGGAGACAGCCGATCGCCCCGTCTGAACGCTGGTCGCAGGTCAACGACCCCGCGACCGTCACGGTGTGCTCGATCTCAATGCGTTCGCCCGCGGCGTTCTTGCCATCGAAGAGCAACGTCACTTCGTTCGGCACGCTGGGCGTGCCGCTGAGAATGCGGAAGCGGGTCGACCAGGTCGTCTGTCCCTGACTCGCGTTGCGATCGACCAGCGGCAACAGCACGACGTGACTCAGCTCGTCCGTCCCGATGCTGCGCGATGTCGCGAGCCCGGCGCTGGTGCGGCTCCGCGTGTCGACGGTGACCGCCAGCGTCTGCGATCCCGCCTCGATGCCACTGTCAGTGCGGAACGTCTCGACGACCGCCGATCCGTCGAATCCCAGCGGCACCGCCATCGATCGCTCGTCGCGCACCAGCGTCGCCCGAGGCGCAACCAGCACCCCGCCGGACGCGCAACCGGCGCCCGGCGTCGCCGGATCCAGCGCGACCGAACTCGTCGATCCCGGCTTGTAGTAGCGGACCCCGACGCACGCCGCGTTCGTGTCGCTGCTGTTTTCGATCGTGATGCGCGAGACGTGACTCGCCGTGTTCTGGACAATCGGCAGGTACTGCGACCCGCCGGATGACCCAAGCCGGAGCGCGTCGCCACCGATCTGGAAGCTGCCATTGGACAGGAACGCGTCCCGCGCCAGCATCGCAACGAACGGCTGATCGACCGTCACGAACGCGGAACCCTGGTATCCGGGCTTCAATTCATCCAACGACTGCTGGAAGAACGACCATCCGAACCCGGGGCGGAGAGCCGCGCACCCGTCCACCTCAGGACACCCGTCGGAGCCAACCAGATTGCCGCTGCGATCGTAAAAGTCGAGTTGGATCGTTGCCGCGCTCGTCCCGACATTCTGGATCCGAATCCAGGAGTTCTCGACCGGCAGGGTGAGGGATTGCGCACCCAGTGACTGGGCACTCACGGCGCCGGCGAGTAGCGCAAACGCGAGCAGCCCCAGCAGGACCCACTTGCGCGCGGGCAGGGATCGACCATGAAACGGTCGCAGGTGCACCTGTTGGCGCTCTCTCCACACCCCACCACAAGGCCGAGGAAGCAGTCGCCCCCCGATGATACGTCAGAGGGCCACCGCGAGCGCCAGTGCTGGGGCAGTCCGGTGTGCTGGTCGGCGGTGAATGCCGATGCTACGCTGCCTCGCTGAACGCCGCACGCGTTCTCTTCGCGGGGTGTAGCTCAGCTTGGCAGAGCGCTTCGTTCGGGACGAAGAGGCCCCCAGTTCAAATCTGGGCACCCCGACCATCATTCCCACGTCCGATTCGCGTACCACCGTTGCGGCTGGTTCCGGATTCGGACGATCGGTTGACCCTCGGCAACCCGCATCATGCATGGCATCTCAGGGTGCGTATGTTTCGGGTTTCGTCCGATATATGGTCAAACGTGAATTGACGACGAGATTGATGGAAACCTTTCGCCCTCATCGTGCGTTCTGAGGGCGAGCGGGTGCGCCCCTGCAAACTCCCCTCAACATCAGGACGGCCAGATGGTTCAACGAGCCGAGACCGCGAGCCCACGTCGGCGTAAGCAACTCACCGACGAATCGATCCGTATGGCGGTCGCAGGCGACTGGAAAGGCGCTGCCGCCGCCAACTCCGCGATCCTCGACGATTTTCCCGACGATATCGAGGCGGCGAACCGCCTCGGCAAGGCACTGACGGAACTCGGTCAGCCCAAGAAGGCGATCGACGCGTACCAGCGAGCGCTCGCGATCGACTCCTTCAACAGCATCGCGCGCAAGAACCTCGAACGACTCGAGGCGGCGGACGCGGCGGCCAAGGGTGTGCAAGCGGCGAAGCCGGCGAAGGCCAAGAGCGCGGCCGCCGAGCGCGGCACCGGCGTACTCGTCTCCTCCGCGACGGCCGCCGAGTTCCGCCTCCAGCAAGCGAACCCCGCCGAGATCGCGAAGCTCGATCCGGGCGACCCAGCCACATTGCAGGCCAACGCGCGCGGTGTCGCGGTCCTCTCCGCCGAGGGCGTGATCCTCGGATACATCGAGCCAAAGGCCGGGCTACGCCTACGCCGGATGATCGAGGGCGGCAACACCTACGATGTGAAGATCCGGGCGGTCGACGCCGACGGGCACGCGATCGTCTTCATCCGCGAGGTGCGCCGCGATCCGTCACTGGTCGGCCAGGCCTCCTTCCTCGCATCGGCGGAAACCCGTCGCAAGGCGCCGCGCGCCTACACCCGACGCTCCGCGCTGGTCGACGAGGATGAGCCAGACTTCGGCGACGATGACGACGAAGACGACGACCCGCGGGCGGAACTGCGCGAGGTCGCGGATGTCGAGGACATCGACGACGACGTCGACATCACCGACGAGATCGACGCGGACGATGACGACGGCGACGATCCCGCCGACACGGACGACGACTTCGAGGGCGACGCCCAGGACAGCTAGGGAGAGCGAGGCGCTGAACAGCCTCAGCCCCGGCTAGAGCAGTCCGTGCGCGGACAGCTCCGTACGCAATACATCCGCGCCCTGGAACAGATTCGCCTGGAGCCCGGCAAGTCGGGCGTTCTCCAGGTACTCCGGCGTGTCGTCGATGAACAGCGTCGTGCTCGGCTCGCCGCTGACCTCTGCAAGTACAAGCCCGAACACGGTCGGTCCGGTCTTGCCGGTGCCAAACTGGCAGGAGAAGAACGCGCGCTCCCCGAAGAGCGCCGCCACGTCTGGCGCCATCCTTGCGAGGTGATCGCGAAGCACCGGCCCGTTGTTCGTGAGCATCGCGATCGTCGCGCGCTCGCCGACCGCCCGCGCCAGTTCGATCACTTCGAGGTTCTGCGACATTCCGGCCTGCCGCGCGGCGACCCAGAGTTCCGTCGAAACCGGGGCATCGAGCAACCTCGAAAACTCCGCCAGGTAGCCGGCGCTGTCGTACGCGCCATCATCGGCGCGGGCATCGAAGCCGGAGCTGAAGGCCCGCCGCTCGATCTCCGCCGCGTCCACGCCGGTCTCGGCGGCGAGCACCGCGAGGCGCCGCTCGAAGTCGTAGTGCGACAGCACCCCATCGAGGTCGAACAGCACCGTCTCGATCACCGTCATGCGCCCTCCGCGGGCCAGCGTACGACCACGCGCGACGCCCTGGCGCTGCGACGGAGCTACCATGCGGCCGTGAGCAACGCCGACCGACCGCGCATCCTGATTACCCGCGCCGAGGACGTCCTCGGCGAGCGCTGGGACGATTACGCCGCGTGCATCGCACGCGCTGGCGGCGATCCGATCGCCGCCGATCTCCCCGCCGCCACTGCCGAGGGCGGTCGTGGCATCGAGGCGTTCGGAGCGTTCGACGGCCTCGTCGTCACCGCCGGCGTGGATATCGATCCGACGCGCTACGGCCAGCCGCGTTCGGACCGCGTCCGCGAGATCGAACCGCGACGCGACGCGTTCGAGGAAGCATTGCTCGAGGCCGCGCGCGCCGCCGATCTCCCGATCCTCGCAATCTGTCGGGGCATCCAGGTGCTTAACACCTCGCGCGGCGGGACGCTCTTGCAGCACCTCGAAGAACGCGATCCGCATCGCGCGCGGCGCGGCCCGGACGGCGAGTCGATCGATTCCGGCTGGCACGACGTTGCAGTCCAGGCCGGTTCGCTGCTCGCGCGCGTCACCGGCGCCGACAGCCTCCACGTGAACTCCCGACACCACCAGGCGGTGCTCACCTCCACGGTCGCGCCCGACCTCGTCGCGACGGGGACCGCCGAGCAGGAGGTGGTCGAAGCGCTCGAGGACCCGGCGCTCACCTGGGCGCTCGGTATCCAGTGGCACCCGGAACGACCGGAGATGGCGGACAATCCAGCGATGCACAACGCCTCGATCGCGATCTTCGAAGCCTTCGTCGCGGCCTGCCACGCGCGTCGCCAGCATGCAGCGGTCGACGCGAGCTCCGCTCGATGACAGCCCCGTTCCTCTACTTCGGTTACGGCTCGAACCTCGACGAGGCGCGACTGCACCTCCACTGCCCATCCGCGCGGCTGGTCACCACCGCCCGACTCGGCGGCTACCGCCTGGCGTTCAGCATCGAGAGCAAGAACACCTGGCACGGTGGCGTCGGCGACATCCGTCAGCAGCCGGGGAGCGAGGTATGGGGCGCGCTCTGGGTGATTGACGACGAACACGCCGAGCCACTCGATCGCCAGGAAGGTGTGTTCCGCGATCCGCCCGCCTATCGCCGGATCACGATCGACCTCGAAACCGCCGCCGGCGACCGCGTCACCTGCCGCACCTACCAGGTCGTCGCACCGGAGCCGGAGGGGTTCCTCCCCTCACCCGCCTACCGCGACACGATCCTCCGCGGCGCCCGCGCTATCGGCCTGCCGGCGGAGTACCTCCGCACCCTCGAGGCGATCCGCGACAACGGGCACGTCGGCGGCGGACCGCACTAACACCGTCCGCTGTTCGGCACGGTCGGGCCTGGCGACCTCGAAGTGATCACCCGGGTTCGCACCTCGTGCTCTCCTGCGTCGTACCTCACCATGGATCGATGGAAGTGCGCTGGATCGTCGACAATGCCCTGAACTTCGCGCCGCACGTCGCGGTGCTGGCGCTCGCCGTGGTCGCGTACTCGGTCTTCGGCCGCCACTGGTCGCTCGCGATTGTGTCGATGGTCGTCGTGGTCTTCGCCGGCGCCTACATTGCGCGCTCCGACGCACTCCTCGCACGCGCGCACGACTGTCCCGCCACCCCACGCCTGCGCATCGCCACCTTCAACGTGCAGGCCGGCGCCGCCGATTTCGACGCGTTCGCGCAGCTCGTCGAAGAACAAGACGTGCAAATCGTGGTGCTCGAGGAGATGACCTTCAACGCCTCCTTCTACGCGAGCGCGCTCTACGAGCGGTACCCCTACCGCGTCGCGTCTTCGCCCCGCTGGATCGAGGTCCTTTCGACCGTGCCGCTGGACTCCGTTGGGTCGTTCAACGTCTTCGGGCAGTCTGAAGCGCGGCGCATCTGGCGCGCCACGCTCACCGAGCCGTTCCAGACTGACCTCTACTTTTTCCACGCGATGACCTCGCGCTCCGCCTTTCTGCACAACATCCGCTCCGATCAGTACGCGGTGCTCGAAGAGGTGCTCGACCAGTCACCCGGTCCGGCGATCGTCGTCGGCGACATGAATGCGACGGTGCTCGATCCCAGCTTCGGCGCGCTGCTCCGCAGTACCGGCCTGCGCACCGGCGTCGACGGCCGCCGCGACGCGGCGTCGTGGCCAAGCGGGCTCGGTTGGCTCGGCCTGCGCATCGATCACGTCCTCCAGCGCGGCTTCGAGGTCTGCGACGCCAGCCGAGGATCATCGTTCGGATCGGATCACCGGCCCGTGATCGTTGAGCTTGCAGAGACCCCACCGGCCTGAGCTCCCTCCCTCACGGGAACCAAACAATCGCCAGCGGTGTACCCCTCTCAGGAAGCCTGGGAGGACACGATGACACCATCACAACAACACTGGATCCCCGCGTTCGGACTGCTCGCCGCCGCTGCGCTCGGCACCGTCGCGCTCACCCTTGATCGCGGTGATCCCGCGAACCTCGCGGCCGACGCCTCCGCGCAACCGCCGGCGAGTGCCCCAATCGCGGCTGTCCATCCGATCGAGGTGCTCACCCGTCCCGCCGCGATCCGCGAAGCGGCCGCGATCGAGGCGGCGGCTCCGCGTCCCGTCGGTGTGCTCACCTACCTGGACGGGGAGGGAAGCTACGTCGCGGTGAACGCCAGCGACCTCGCGAGTCACCTCGAAGTCACCGAGCCCGCCTCGGCGATCGCTGGACCGACCAGCACCGGGGACCGCTATCCCTCGCCAGACGGCCGCTACGAAGCGATCGTCCGGCGGGTCGAACTCGGCACCTGGATCGATGTCTTCGACCGTGGCACCCCTGTCTTCTCTGATGGCATCGCCGGACCGGACGATCAGACCCTGGTCGCCGGGACGAAGGCGCTGGCCGCGGCCGTAGATGGGATCCCACTGACGATCGCCTGGTCCCCGGACTCCCGCTACCTCGCGTACGGCAGCATCACCGGCGCCCCGTACGCACTGGCCCTCGTGCGTACCGATAACTGGTCGAGCAGCTACAACCGCGTGGCGGGCGGCTACGTCGGTGAACTGGCGTGGGCTCCCGACTCCAGCCGGCTCGCGATCTCCACGTACGAACCAGACCGCAGCAACCACACCGTGCTGATCTACAACCCGCAGCAGCCCGTTCCGCGGCGCCTCATCGATGGCTGTCGCATCGTCTGGGCGCCTGATGCGCGGTTCATCGCGGTTCATCGCGAACCCGGCGACGAGACTGGCGTCTGGATCTCCTCCCCGGACGGGAAGACGCGGATCGAAGCGACGGCGGACCCGAACGCCTTCCCCATCTCGTGGACGGTCACAGCTTCGTAACCAGGCTCCGTACCCGGTCGATCACCCAGCGCCGATCGGCCAGTTAGGCCCGCAATAGCGGGCTTAACTGGTAAACTTTGGGTACTCCCCTTGAAGTGATCCGAGTCTGGGTGCGGCCGCCGATCGCAGCCGCCAACCGACGGAGTGCGCATGGTTCAGGACCCGCCCGACACAACGGACACGACCGAGGTCAGCGAAGTCGTCCGCATCGAAGACGAGATGCGTGTCTCGTACCTCGATTACGCGATGTCCGTCATCGTTTCGCGCGCCCTCCCGGACGTCCGCGACGGCCTCAAGCCGGTGCAACGTCGAATCCTCTTCGGGATGCTCGAATTGGGCCTCGGACCCAACTCCGCCTTCAAGAAGACCGCCCGTGTCACCGGCGAGGTGATGGGCAAGTTCCACCCGCACGGCGACTCCGCCATCTACGACGCCCTGGTCCGCCTGGCCCAGGACTTCACCATGCGTTACCCGCTGATCACCGGTCAGGGGAACTTCGGCTCCGTCGACGGCGACCCGCCCGCGCAGATGCGCTACACCGAGGCGAAACTCGCCCCGATCGCCACCGAGCTGCTCGTCGACATCGATCGCAACACGGTCGACTTCCAACCCAACTTCGACGACTCGCTCAGTGAGCCGATCGTCCTCCCAGCGCGCCTGCCCAACCTGCTCCTCAACGGCGGCAGCGGCATCGCCGTGGGCATGGCGACCAACATCCCGCCCCACAACCTCAACGAGATCTGCAGCGCCATCCAGCTGATCATCCAGAAGCCGGAAGTGACGCTCGACGAACTCATGGAGATCGTGAAGGGGCCGGACTTCCCGACCGCCGGCGCGATCTTCAACCAGGCCGAGATCCGGCAGGCATACGCCACCGGACGCGGGCGCGTCACCATGCGCGCCGTGATGGCGATGGAGGAGTCGGCACAGGGCCGCACCCAGGTCATCGTCACCGAACTGCCCTACCAGGTGAACAAGGCGAACCTGCTGGAACGCATCGCCGACCTCGTGCGCGCGAAGCGCATCGAAGGCATCTCCGATCTGCGCGATGAGTCCGACCGCCACGGCATGCGGATGGTGATCGAGCTGTCGCGCGGCGCGTCCTTCAACACCGTCCGCAACCTCCTCTACAAGCACACCGCCCTCCAGTCGACGTTCTCCGTGAACATGCTCGCGCTCGACAACGGCCAGCCGAAGACGCTGACGCTGAAAGAAGCGCTGAAGGCATTCATCGATCACCGACGTGAGGTGATCCGTCGCCGCGCCGAGTTCGACCTCGAAAAGGCGCGCGAACGCGCTCACATCCTCGAAGGCCTGCTCAAGGCGCTCGACCTCCTCGATGAGGTGATCGCCGCGATCCGCGGGGCCGCATCCGCCGACGCCGCGAAGACCGCGCTACAGGCGACACCGTTCGAACTGAGCGAACGACAGGCGCAGGCCGTCCTCGACATGCAGCTTCGCCGGCTCGCACAGCTCGAAAGCCAGAAGATCCAGGAAGAGTTCGACGAGCTGATGACCCTGATCGGCGAGCTCGAGGCTCTGCTCGCGAACCCAGGGATGATCGACGACGTGATCCTCGCGGACTGCACCGAGCTCAAGGAAAAGTACGGCGACGCCCGCCGCACTCAGGTCTTCGCTGCCGCCGTCGAGGACTTCTCTGAGGAAGACCTCGTTCCGCATCAGCAGATCGCCGTCACCATCTCCGACCGCGGCTACATGAAGCGCGTCCCGCTGGAGACCTACCGTGTGCAGCGTCGCGGCGGGCGTGGCGTGACCGGCATGACCACCCGCGAGGAAGACGTTGTTGCGCACCTGATCGTGTGTGACACACACGATTCGCTACTGATGTTCACCCGCAACGGCAAGGTGTTCTCGCTCAAGGGCTTCGAGGTCCCGGAGGGCTCGCGCCAGGCGCGCGGCCTCCCCGTCGTGAACCTGATCGAGATGGACGCCGAGGATGCCGTCACTGCGGTGGTGGTCGTCCAGGACTTCAAGCGTGACTCACTCGTCCTCGCGACCGAGCAGGGCGAGGTGAAGCGCACCCCGCTCGTTCAGTTCGCCGCGGTGCGCCGTGCCGGCCTGATCGCGATGAACCTCAAACCGGACGACTCGCTGCTCACCGCGCGCGCGGCCAGCGAAGCCGATGACGTCATCCTGGTGTCCTCCGACGGGCAGGCGATGCGCTTCAACGTCGGCACACTGCGGGTCGCCTCACGCGCATCGGGTGGTGTCCGTGGCATGCGGCTACGCACCGGCGCGATGCTGATCGCCCTCGTCGTCGATGTGGACGGCGACGATCTGCTCGTGGTCACCGAGCGAGGCATGGGCAAGCGCACGCCGATCGAGGAGTACCCAAGCAAGGGCCGTGGCGGTCAGGGTGTGCTCACGTTCCGTGTCAGCGACCGCACCGGACCGATCGCGGTCGCCGCGGTGGTTGCCGCGGACGAGGAGCTGATGCTGGTCTCCAGCGACGGCATCGTCATGCGCACGCGTGCCGACACCATCAGCCAGCAGGGCCGCTCCACGCGCGGCGTTCAGGTGATGAACATCGCCGGCGACGATAGCGTCGCCTCACTCGCCCGCATCGACCTCGGTGCTGGAACCAGCGGCAGCGGCAGCGGAGGCGGTTCGACCGCAGGCGACATCGATGATGACGATGATGCAGCGGAGGACGAGCGCGAGTAATCGCCCTCGCCTCCAGCGGCCCCTTCCGAGATCCCTAGAATCGATCGATGACCGAAGCTCCACACGACCGCGCGTCCAGCACGCCGCCCGAACAGGCCGCCGAAACGCCCGGTGAGTTCGCGCTGATCGCGAGGATCCTCGATCGCCTCGGCGACGCCGCCGCGACCGACATCCTCGTCCCGCCCGGCGACGACGCCGCCGTCTGGCTTGCCGCCAACGGAGCGGTCGTCGCGACGATCGACGCCCTGACCGAGGGCAACCACTGGCGTGCCGACACCATGTCGTTCGAGGACGTCGGGTGGCGCACCGTCGCCGCTAACGTCTCGGACCTCGCGGCGATGGGCGCGCAGCCCGGCTACCTCCTCGTCGCCGCGTGCCTCGGCCCGACGATCACGCCCGCCGACCTCGATGCCTTCATCGACGGCATGGCCGCCGCGTGCCGCGCGCACGGTGTGCGTGTCGCCGGCGGCGACATCGTCCGAGGCCAGGCGACCATGTTCACGGTCGCCGCCTACGGGAGCGTCGCCCTCGAGGATGGCAAAGCTCGCACGCTGCGCCGGGGCGCCGCTCGCCTCGGCGACCTCGTCGCGGTCTCGGGCCATCCCGGCGCCTCCGCCGCCGGCCTCGCCGTGATCGAACGTGGCGACGCGAATCGACCCGAGGCGCAACCACTCGTCGAGGCACATCGACGGCCGCACGCCCGCACCGCGATCGGGCTCGACGCACTGGCGGCTCGGATCTCCTGCGCCATCGACGTCTCGGACGGACTCCTCCAGGACCTCGATCACATCGCCGAGCAATCGGCACTCGGCATCGAGATCGACTGCGCGGCGATCCCGCTGCACCCCGCGGCGGTGGCGTTGCTCGGGGAACACGAGGCGCTCGATCTCGCGCTCGGCGGCGGCGAGGACTTCGAGCTGATCGTGGTCGGCCCGGACTCGGCGCTCGACGCCCTCGGCGATCGCGTGACGGTGATCGGGCGCGTCGTGCCCGCGCACCCGGGTGAGACCGTCGCCCTCGATAAACACGGGACACCGCTGGTGCCCCGCCGGCGCGGCTGGGACCAGCTCGCCGTCCACGACGGCGGGAGCACATCGTGAGCACCGCCAACCGCGTGATCTTCGAGAGCACCAGCGCCGCGCGGACGCGCAGCTTCGGCAAGAAGCTCGCCCGCCTGCTCCGTTCGGGCGACGTGGTGCTGCTCCAGGGACCGCTTGGTGCTGGGAAGACCGCACTCACCCAGGGCATCGGCGCCGGGCTCGGCCTCGAGTCGGCGGTCACCAGCCCCACCTTCATCCTGATGGCCGCGCACCCCACCGCGGGGGATCGCCCTTCGCTCTACCACGCGGATCTCTACCGCCTCACCGATCCCGCTGAGGTCGCCGACCTCCGCCTGGACGAGCAGGCCACGGATGGCGTGCTCGTCGTCGAGTGGCCGCAGCGTGCGTTCGACGAGCTGCCGCCAGAGCACCTGTTGATCGTGATCGAGACCGACCCGGCGCACTCGAATACCCGGAAGCTCACCTGCGTCGCCTCGGGCGCTCGCTACCAGCAGCTCCTGGACGGACTGCAGGCGCGTCGATGAGCACCACCCCGCGGACCACCCCGCGGCTCGTGCTGGCGATCGACACCGCCTCCGCCGCCGCCTCCGTGGCACTGGGCGACGGCGACACGCTCCGCGCAGAACGCCGCTGGACGATCGAGACGACGATCTCCCAGGAACTACTCGCGGCGGTGGCCGCACTGCTCAGCGAGGCCGGCGTGCACCGCGCCGCCATCGAGGCGCTTGCCGTCTGCGTCGGCCCCGGCGGCTACGGCGGCCTGCGCGCCGGCGTGGCTACCGCGCAGGGCATGGCGCTCGCCCTCGGTGTACCGCTCGCGGCGGTGTCACGCCTCGAGGCCGACGCGGCGCCGTACCTGGCCGCGGCGCCACCCGGTCGGGCAGTCGTCGCGGTGCACGATGCCGGCCGCTCCGGACTCGCCTGGGCGGCCTACGCCCGCCCGGCCCCCGGAGCACCGGAGGTCGCGCTGATGGGGCCGACGATGACCAGCGCGGTCGAGTGCGCACAGACAGCACCAGCCGGCGCCATCTGGTGCGGCGAACTCAGCGACACGCTCGCCGAGGCACGTAGCGCAGCCCAACGGGAGGGCGATTCGATCGCAGCACCCAGCTCCGCATCACGAGCGGCCGCCGTCCTCGAACTCGCGCGCAAGCGCGCTAGCTACGATGATCCGGGTCTGGCGGACGTCATCTACCTCCGCCCGCCCTCAATCACGCGACCGAACACGCCGCCGGCGCAGCGCTAGAGCGCCGTCACCGCACAAAAGGATTCCCCGTGGAACGCACTCTCATCCTCGTCAAGCCGGACGCCATGCAGCGCGGCCTCGCGTTCGAAGTCCTCGGCCGCCTCGAGCGCCGTGGCCTCAAGCTCGCCGGCCTCCGCCTGCTCCAGGTCGACGAGGCGATGGCGAAGCGCCACTACGGCGAGCACGAGGGGAAGCCCTTCTTCAACGGCCTCGTCGCCTACATCACTGCCTGCCCGATCGTCGCCGCGGTTTTCGAGGGCACCAACGCCGTCGCCGCCGCGCGACAGACGATGGGCTCGACCAAGCCCACCGAGGCCGCCCCCGGCACCGTCCGCGGCGACCTCGGCATCGAGATCGGTCGCAACCTCGTCCACGGCTCCGACAGCCCGGAAAGCGCCGAGCGCGAGATCGGCATCTTCTTCGAGGGCCAGACCGTCACCACCTGGGACCGCGCGACCGATCCCTGGGTGTTCGAGTAGCCCAGGCTCGCCCGCCCGCCGGTCCAGTTGCCGTGTCGCCTGCATCGCGGATCCGACAACCAGGCAACCCGGCGCGGTCTCAGCTCGCCCCCGCCGCACCGACCAAACGACCGCAGTGACCGCCCTCCAAGATGTCCAACGATTCTGGTCGGCACGGGCGGCCCAGTTCGACGACGAACCGGATCACGGCCTGGCCGCTCCGTATGTCCGAGACGCGTGGCGCGACCTCCTGCGTCAAGCGCTCCCCGGTGCGCAGCGGCGAGTCTTGGACCTCGGTTGCGGCACCGGCTCGCTCAGCCTCCTGATCGCCGAAGCCGGACATCGGGTCACGGGAATCGACCTCTCGCGACAGATGGTGCAGCTCGCCGATCAGAAGCTCGTCGCGAGCGGGCAGCGGGCGAACTTCATCGTCGGCGATGCAGCGGACCCGCCGTTCGCGCCAGGCACGTTCGACGTGGTCTTGTGCCGCCATCTGCTCTGGACGCTGCCGGACCCGCAGGCCGCGCTAGCGAGGTGGCAGCGGGTCCTCCGCCCCTCGGGGACGCTCGTCGCCATCGAGGGCCGTTGGGCCGCGCCGGACGCCCCGCGGCACGCGGAGCTGCCCTGGGACGGAGGAGTGTCCGCGAACGTCCTGTTGGTAGTCCTCGAGCCGCTCTTCCATCACGTCCAGCAGCTCCCGCTCTCAGCGCGGGATGACCTGTGGGGCAAACGAGTGACGGATGAGCGGTACGCGGTGATCGCGACGCGACCACGCTCGATCGGCTACTGAACCCGAACCACTTCCTGCGCCTTGTTCCACAACCCTTCCAGGTCGTAGCGCAGTCGCGCTTCCGGTGAGAACAAGTGCACCAGGATCCCGGTACCGGTATCTAGCAGCACCCAGCCACTCTCCGGGCTGCCTTCCGGGCGAACACGCGCGTCGACGCGATCACGTATCCCGGCCTCGACTCCCTCGATCGCGGCGCGTGCCTGTCGGATGTTGTCGATCGTCCCGATCACGAAGAAATCCGCGAACGCGGCGAGCGGTGTGAGGTCGAGCAGCACGATGTCGGCGACCTGGCGATCGGCAAGCCAATCGACCACCTCGTGAGCGAGGTCCACGTCGGGGCGCAGCGGGTCGACCACGGTCGAAGATTCGGACTCTACGGGCATCTGCGCGCGACCTCAGTCGGATTCAGCTGCGGCCGGCTGGTGCCAGCCGCAGCTCTCAGACTACTAGCTACAGGTCGATTCGATCGCGGAAGTGGCAGTGCTGCCGTCCCCGAAGTCGATTTGCACCGTCGAGGTCAGCGAAGTGCCATCGAACGCAAAGTCCTCAAGCGTGGCCTTCGAGGCGGCGTTGTTGAACGCCGGAGGTGCCTCGAACACCGCATCCTTGGCCGCGCCGCTTGAATCAAAGGTCAGCTTCGCATTGCCCAGGAAGTCGGCAGCGGCGTCGACAACAACGTTGTCTCCGTCGAGTGCCAGCGGCAGTTCAACCGTTCCACCCGCCACGCCAAAGACATTCCCGCCGAGGGTGATCGTCACGGTGCCGGAGTCGCCCGCGTCATTTGCCGCGAATGCAGCATCGAAAGAGCCCGTGGACCCGAACGTCAGGTTCGTCCAGCCGCCGGTGCAGCTCACGCCGTTCACAGCGGCGAGCACGCCCTGCTCTTCCATCGGCTCCTCGGTCGCGGTCGCACTCGCGTCGTCCATCGGCTCTTCAGTCGCCGTTGCGCTCGCGTCGCCGGATGCCGCGGCCGTGGCCGTCGGCTCATCGCCACCATCGCTATCGTCGTCACCGCCGCAGGCGGCGCCAAGCAGCAATACCGCCGGCACCAGGCCAACGAGTAGGAGTCGTTTCATCATCTCGAGTTCCCTCTCACTCCAAAACCTCACCAAATCACCCAGGGGGCTACCAGCTTCACGCGGTCAAGAACAGGGTGAGGAGCCTGATGGGGAGCGCCCGTACACTGGATCGATGAGTGAACGCGTGCTGGTTGCCATGTCCGGTGGCGTCGATTCCGCCGTTGCCGCCGCCCTCCTGGTGGAACAGGGGTACGACGTCATTGGCGTCACGATGCGCCTGTACACCGAACCGGACGAAACGGTCCTGCGATCACAGCGCACCTGCTGTGGCATCGAGGACGTCGCCGACGCTCGCACAGCGGCCCAGGTACTGGGTATCCCGCACTACGTGCTCAACATGGAGCGCGAGTTCCAGCACTCGGTCGTCGAACCCTTCGTCAACGCCTACGCGAACGGTCGAACGCCGAATCCCTGCCTCAACTGCAACCAGTACGTGAAGTTCGCCACCCTCCTCGACCGGGCGATCGCGATGGGCGTTGACCGGCTCGCCACGGGCCACTACGCCCGCATCGAGGAGCGCGATGGGAGCTGGCGGCTCCATCAGGCGCTCGACCCCGCCAAGGACCAGTCGTACGTGCTCTACACGCTCGACCAGGCGGCGCTCTCGCGCACGCTCTTCCCGCTGGCCGACCTCGAAAAGGCCGATACCCGCCAGGTGGCCCGCGATCACGGCCTCCCGCTCGCCGAGAAGCCCGACAGCGTCGATATCTGCTTCGTCCCGGGCGGCGACTACCGCGCCGTCCTGCGCGAGCATGGCCTGATCACCCCCGCCGGCGATATCCAGGACGCGAGCGGCTCGGTCGTCGGTCGCCACGATGGCATCTCGAACTACACCGTCGGCCAGCGCCGCGGTCTGGGCGTCACAGCCGAGCAGCCGCGCTACGTCACCAACATCGATACCGCCCGCAACATCGTCGTGATCGGCAGCGACGCCGACCTCGAGACGACCGAGGTCACGGCGAGCGCCCCGCACTGGGTCGGCGCACCGCCGGCACTCGGCGAGGCGCTCGCCGCACGGATCCGCTATCACGGCGCCGATGCGCCGGGGCGGGTCACCGCGCTGTCCTCGGACGGGTTCACGTTCACCGCGGACACGCCGGTCCGCGCGGCCGCGCCAGGACAGGCCGCCGTCCTCTATCGTGGCTCGGAGGTGGTCGGAGGCGGCACCATCGAGCGGACTCCCTCGTAAGCAAACGACCAGCCTCGGGTGCCCGCATGGGTGTTCGAGGATTGTCACTGATCCAGCGCCGCGCGTAACATGACCTGTCGGCGTTGAGCGCGCGACGGTGAGGGGCATTGGGCCAAGTCATGCAAAACGCGCTAATCCTCGGCCTTTCCTGGCCCAGCCTCGAAACCTTTCGCGACTGGGTGATCGTGGTCTACGGACTGATGGGCATCATCGCCTTCTTCCTGGTGATCGTGATCCTGCTGCTGATGATCTGGATGCTCCGCGGCGTGCGTGGGTCGGTCCGCTCGCTGATCGAGGATCCGATCCGCCCGACGCTTGACGAGGTCCGCAAGACAGCTCAGAACATCCGCGGCACCAGCGAGTTCGTCGCTGACAGCGCCATTCACCCGGTGATCCGAACGGTTTCCGCCGTCCGCGGCATCCGTCGCGGCATTGCCTCGATCGCTGGCATTCGCCCGCGTCGGCGTTAGGCGGCGCGGACGATGCTTCGCCGCCTGGTCTCCGCACCAATCACCGTGGTCCTGCTCCCCGTTCGCCTTGGGCGCGGACTGTCGTCAATGCGATTCAGTACCGTCCTCGCGATCGGCACCGGCGCGGCTGCGGCGTTCACCGCCGCTCGCCGGCTGATGGACCGCGACGACGCTGCGGAAGAATTGCCTGCAGCGCTTCAGCAGCCGGCCGTGAAGGCCCAGACCTCACTGCGACAGTGGCGCGGCCGCCTCAGCGACGCGATGGACGAGGCCAGCGAAGAGACCGCCACCGCAGCCGAGGAGCTCCGCCAGGAGTACCTCCGCAAGACCGGTCGCCTCCAGGACTAGCACCGCTTGGCGCCGCCCCCGATTGAGCCTCCGCGTACCGCACCTATACTGGCTCGTGGAGAGGTGGCCGAGCGGTTGAAGGCGCCTGTCTCGAAAACAGGTAGACGAGAGTCTCGCGGGTTCGAATCCCGCCCTCTCCGCCACATGACCTACTCCAATCAGTGACCCAGCGGAAAAACAACCCCCTCGCGGAGAGGTGCTGGAGTGGCTGAACAGGCTCGCCTGGAAAGCGGGTAGAGGGGGCAACTCCTCTCGTGGGTTCGAATCCCACCCTCTCCGCCATACCAACGCCCTGCGGCGCCCGTACGCGGGAGCCAGTGTGGGCTCCGGCCGACCGCAGGCAGCGATGCGCTCATGGTCTGAGCGACCGCTTACGTCCGGCTGCGAGAGTGAATCGGTGTCAGGGACTCACCGCCGGTTCCAGGCAATCCCCCGCTCGCCTCCGGATACGCTGGAACGGGCGAGACGGAGGGAGCGGCGCATGCAGGTTGATTTCGCAATCGTGGGAGCCCAGAAGTGCGGCACCACGACCCTGTATGACATCCTCAACACCCATCCCGACCTGGTCGGCAGCCGCGTGAAGGAGCCACACTTCTTCCTCGCTCCCGACTGGCGCGCGCGCCTCAATGACTACAACGCACTCTTCGCTCAGCGACCGGGCGCGAAGTACTTCGAGGCCTCCACCAGCTACACCTTCTTCCCGCTGCGCCGGCTCGGGATCTGGCACGACATGTTCGAGTACAACCCGGCGAAGAAGTTCATCTACCTCGTCCGAAACCCGATTGACCGGATCGTCTCCAACTTCGTCCACGTCTACGAACGCAGCACGATCACCGCGAGCATCGACGAAGAGCTGAGAACGAATCGCTTCTACCTGGACGTGACGCGGTACCACACGCAGATCATGCCGTTCATCCGTAAGTTCGTCCGCGATCGCGTGATGCTGATCGACTTCGACGATCTGATCGAGGACCGCGAGACGGTGATGCGTGACCTCTCCGAGTTCCTTGAGGTCGATCCCGAACACTTCGGCGACTACGCCGACGTCCATTCGAATGCCTCGGGGGATCCGCGCATCCTGCAGGCGCGGCACTACTCACCGCCGCCTCATCTCCGAGTGATCCGCAAGTTCGCACCGCGGCTCTGGCGCCGAATCACCGATAACTCAAAGCGGATACTGACGGAGCGGCCAACCCCGAACGCCGAGAGCCGCGAACTCGTCCAGACGATGCTGGACCTGGAGGTACGCGGGCTTGAAGAGCTGCTGGAGAAGGACCTCAGCGCCTGGCTGCCCGCTACGGACAGCACGCCCACGTAGCTCCGCAACGGCGCCGATCGCCCTCGAAGCAGGTGCGGGCGGCGAGGCCTCGTTCGCCGGGCGCTACGCACGCTCCGCGCGCACGACGACCCGGTCGACGTAGCTGGCTTCGCGGCTGTCGAAATCGCCCCCACACGTGTAGATGGTGATCGAATCAACCGTGACGTCGTTGCTCCAGATCTCACCCCAGCGCTCAGCGTCGCCCGCGTGGATCTGCTCCTTCCACTGCACGACGTACTCCAGCGTCTGGCCGTTGTAGTCCACAAAGATCTTGTCGCCCGCCAATAAGGTGCCAAGGTCCTGGAACACGGCTGGCCCAAGGTAGCGGGTGTCTGCGTACGGAACGTAGTCGTTGAGGTCGAAGTGGCCGGAGAAGATCGCGTTCCCACCGCCGCCAGGAACTCCACCGAGGCCCGGCCACGCGCTGAGGTCGTACCAGAAGACTGTCGCCGGTCCCTCCGGCGTTCCCATCTGGGTACTGCTCACCGTGCTCGCGCCCACCGGCGCATTGACGCCGATGCTGGGGATCCGCAGCGTCGCAAAGTTGTAGCCATCCGGGTGCCCATACTGTGAGACCAATTGGGTCAGGCTGGTAACCACCGGCTCTGGTGTGGGCGTTGGTGTCGGCGTTCGCGTCGCACGAGGGGTGGCTGTCGGTCGCGGTGTCGGGGTCGCTGTTGGGGTAGTGGTCGCAGATGGCGTCGGTGTCGGTGAGGCCGTCGCTGTTTCGATGATCGGTGACGCGCTGGATCCGCCCGCGATCACCACCGTGGCGACAAGCACACCAAACAGGAGCCCGATCGCGCCCAGCATCGCACCGCGAAGAAACAGCTGCTGACCGTTCCACCAGGCAACGATCGAGCGTGCTGCCCTCTGTAGCCGCTGCATCAGCAGCTCCTCAGTTACCCCGCGTCAGTGTCACCCAAATCCCCCACGGCGACCCGGCAACGATAGCGCTCCTCCACAGAGGCGCAACGTTCTCCTGGTTATCAGACGTGGCCCGCGCCGCAGCGGTTCCATCGTATCGGGAACCGGACCACCCGACCGCCGCCTCGTACACTGGCGATACCACCCAGACGAAAGACCTCGACCAGCATGCCTCTTCGCATCCCGTCGCGCCTCCCCTCCCGGCAACGTGGGAATCGGCAGGCTCCGCGCCATTCGCCGGTGACGAACAACACCGGACGCCGTGCCTCGACAAGCGGTGAGGCAACCGGAAAGGCCGCGGCCGCACCACCACGCCTCGTTAGGCCGATCGTCGCTGCCGTTGCGATCGCTGTCGCGTTGACCGCGGCAATCGGCTGTTCCGAGGGCGCCTCGGACAGGACGCCCTCCACCGGTGGCGATCCGGTCCAGTCCGTCCTCGGCGACAGTTACCCCCGCTTCCGGGACGCGGAGGCCGGCTACACCGTGATCCTGGGGACCCCTGACCTCGCCGTCGGGACGCAACGGGTGGCGTTCGTCCTGAGCGACAGCAGCGGCATCGTCCGCCTCCCGGTCCTTCGCCTCGCAAGTCTCGCTCCCGGCACGGACTCGGTCGTGTCGCAGGCCGCCACGGCGCGCTTCTACGAGTTCCCGCTGGGCACCCGCGGCATCCATGTCACCGATCTGACGTTCGATCGGCCCGGCGATTGGACGCTGGAACTCCGCATCCCGGCGCCCACCGGCGCTGTCGCCACCACCCGCTTCACCATCCGCGTCGCCGAGCGCGCTCTCTCACCCGCGGTCGGCGCGCCCGCGCCCCGCAGTGTGAGCCGCACTCTCGAGGACGTCGCAGCCCTCGAGGACCTCAGCACCGGCGCGGAGATCGATGCCGACCTCTACGCGCTCTCAATCGACGAGGCACTATCGAACGGCCTGCCCTCGATGATCGTCTTCGCCAGCCCTGGCTTCTGCACGACCCCGCTGTGTGGTCCCCAGGTCGAGGTGATGAGCGACCTGCAAGCGCGGTATCCGGATGCTGCAAACTACATCCACGTTGATCTGTTCGAGAATCCCTCGGACCTCCGCGCCGGCGATCTGTCGCGGGCCGTCCGATCGCCGCTCCTCGCCGAGTGGGGGCTGCGCACCGACGAATGGACCTTCCTCGTGACCCCGGACGGGCGCGTGGCGTACCGCTACGAGGCCTTCGTACCCATCGAGGAGCTCGAGCCCGCGTTCACCTCGCTGCTCGCGAACTAGCCTCGGAAGTCCCGGGCGGACTCGGGTGTCTCGGGGGCACGCATGCAGACCTCGGACGTTTCCTTCGGGCAGCAAAACGGCCGGCCTCCGTGCGGTTTCCCGCACGAAGACCGGCCGAGAGAGTCGACCGAAGTCGAACAGCTCTAGCGGGAGCGCGTCACTGCGCGGCCGCCGACGATCGCCACTGCTGCCATAGCAGCAAGGAGAAGCGCCGCGATCGAGCTCGTGCTCGTGCTCGCGAAACCGGCGTTACCGGTGTCGCCCGGGACCGGGACCGGGGCCGGGGTCTCGCCGCCACCAGTGGCGGTCAGAACCGTACCCGTCGCCGCGTCTGCCGGTCGGCCACCGAGACTATAGGTCTCGGTCTGATCGGCAACGGCGCCGTTCAGCGAGAAAGAGATGGTGTCGCCGTTAGCGAACGTGCAGTCGCCGAGCGAGTCGGCGATCTGAATCGGGCCCCAGTTGCCGCTGGCGTCGGCCGTAACCGCGTCGCCGCACTGAGTCGTCCCTGCCCAAACACCGATCGAATCGCCTTCCGTAGCACCGGTACCATACGCGGTGAACGGTACCGACTGAGCACTAGCCGACGTCGCGAACGCTCCGAAGAGCGAAACAGCGACGGCAAAGGCAGCGCTCAGGGCCAATGTCTTACGCAACAACGTCATCCTGACTCCTTGTCCTCTCGATCAATCCCTCCCGGACTGCTGAGCGAGTTGCCCAGCAATCCGAGAAGGCGATCTGGAGGCTGTCCTAGCCTGCCCGAACTACACGACGATGACAACGCCCTCACCAGCGGGGATACCGCCCGTGAATGCGTCGATGACCGCCTGGTTCACGAACGCCGGCGCACCGACGACGTAGACGACGTATTTGCCACCAACGGTGAACGCAACCGAGAGTGCGCCCGAAGCCGCAGCGTCAATACCAAGCTGGTCAACCGTGCCACCGTTGTAGGTGGTGATGTTGAAGCCAGCTACCGGGTCCTTAGCGAAACCCTGGACCACCGCCACCGGAGCGGTGACGCCCGGGAGGACGATGCTCACCGCGGCAGCTACCGAGGTCTCGGTACCATTCGTCAGGACGTAGTCGAAGGTGTCGTTCCCCGTCGCCCCGAGCAGCGGCGTGTAGAGCACCCGCGACGTGCAGTTCGTCATCACTTCGCCGACCTTGGCGAGTGCCACGTTGGTGCAGCTCGCAGTCGTCGGCGTTCCGAGGATCCCCTTAGTCGGGAGCTTCGTAAACGTGAACGCCGCAGTGGCTGCCACCTCGGTCGAGTCCGCGCCCACCAGCGAGACCAGGACCGGGATCGGCGTCGGAGACGTCGAAGAAACGGTGGCCGCAGCGGCCTCAACGACCGGCTTGTCGGTGATGATGGTCAGGCTCATCGTACCGGCGGTGCTGGCCTGGCCGTTAGCGGTCAACGTGAACTTGAACGAACCCGCGGCCGTGGTGGCCGCGGTACGCGTGAAGAGCGAAGTCGCGCTGTCGGTGTTCACACCGCTGATCATTGCGACGTACTCACCCACGACGTGAACGCCCGTGATGGAAGCCACCGTAAGAGTGTTCCCACTCTTCGCGGATACTGCCAGCACTTCCTGAGGACCACCAGACGGGTCGATGATCAGCTCAGCGCCAGCCGTTCCGCCAAAAACGAAGCCACTGGCGTCTGCAATGTTGATGAGCGTGGCGCCCTGCGCCACCGCGCCGATCGTGATCTGGCTGTAAACAGCCGGCCAGATGTCCGCACCGACTGCTGGCACAAGTGCCGTCGTACCCGCGCGGGCGCGCGTCACGCCGGTGAAGGACGTCGCCGTCTTCCCGGTGTAGTCGACGATCTCCAGCGCACCGGTGCTGGTGTCGCCGTTGCCGTCGTTGTCGATCAAGAGCGAGCCAGCGTCCGGGAACCCTTTCGTGGCGACGACCGTCAAGGTCTTGTCGGCCGCGATGCCCAGCGTCGCGATCGTCGTGGTCAGTGTCGCACAGGCCGCGTCGACCGGAGTCGCAGCGGTGCCGCCGAGAGCCGACGTAACCGCGAACGTACCGTTGTCACACGCTTCCTTGCCGGAAACGTGCGTCCCTTTGATGGTGACTGCGTTACCGGCAGTGGCGTTGTCGATCGTGGCCGCCGCGTCAGCTGTCGTGCCCTTGTCCGCGGACACGCCCAAAGGCGCACTCGCGAAGAGCAGAACGACTGCTGCAGCGAACGCCACGGCGACGGCTAGACCGTACGCAGTGAATTTGTTCGTAATCAAGCTTTCAATCCTCCGATTGAAATCGGTAGTTTCTGTGCCAATCCAATTAGCGGCTCTCCCTGCAGGCCTCCAGTCGCCGTGTTCGAGGCAAGCCGTACATCGCGACGAGCTGTTGTGCCGCCGCTCGAGCTGAACGCCACAAGGGCTGCCCGATGCTCAACTTGTTCGAACTCATCCCGTTATCGCCGGATTCAGACAGCTACGCACAGCGCAGCCCAAGACAGAGCCCGGCACATGAATAGGAACGCGCCGGGGTCCGGGATGGTTAACACCATGTATGAGGAAAGTGATGGGGTCTACCCGGGGACACCCCCGAGATTCGGTGACCCGTTAACCGATCGGCCTGTGGTGACGTTATGACTATTGCGAGAGTGACGTCATCACCCGGGGTGCCGAGGCCTATACTAGCCGCATCAGTTGAGACGCCTTCGGGCGCCAAGGCTGGGCGGGTATCGTCAAGCCGATGCGCAGGGACTCCGCCGTGGGTGATTCGCCCCTCCCGTTAACAGTTGCTGAAGAGCGCGAGCATGTGCGCCGTTCCGCGTCGGGCGACCAGGTTTCGACCGGTCTCCTCTACGACGCATACGTCGCCCGGTTGTACCGGTACTGCCTCGCTCGTGTCGGCAACGAAACCGATGCCGAGGACCTTGCTGAAGAGATCTTCATCAAGGCCCTGGGTGCAATCGGCGGGTTTGAGTGGCGGGATCTGGGTTCCAGCGACCGAAGTCCCTTCGGCGCGTGGCTCTTCCGCATCGCTCACAACCACGTCGCATCGCACCACCGGCGCGCAGCAGTACGCGGCCCTTCGTTCGAGGTTCCCGAGTGGATCCCGGACGACAGCCGCGGACCACAGGAGCTGGCTGAGATCCAGCTCACGATCGAGGAGGTCTTTGCGCTGGTGGAACAACTACCGGACGCGCAGCGAGAGGTCATCCGCCTCCGCTTCGGTGCCGGGCTCAATGTCGCCGAGACCGCGGAAGCGCTCGACAAGCGGCAGAGCAATGTGAAGGTCCTCCAGCACAAGGCAGTGAAGCGTCTACGTGAGTTTCTGCTCGCACAGGCGGCTCAGACCAGCGGACCGGCAGCGGCCGGCAGGAATCGGAATCAGGGCGAGCGATGAGCCAGGACCCGCGCAACAGTCGTTCCGAGGACAGGCGCTCCACGCGCCTCGATCTGATCGGCCTTGAGCCGGACGAGATCGAGGCCGCGCGACTCACTGAAATCCTCGCATCGGTTGAACAGGGAATCGAGCCCGATCTCGACCCCGCAGAAGATCCTGCCCTCGCTGCGTTGGCGCAGACCGCCCTTGTCCTCCGGCGCTCGTTGGAGGCGGCAAGCGCTCAGCAGTCGTTTGAGCGATTCCATCACCGTTCGCTCGCTCGCGTCATCGCAGCGACGCCGCAGCCCGCTCGGGTTCGGTCGGTAGAACACCGACGCGATTCACTGCTTCAGCGGTGGAACGGCTTGTTCACCTCACTGAGCGCAGCAGCCGCTGCATCGATCGCAACGTTTGTGGTGACCGTGCTCGCGGTGGGCGGTAGTGCGCCGGCACCCGGTCCGCTGTCCGTCCAGTCGGTAGCGCCGGATGGCACGGCGCTCGCGGCGAACGTGACCCCGATCGAGGTCCCGAGGGTCAACCTCACCGCTCTCTCGGTCTCGCAGCAAGTCTCGCTGTACGTAACACTCATCGAGCAGTTGAACGCTCTGAATGACGACGGGCTCCCCGCTGATGAGTCGCTCCTCAGGGACCTCGCGGACACGAGTGCGACGGTGAAACGCACGATCGAGCGCGATCACACGGTCAGCGGTGCCGATGCCTTCAGAGCGATGCATCGGACCTTCGAGGGCCAGCAGGCACTCGAGAAGGCAACCGTGGCATCCGAGGCTGACCAGCAGGTTCTGTTTACAGCCCAGGAGACAGCGGCGGGTGCCTACGTTACGGCTGCGCAGTTCCTCGGCGTTCCGGATCGGTTGCCTTCAGCGGGGGAGGCAGCCCAGGCACTTGCTCTTGAAGAGACGTCCGCTGAAGTCGCCGACTCAGAAGTCACCGAAGACCCGAGTCTCCTGCCTGAAGAGTAGCCGCCGGCCACCTAGCTCGAGCGGCCGAACAGCGCGACGACCAGATCGCCATCGTCGAATCGATCGAAGTCCTGGACGAACGCCGGCGCGCCGCGGATGTACACCTCCCACCGCTGCGTTGAAGCATCGAGGCGGTAGAACGCCTCTGCGTCCACCAACCCCGTTAGCAGGTGCGCGAAACGCAGCGGGTAACCGTCTGGGCCTCCGTAGCGGAGCACCGCGAGCCCACCACGCGGCGGCAGCTCGCCCGCGAGCTGTGCCTCATCCGCTCCGACCGGAAGCAGTTCACCGAGGCGAACGAGGGTTCCGAGGGTGGCGCTACCCCGTGAGCTCCCGGCGACGCTCTGCGTCCGCTTCCGAAGCTCCGTAATCAATCCCTTGCTGTCCAACGAGGGGAACGCTTCTCCGAGGAGCGCGAGCATCCCGGCGACGTGCGGTGCCGAGGCCGACGTGCCCGTGAACGTCTCGCCCGCCCCGTTCACGCGACCGGTCGGCGCCAGCACCTCCGGCTTGAACCGCCCGTCGCTCGTCGGCCCGCGCGAGGAGAACGGCGCCTCCAATCCGGTACCCCCGAGGATCGCGCCGACCGAGAGCACCCCCGGGTGATCCGCCGGCTGCGAGAGCGATCCCGCGGCCACCGCGATCGCGAGCGTGTCGCCGCGATCGGGGCTGCCGAGGACAAGCAGACTGATGCGGCGCGACGTAGTGGCGTCCGCCTCGACAACGCGCGCCGAATACATGCCGGTCTTCGTCGCCAGCACCTGGAGGCTCTCGACGGGGTCGCCGCTACAGTTCTGGATATCGCGAGACGCGGCGACCAGCGCCCCATCAGGTCCGAAGAGCTCCAGGTCGTAGTCGTCACACGCGGCGCCCCACACCCCCTGCCAGCGGAGGGACGCGATCACCAGATCACCGGCGAGGAAGCGCCGCCCATCCAACTCCTGCGCCGGTGCGAATTCATGGATGGAATCGCCATCCACATCGGTGAACTGACCACCCCAGTGCTGTTGGGCCCAGTTCCCGCTCGCGACCGACCAGATCACCCCCGCGTCCACCGCGCGACCGACGATCCCATCGACGAGGCCCGTACCGTCGCCCGGGCCGGCGTGGATGAAGCCGAGCGAAAACGAGACAACGTCGACCTGCTCCGCGATCAGGAAATCGACCGCCTGCGACAGTTCGGCCTCGGTCTCGAAGTTCACGAGGTAGAGCTGCGCGCTCGGCGCCACCGCGTGCACGATCTCCGCGGCGCTCACCCCGTGATCGGTACCGGCACCCGGATCGCGATCCCGGCGGAACGACCGCGCCACCACCGTCTCCGGCAAACTCACGCCGAGGGCGTCGCGGTACCCCTCGAACCCGGCGTCGATGATCGCAACCTTCTGCCCGTACCCGGTAAAGCCCGCCGACTGCCAGACATCCGCTCGGATCGGCTCAAGCGACGCTTCGACCTGCAACGGTACGAACAGCGGCGCCCGCTCAAGCGTGACCGCCGAATGCGTCGGGGAAGTTGTAGCGAGCGTCGGGGAGCCACTCCCGCGATCGCCAGACCCGGAACTCGCGATCGCGATCGACCACGCAACGACGCAAACCCCGATCACGAGGATTCGACGCATCCATGCTCCCGCTGGCGAGGCGCCGGTGGTGGGCAGTTCGACCGTTAGGTCGCGCGGCGCGCTCGTTCCACCCGGGAGTGTAACCGCGCCAGGCGATACTCGATGGCTGTCACCAGGCGCGCGCTGCGCCGCTGATCATGCCGCTGGAGTTGCGCCGCCACGTGCCGGGCCGCTGCCTCAGTGTGTGCGATCGCGCGTTCATAATCGCGCTGATCGTGCTCGTAGTACATCGCCAGTTCGATCAGCGGACCCAGTGGCGCACGCGCCGGGATCGCCAGCGCCTCGTGCCACAGTTGCGCCGCGAGGGCGCGTGCGCCCCGTCGCTTGTGCAGCGCCGCCAGCCGCAGCAGCGCCTCCTCGCGGACCATCGCCTCCTGCGAACCTCCGAGGGCCGGGCGACCCGCCGGCGCGTACGCGGTCCGCCCCGCGTAGGCTCGCGACACCACACTCGACCGCCCCGTCGACGGCGACTCGCCCGCCTCGGCGGCGGCGATCAACTGCGGATCCTCCGCTGCTGCGTCCGCCCGCCTCGCACGCTCCAGGTACGTGACCGCCCGGTCATCGAGGCCACGCGCGGCCAGCAGACGACCGAGCCCCAGCGCATCGCGCTGCCCCGGCGCGCGACCCGCATCGAGGTGTGCCGCATGCCACGCGAGCAGACCGACCATCCCCACCACGTCCAGTTCGTTGTGCTCGATGATCGGCGTCAGCATCCGCTGATCGCCGGTGCGCAGGAACCGGAAGTACCAGTGAGGCACCTCCGCCCCGGGAATGTCCTCGGACGGGCGCGTCATCCCCAGGATCTCGTGCTCCATCGTCGCGAGCTTGCAGTTGGGTAACAGCGACCGGTACCCCGTCCGCGCCGGTCGCAAGAGGTCGAGTTGC
Source organism: Chloroflexota bacterium (assembly GCA_027593235.1). GTDB lineage: Bacteria > Chloroflexota > Dehalococcoidia > UBA2979 > UBA2979 > UBA6627. The sequence continues at coordinate 77,577 of JAQCIU010000008.1, forward strand.
CGCAGACCGTAGAACCCGGCGCGCCGCCGATGCATCGTGGCCCGCTCGTCGAGCAATGGCGCGTCGAAGGTCCGCCCGTTGTAGGTGACCAGTACCGGATCGTCCGCGAAGCGAGCGTCCGCGATCAGCGCCTCCAGCAATCCCGCTTCCTCCGGCGGCGATTCAGCGAGGTACTGCGCGAGCACGAGTTCGGTCGGCGCGCCCGCCGCGTCGACCTCAAAGCGCGCGGTCGCGACGAGGAACGCGATCGCGCCCGCACCGCCGAGGCCCGTGGTCTCGATATCGAGGAAGTAGAGGTCGCCGAGCGCTGCGTCCGCGAGCCCCTCCTCGGGCGCCAGTAGTTCCAGCGTTTCCGCCGAGAGCGCGGTGATCTCCGCGAGCGGCTGATGTCCCGCCTCGTGGCTCAGCGGGTAGCGCACCTCGCGGTACGTGAACGGGCCGCGCTCCGTCTCGCGTCGCGTCGCGCTCGCAAGCAGGTTCCGAGGTGCGCCCTCCTCGTACGGCACGGGCGCCGGATGCGGCTCCGGCACCCGGAGCCGCGGCGCGCGATTCTCGATGTCGGCAATCAGCGCGCGCAACCGGACGCGCGTCGCGGCCGCCTCGGCCACCGTCCGTGGACGCCGCGCATCGAGGCTCGCCGGCGCGCCCGAGTTGGAGCGATCGTCGGATCGCTTTTCCTCCGGAATGGCTGTCGCCTGCAGCGTTGTGATCACAGCAGGTCGAGATCGCCCGGCGAATGCCCGAGCGCCGTCAACATCAGCGCCGCCTCGCTGCGGTGCTGGGTGCCATGGTTCACGACGTGCAGCAGCGACTCCCACAACCAGCTGGTAACCGTGAAACCGTCGCGGCGCACCCGGCTTGGCTCCCGCGCGAAATCCGCATCGACGCCCAATGTCTCGAGGAAGGTGCTCGTGTCCGCCGCGACCTCACGCCAGAAGGCGCGCACGGCCTCGAGGTCCGCATAGTCCGCGCCGAGGAAGCGCCGCTCCCACGAGTCCTCGCCCGACATCGAGCCGTTCCACCAATCGAGGTGGACGCGCTGCGACGAGGCGAGGTGGACCAGCGTGTCGCGGAGCGAGGGCTGGCCCACGACGATCTCGCGGGTGAAGTCCTCGCGCGGGAGCGCCTCGCAGCAAGCGAGCACCCGCTCGGTCATCTCCTCGTGGTAGGCATACAGCCGCAATACCGCGTCCCGGATCACGGGTCTACCCCGCCACCGCGGTCGCCAGCTCCGGGGCGGGCGCCAGCCCGCTGCTCGCGGTGAGGCGATCGAGCGCAGCCGTGACCAACGCCTTCGCGCTGAGGCCCGGAGCCGCCGGCGGACCGACACAGCCCGGGCAGCCATCGTTACAGGCGCAGTCCGCCAGCATCGTCCGCGCCACCGCCAGCAGCTCCAACGTGTGCTCGAACAGGTGCTCGGAGAACCCAACCCCGCCGGGCACGGACTCCCAGAGAAAGACCGTTGGCCGCCCGGTGTGCGGAGCCTTGATCTGGCTCTCCAGGTGGAGATCACGCGGGTCGCTCATCAGCATCAGCGGCGCGACGTTGTGCAGGAGCTGGCCCAGACCGTGCAGCGCGCCCTCCACCATCGAGTTCCGCGCGCCCGCGACCAGGTCATCCGGCAGACTCAGCCAGAACGCGCTGGTGTGCATGTCGTCCTGCGGCAGACGAATCTTGCCCCACCCAATGTTCTCGTGCGTGCGCAAGCGGATCTTCTTGAAGATCGTCGCCAGGTAAGTGATCCCGACCTCGCCGTGACCGTAGTTCGCCGGGGCATCTCGCGCGTCGAACTCGTTCAGCACCTTCAGGTCCACCGACAGGTGGGCATCCGTGTAGTAGTCGACATCCACCGCGTGGACGTAGGCCTTCAGCTCCTCCCAGTCGAGGCGATCGACGTGGTACTGGCGGCCGTCGTGCACGTAAATCGCCTGATCGTGGACGAGCAATCGTGCGGCCGCCGGATCGATCTGCCCTATGACCGTTGCGTCGCGACTGCGTTCAATCTCGTGCCGCACCGGCGGCGCGCCATGATCGAGGATCACCACATTCTGATCCGGCCCGGACCGGAGCGACACCTCGTCAGCCGGGTACGCCTCGTTCATCCAGTACGCGCGCTCGCCCGCGAGGTGGATCAGCCCGCCCTCCTCCAGCGCATCCAGCAGTACCGCCGTGTGTTCGCCGAGGGCGCTGTGCTCGTCCGCCTCCACCGGCAGCTCGAAGACGGCGCACTTCAGGTGCTCGGCGGCGATCAGCGGGTTGTCCGGATCAATCAAGCCCGCCTCGACAGGCGCGCCGAACACGTAGTCCGGGTGGTTGACGACGTACTGGTCCAGCGGCCCCGACCCCGCGATGAAGACCGCCAGCGAGCAGTCGGCCCGCCGCCCCGCGCGACCCGCCTGCTGCCAGAGGCTCGCGAGGGTGCCCGGGTATCCGGCGACCACCGTCGCATCGAGTCCACCGATGTCGATGCCGAGTTCGAGCGCGTTCGTTCCGACGACCGTCCGGATCTCGCCGCTGCGCAGCCCCGCCTCGATCGCTCGCCGTTCCTTCGGCAGGTACCCGGCGCGGTAGCCGCGCACCGGGTTGGGCGCGCCGGCATGGCGAGGTCGCCCGCCCGGCAACTCCCTCAGATAGGTCGTGAGCAGCTCGACGTTCGTGCGCGAGCCGGCGAACACCAGCGTCTGCGGACCGTGATCCTGGATCAGCGCTGCAATGTCGGTTGCGGACCGAATCACCCCGCGCCGGATCCCCAGTTCGGCGTTCACGACCGGCGGGTTGTAGAGCACCACGTGGCGCTCGCCCCGCGGCGCGCCGCTGTCGGCAACCAGCGTGACCTCGTGACCGGTCAGCTCGCCGGCCAGCTCGGCCGGATTGCGGATCGTCGCGGAGCAACAGATGAAGGTGGGATCGGCGCCGTAGAACCGGCAGATGCGCTGCAGCCGCCGCAGCACGTTGCCCACGTGCGAGCCGAACACCCCGCGATAGGTGTGCAGTTCGTCGATCACGATGTAGCGGAGGTTCTCGAACAGCCGCACCCACTTCGTGTGGTGCGGAAGGATCGAGGTGTGGAGCATGTCCGGGTTCGTCAGCACCACGTGGCCCGCTGTGCGCACACGGCGGCGCTCGGCGGGCGCGGTGTCCCCGTCGTACGTGAACGTCTTGACGTCGATCTCCGCCTCGGTAATCAGCTCGTGCAGCTCGTTGAGCTGATCCTGGGCGAGCGCCTTGGTCGGAAAGAGGTACAACGCGCGCGCATCCGGGTCGCGCAGGATCGATTCCAGGACCGGCACGTTGTAGCAAAGCGTCTTGCCGGAAGCGGTCGGGGTGACGACCACTGTGTCCCGCCCCTCCAGCGCCAACTCGATCGCGCGTGCCTGGTGCGTATACGGACGCTGAATCCCTCGCCGCGCCAGGGCCTCGATAACGCGCGTATCCAGGTTCGCCGGCCACTGCTCGTAGCGCGGTGGCTCAGCCGCCAGCACGCGCCACTCAACCACGTTGGGGGCGAGGCTGGGATCAGTGCGGAGTTCCTGGATCGCGTCGGCGAGGGACATGGCTGCGCACACTCCTCGGTGGGCGCACCGTACTCGACAAGCCGCGCCTACCTCGAGTGCTGCGCGGCCCCGCTCCGCGTCAGCACGGATGTTCTGTAGCGCACGATGGTAGTGGTAGCACAGGTGTTCTTGTCAAGGCGGCAGATCACCCTCGGTGCTGCGATCGGGGAACCGGCACCGGGAGATGCGATCACGGGTGAACCGGCACGGGAACTCGCGACTGCAAGGCTCAGGCGAAGAGGCTAAGGCCGTGAAGGTCGAGGAGCGGGGTCGAGAGCAGCGCTGCTTGAAGCGCGACGAGGAGAAACGCAACGCACACACCGGCGAGAAACAACATCCGCGAGATCGGTGTGTGCGGGTCGCTGACCTGCGGCGGGAACGGCAGCAACAGCACCAGCTCCGCGACGCCGAGGAGAAGCAGCGTGAGCACGGCCGTCACCGCGGCCCAGCCGAGCGAGGCGCCGTACCCAAACAGCAACGTCGAGGGGACGAGCAGCGCGAGCCCGAAGAGCGCGCCGGTCGCCGCGGGATGGCGAAGATCGCGACCCAGCGCGGTCGCCGTCGAGCGGGCCTTCTTCTCGCCGGACACCGCGTGCATCAGGCGAACCTCGGCGGACCTGCCAGCGTGATCGCGGCCCAGTGCCGCCTGCTCCTCGCGGTCGACGGCGACCCTCGGACGCCAGCCGATCCAGCGCATCGAAAACAATGTCAGCGCTCCCATCACCAGCACCGAGCCGAAGAAGGCCGGGCCGCGCGTCCACCGGTAGAGGTTGGCTTCCAGCACGACGTGGAGCGGTCGCACGCAGCCCGAGGGGACGGCGCTGCCGATCTCCGCTCGGTCGTAGCAGCCCTGGCTGACGTTCGCCTCAAAGACCGGGTAGAGGTTGGAGTCCCAGACGACGACCGGCTGTGGCTCACCGGACGGGTTCGCCTCGACATGCCGGCCCTCGACGGATCGTTCCACGGTCGCGCAGCCGGACGCGAATACGGCCACGACGAACGCGAGCGCGCAGGTCCAACGGCGGCAGGAGAGGCGCGTCAGCATCGAGCGAGGATAGCCGACACCGTGGTGGCCAAAGCGCGACGTATCGGCACATCCACCACCCGCGAGGCTGACGAGGGCACCGGTCACCCCAGCGGCGCGATCCCGTTGAGTTCCACCAGCGGTGCGTGGATCAGCACCGCCGCGAGAAACGCCCCCGCCGTGAGCACCGCGGTCGCACCACCGAGGAACAGCAGCCGCGAAATGTATGCGTCCGGATCAGCGGGACGTGGAGGCAGGCGGAGCAGCAGCAGCACCACGGCGATCGCGAGGCCCATGAACATCGCCGTGCCTGTGTGGATCGCCCACGCCATCGTCGCGCCGTACCCGATCAGCAACGTCGCCGGCACGAGCGAACCCGCCGCGATCGCGGCGCCCACGAGCGCCGGCCACCGCACGTCGCGACGGCCTCCAGTCGCGACACGCTGCGCCGCCTTCTCCTGCGTGATGCCCCGCATCAGCGCGATCGCGTCGGTACCGCCACCCGCGGGTGCGCCGCTCCCGCCGCTCTGTCGAGCCACCGAGGCCTGCCATGCCACCCGTCGCGCGGCGAACCAGAGCAGCGCGAGGATGGCAAGCGCGGTCGCCGCGTAGGCAATCACGGGCGCCTGTGCGTGGGGATCGGACTCATCGAGGATCGCTCGCGCGGTGAGGCATGGCGCCGGAACGACCCCGCCGATGACGGCCGCCTCCCAGCAGGTATCCCCGGCGTGTGTCTGATGGTCGGGATACCGATTCGATTCCCAGACGATCGCGCGCTCGATTGACCCGTGCTCATCCTGCAGGAAGTCGCGCTGAGTGACCGTGCGATCGACCTCCGCGCACCCGGCGAGTACCAGGCCGCCGGCGAGAGCGAGCGCGAGAACGAGCATTCGAGAACGGGCGGCTGTGCGCATCACGGCAGCATAACGAACCGGATGTCGACCGCACCGCGACGGTGCGAGGATGGGGTCGCGACGCTCAGCACGCTCGGGGGACGCAATGAACGAACGAAACGACCAGCCGGACAGCCGCCCCTGGCGGGTCTCGATGCACGGCGGGCACAGCAGCGAGGGATCCTCGCATGGCCGCAGCACCCTCACCGAGATCCTCGAGACCGCGGTCGCGCGCGGCATGGTCACCTACGGCGTGTCCAATCACGCCCCGCCGAGCGCGGAGCGCTTCCTCTACGACGATGAACGTGCGGCCGGGCTCGACCTCGCAGGGCGGCGCGCCCAGTTCGAGGTCTACGCAGCCGCATCGGCAGCCGCGGTGGACACCTTCGCCGGTCGGCTCGAGGTCCTCCGTGGCTTCGAAATGGAGGTCGTGCCAACGGCGTCCTACGTCACCGAGATGCAGGAGCTGCGTCAGCGCCACGGCTTCGACTACGCCGTCGGTTCGGTGCATCACGTAGAAGAGCTGCCGATCGACGTCTCACCGGCGCTGTTCGATGAGGCAGCGGCCCGCTGCGGCGGTCTCGAGGGGTTGCTGGTGCGCTATTACCAGCGCGTGACGGAGATGGTGATCGCGCTCCGTCCGGAGGTGGTCGCCCACTTCGACCTCCCGCGGCTGTTCGCCGAGGGCGATCCGGCGCACGCGGCCGCTGGTCCACGCACCGCCGCCAGCGAGGCACTTCGCGTGATCGCCGATCAGGGCGCGCTGCTCGAGGTGAATACCGCGGGCTTCCGCAAGGGTCTGCGTGGCGCCTACCCGGCGCCGTGGGTCGTCGAGGAGGCGCGTGACCTCGGCATCGCGCTGACCTTCAGCGATGACAGCCACCACGTGGACCACGTTGCCGCCGACCTCGAGAAAGCGCGTGCTTACCTGCTGGCGTACCGCGTGCGCACCATTGGCAGCCTGGGTCGCGCGACAGATGGGTTGATCGAACGTCGAGAGATACCGCTCTAGTGGCCGCGCCCGATCTGGGAGATGTGGCTCAGCGGTCGGTGAAGATGGACGTGATGATTACGGTGCCGTCTTCGCCAACGTACGAGCCAACGCCGACTCGGGTGTAGGCGCCCTTGAGGATGTTCGCGCGATGGGTCGGGCTGTTCATCAGCGCTTCGAAGCCGATCTCGACCGAAAGCTGAACGTCGCCGAACGACTGGACCAGGTTCTCGCCAGCGGCAGAGAACGTAACGCCCGCGTTCGCCAGCAGCTCGTATGCCGAATGACCGCCCGGGAAGAAGTGCGCGAAGTACCCCAGCCGGATCATCTCTTCCGAGCGGGCACGGGCGACCGACGTCAGATCAGCACGCGCCGTCACGGGCGACAGGCCCGCGTCGAGGCGCGCCCGGTTCATCGCAGCCAGCAGCAGCGACTCGCGCGCTGAGAGCGCAACCCCGCCCGAGGTGTCGACGACCGGCGGGCCGGCAGCGACTGGCGGTGTTGCCGCAGGCTGCGGCGTAGGCGTCGGTGCCGGTGTCTGCGTGGCAACAGGAACCTGGGTTGGGGCGACTGTTGGTGCCGCCGTGGCCGTCGGGCGGGCCTCCGGCGCAGGCTCAGGGCCAGCCGCCTGCTGCCGCAGCCGGGCCGCATCTTCGCGTGCCCGCACCAGGAGATCCTGTGTCTGAGCGAGTTCGTCGGCCGATTCGGGGCGGCGCGCGATTCCCTCGAAGTCGAGGACCGGCGCAGTGTCGGGCGGAAACACGCCGCTCAGCATGTCCACCTGCCGGGCCAGCGTCGGCTGACCCTCGGCGGTTGCTCCGGTGGCGGCGGGTAGCGTCGGCCAGCTCAGTAGCACGACCGCAGCGGCAAGCGGTAAGGCGGGGAGCAGCCAAGCGATCGGAATCCGCAGGAGGCGGGGCCCGGAAGGGGCGGTTGGGCCGCCTCGGGAGGGGTCGTCGTCGCGCCGTTCCTGCATGCAACTGATCGTCTGTCGCCACACGATCGAAGCTGATCGGGAGATGCCCTCGAACGCGCGAAACCGGCCCTGACCAGGACCGGTTCGCTCCACGAGCCTCGCGCGGGGCCTGCCTTAGGCGAAGACCTGTTGGGGCGCGACCTCTGGTTTACGGCAGCTTTGACGGGCGGCCGCCTCGACCGCCCGTGCCCCAACGCCGCTGCGGGGACTACGCCGAAAGGCGACGAATCGAACGTGGCGCGGCAACGGCGGCAGCACGGCCAGCTCGTACCAACCGGGCGGCACGCGCGGCAAGCACATCCGCCGAGGACGGCCAGGCAATCACCGCGTCGAAGCCGTCGTGCATCAGCGCGTCGATCTGTGGATAGGACAGTGGGGCCGACGTCGCGAGAATCCGCGGACCGTCGAAGTCCCTGAGCTCACTCGAGCGGCCGTGCGCCAGGTTGTCTGTCGTGTCGACGACGACAAGCGCGTCGGCCCAGCCCAGCGAGGCGTTGTCGGTAAAGGCGCGTTCCGGTTCGTCCGTCCACGTTTGCACGGCGTAGGCGCCAAATGCCTCAGCCAGGGCGGCGGTCTGCGCGGGAGCGCCAAGAATCAGGATTGCGGGACCGTACATAGGACACCTCCGAGACTGTCAATTTCACCACCCGAACTTGCGAGCGGCTGACCCGTCTACCTTCCGATCTTCGTCGGCCCCGCTGACGCTCTCTAGCCATCGAGGGCGGCCAACCCCCTGATCCGGTCGCCGCGCGGCTGATTCCTACACCCTCGTAACCTTCGGTCGGTAATTCCGCCGAGGGTTCAGAGGATCTCCGATCGATCCGAAAACCATTCATAGGGACTTCATAAGAATCGGCCGCTCGGCTCGTTGGCAGTGCCACGGGGCGGACGGACCGGGACCGATGACCACTGGTGTTACGGATCGCCGTCGTTTCCTCAGACGAATCCATCCTCCGGTCTCTGCGCGAATTCAACGCGGAGCTGGTGGCTGAACCGTCACGCACCGGACACGACCCCTCGGAGGGAGCCGACCTCGTGCTCCTCGATATTCGCGAACCGCGACGGTTGGCCCTGATCCGCGAATACGTGCGACGTGGGCGCCCGGTGCTTGCCATCGGAGGGCGCGAACACCAGCAGGTCCTCCGCTGCCTGGAGGCAGGTGCGGACGACTGCGTTAGCCCCTCCATCCCGGCCGTGGAACTCGGGGCGCGCATCCGCTCGATCGCGCGCCGCGCCGCGATGCCTTCGAACGGCACGCCACCGCCCAGCGTCTTCGACGAGAATCCGCTCCCGGAAACGCCGCGCGCGGACGACCCACTCTCCCTGGACGACTATCGCTTCCACGAGCTGACAATCCTCACCGGACGGCATGAGGTGTGGCTGGGACAGGACCCGGTGGAGCTGACGCCCACCGAGTTCTCCCTGCTGATCGCCCTCGCCCGGCATCCCAATGAGGTGGTGTCACACCACCGATTGACCGCCGCGATCTGGGGCGCCGAGGGCATGAGTTCCCGCCGTCATCTGCGGGTCCACGTCCGACACCTGCGCGAGAAGCTGGAACACCAGCCCGGCTCGCCGGAACTGATCCTCACCGAGAAGGGGCGTGGCTATCGCCTCTGCGTCCGTGAGCTGGAGGCCGCATGAGCCGCAACGTTCTTCTGGTTGAAGCGGATGGTCCCGCTCGCGTCGCCGCTGCCCGGGAACTGGAGTCCAACGACTTCGCGGTCTCCCAGGCCAGCAACGCCCTCGAGGGGTTGCGAGAGGTCTACGAGCAGCGCCCGGACGCGGTCATCGTCAACCTCGCCATGCCGGAGATGGACGGGGAAGAGTTCACGCGAATCGTCCGCGCACTCGCCGACGTGCCGATCATCGCGATCGGTCCGGGCGGTGATCCCGGCCTGATCGTGCGCGTCCTCGATGGTGGTGCCGACGACTACCTGGAACAGCCGGTCAGCGAGATCGAGCTGGTCGGCCGGCTGCGCGCCGCCCTGCGTCGTGTCGCCCGGCAGACGGCCGCCGAACGCGCACCCGTGGTCCGCACCGGCGATTTGGAGATCGACCTCGGCGAACGCACCCTCCGCAAGCGCGGCGCCGTGATTCCGTTGACCCCGACCGAATGGGGACTGCTCGCCGCATTGGCTCACCGCGTGGGCCACGTCGCGCCGCACCGGTTCCTGCTCAGCACGGTCTGGGGCGACGAGTACGTCGACGACACCCACTACCTGCGGATCTACATCGGCTACCTGCGCAAGAAGATCGAAGACAGTGTTGCGGAGCCGCAGTACCTGCTCAGTCAGTGGGGTACCGGCTACCGATTGGCGGACCTGGCGCCCTCGGGTGCCCCGCCGATGCTCGTCCCGGTCCGCCGCAGTGACGAAGACCCGGGCGAGTTCGCAATCGGCTAGCCGCCGGTTTCGTGCCCGCTACGGGTGACTGGGTCGCCTCGGTCGAACGGACCTAGGCGCGGACGGCGTCAACCACGACGCGATGGTCGTATTCGCCGGCGGCGGCGTTGAACGTGCCACCGCACGTGAACAGCGTGAGCGTCGATGGTCCGGAACGTTCTCCGAGGATTTGCGCGAACGGCGTGTCGGCCGCGACGGATCGCAACCCGACGACTCGGTAGGCGATTTCACCCTCGGGCGTGTCGACGTACACGAGGTCGCCCGCGGACAGCTCGTCGAGCCGATCAAAGACGCCACGACTGCCGCTCCAGTTGAGGTGGCCGCCAAGAACAGCGTTCCCAGCAGAACCCGGCCACGCCGAGAACTCGTACCACCCAACCGCGCTTGCGGTGGTCGGAACAGCGAACCCGCCATTGCCATCGAAGCCCAGCGAGGTGACCCGCGCATCCACGGCCAATGCCGGGATCCGCAGTCGGAACTGCTCCGCCGTGGACTGAGTCGGGGCGACTGGTACCGCCCCGGAACCTGCGCCGGCGGGACCGATGCCTTCACCCGAGGTACCAGCGACCTCGATGATGCTGGCGCCGGCGCTGCTCGAACCGATCGAGTTGCTTGAGGTACTCGTGCCGGCAGCGATGCTGCCGGTGGCGCTCTCGCGCAGTCCGAAGGTTGAAGCGAAACTCCCGCGCCCCGGCACACCCGGGACCACGAGGAGGCTGATGATCAGCGCGGCGATCGCCGCGGTGGCAATCGAACCGATGGTGTACCAGCGAGGGAGGAACATCGAACTCTCCTCGACAGACTCAGTGAAGCGCCGGATGACCGGCGTGGGGCGGGTGCCCCACGCCGGTCTTGCGCGGTCCTAGGAGCGCGCGCCGGTGCGCAGTCGCGCTGCCCCGGCAACCGTCACGAGGACAGTCGCACCGAGCAGAACGAGCAGCTGGATGGAGGCAGCGCTACCACTGGTGACGCTTCCGTCGCCGGTGTCGGGCATGCCGCCAGCAATCGCAATGATGTCAACGTCGGCCAACGCTGGGCCAGCCGCAATCGCCGTCTCGGCGCCAGCGCCGTCCGGGTCAGAGCTGAGCGAGGCCGCCGTCGTCTAGGCATCCGCCGTCTTCAGCGCTTCGAACGTCAGTTCGAAGGAGAAGTCGATGGAAACCATCCCGAAGGCACAGTCGATGACGCCAGCACCAGTCAGCGAGCACTGGCTCAGGCTGATGCCATTCCACGAAGCACCCAGGTACTTCAGCTCACTGTCGTCGAACGTGTACTCGACGTCAGCGGTGTTTGCCGCCGGCACGTCAAGGGCCACGTCGACGCGGAAGCTGACCGTCTCACCAACGCGGGCCGGGTTCGGCGACGCGAGAGTGTTGTCAATCCCAACCGTCGAAGGCAGAACCTCAACCGTCGGGGCCGGGGTCGGCTCGACCGTCGGGGCCGGCGTCGGGTCAATCGGAGCCGCGAGGAACAGGGCGTAGCACGTCTTGTTCGCGTCCATCAGCACCGCGACGGTGTTACTGAATCCACCGCAGTCGCCACTCCAACCACCGAAGGTTGAACCAGTCGAGGGCTATACCGCCGCCGGACCAAGCAGCGATCCCGCGCCTGTCCTCGACGCCTACCTCCGAGGCGGGTTGCCAGCCCTCGCGGCGCTTGACGGCACCGCGGCCGTCGCGCTCTGGGACGCACGCCGCCAGGATCTGTTGCTGTTCCGCGATCGAGACGGCCTCGAGCCGCTCTTCCTCGTTGCCGCGCCGGACGCGCTCTTCTGGGCGACCGATCTGCCCTCCCTCATTCCCTTCCTCGACGACCGCGAGATCGACCGCACCGCGCTCGACTTCCTGCTCGCCGAGGGCTACATCCCCTCACCGATGACAATCGTGCACGGCATTTCGCGACTCGCGGCGGGAGAGCTGTTGGTCGCCACAACACCCGCCCGACATCGCCTCCAGACCTACGCCAGGCTGAGCGGGCGCCCCAAGGTGCAACTGGACAAGGCGGCGCGGACGAACCGCTTCGCCGAACTGCTCGAAGGGTCATTGCGCCGCCGCACCAGTTCCGACCAGTCGCCGGGCGTGCTGGTATCTGGCGGCGTCGATTCAACGCTGATCCTCGCGATGCTCGCGCGCGTCGTCGGTGTGTCGCCGCGCGCGTACACATTCCGGTACGAGGACTACTCCGGCTGGAAGAACGAGGGCCGCGAAGCCCGCCGCGCCGCCAGCTCTCTGGGCGTCCCGCACGAGGAGGTCTCGATCTCCCCGGCGGACATCCGCGAGCGCGCTCCTGAGCTGGTGCGCCAGTACGGCGAGCCGTTCACCTATGGGCTGCATAGCTACCAGCTCGGGCCGATCGCCGCCTCAGGCGTGGAGGTCCTGTTCTCCGGCCAGGGGCGTGACTACCTGATGTCGAGCACCCAGCGCGTGCAAGCCGGCTATGGGGCGTTGCCGGCCGCGGTCCGGCAGGCGCTCGACATCCTGCCCGCCCTCGCCGCACCGGTCCCGGCTGTCGCGCGTCGGCTGAGCGCGATGTTCGACGCGGCGCCCAGCTGGGGCGCCCGCATATACGCCGAAGGCCGCACACCAGCCGCGATCCGGGCATCGCTGTACGCGGGGGATCACCTGGAGGGGTATCGCCGTAGCTCGATCGACCTCCTCGACGAGGTCTCCGCATTGTTCGAGGGCGAAGCCCCCCTGGAGCGGTTGCTCCTACCGATCCAGCGGTTGATGGACAGCGATTTCTACGTCCAGTGGAACTACCGGTGGGGCGATGCGCACGACCTGGCGGTGCGCCAACCGTTCCGCGATCGTCGGATGCTCAACTTCCTCTTCACACTGAAAGGAATCGAACTCGACAAGCAAGAACAGCGCCGCTATGCGGCGACCCTGCTGCCACACGATCTGGCGTTCGCGCCGAAAACGCACCAGGCACTACCGCTCCAGGAGTGGCTACGCGACGGCGGGGCGCTGCTCCCGTACGCGCGCGAGCAGCTCAGCGACGAGCGTGTACGCGCCAGCGGGCTGTTCACCCCCGACGGCGTGCGCCGATTGTTGGACAATCACGCCGCCGGGCGGATCAACCAGGAGTGGACGATCTGGGGCCTGATCACCACGTTGCTCTGGCAAGAGCACGTCCTTGCTGCCGCCCCGACCATCGAGGCGTAGCGCCCCGTCGTCGCCGGCTCGACTGACTCCGAGGGTCAGGCGGCGCTATGCGCCTCGCGCCAGCCGCCGTCCAGGAACAGCTGCGCCCACTGCTCGAACGCGATCACCACCCACAGCGGGTCACCGTTCGACACCTCGCCGCGCATCGCCGACTGCCACCAGCGATCGACCGTCTCCGAGCGAACGACCCCACGCTTGCGGATGCCCGGAAGCAATCGCTCCTCGATCAGCGTCCGCAGCGGACGGTGCGCGTAGTACTCGATCAGCGGCAGATCGAAACCCTGCTTCGGCCGGTACGCGAACTCGTCGCCGAAGTGATGCGCCGCCAGCTCCTTCAGGACCAGCTTGGTGCTGCGCATCATCAGTTCGCTGCGTCTCCTGACCAGGCGCGGGTCGAGCGCCGAACGCAATAGATGATCGGTGGGAAGCGTCGCCACCCGCTCCAGCAATTGGTGATCCAGGAACGGGACGCGATTCTCCACCGCATGCGCCATCGTCATCCGGTCTTGCCGCATCAACAGATCGACCAGGTAGGTGCGCAGCTCGTAGTTCAGCCAGTCCCGGCGGTGATCGCCGGAACCCTCCCCGTACATCAGGCGACGGTGGCCGGTCACCGATTCCAACGTGGCGTCAGGACGAAGGTCGCGCACCCCGTCCAAAGGCAGGAACGCGGAGCTCGTCACCACGCGCCCAATGTCGTCGCCCGCCCCGAAGCTCGTGCCCCGGAGATTCCCAAAGCGGTGGCGCAGACCCGGCAGGCGCGCGCTGACGGGAAGGAGCCAGCGCAACTGCTCGCGCATCAATGCATAAAAGAAGCGGTTGTACCCGCCGAACGCCTCGTCGGCGCCCTCGCCGCTCAGCAGCACCGTGACATCCGGTTTCGCGCGTTCCGCGATCCGCAGGATGCCCAGTGAGTTCGGAAGATTCAGCGGCTGGTCCATATGCCACGCCGCACGAGGGAAGGCGCCCGCGAAGTAGTCCGCGTCCATCGTCGCCTTGTGCACCTCGACGCCGGCCTTCGTCGTTGCCTCGTCGATCCAGCGTTCCTCGGAGAATCGTGGGTCGTCGAACACGATCGAGTACGCATCCAGGCGGCTGCCCGCCGACTCCGAGGCGTAGAGATTCACCAACGAGGAGTCGACCCCGCCGGAGAGCTGGCAGCCAACCGTCACATCGCTCAGCAGACGCGCCTGGACCGCCCAACGCAGCTCCAGTTCCACCGTCTCCAGACTCTCGTCCAGCGAGCCGCCGCTGTCGTCGCTGCCCGTGGGGAGCGACCAGTAACGGCTGATGCGGGTGCCCGCAGGCGTCACCCGCATCCAATGCCCGGGCTCCAGGTCGTGCACGTCCTGAAAGAGCGATCGCCCACCGGCCACGTACCGGAACGCGAAAAACTCATCGAGGACCGCCTCGTTCAGCCGCGGATCGAAGTCCGGGTGCGCGAGGAACGACTTGATTTCGGACCCAAAGAGAAAGGTGTCGCCGTTTCGGTACCAGTAGAAGGGCTTGATCCCGACCCGGTCCCGCCCGAGGTAGATCGCCTGTTCGCGCAGATCGACGATGCAGATCGCGAACATCCCGTTCGTTCGCGCGAGCATCCCTTCGAAGCCGTAGTGCTGATAGAGGTAAAGCAACACCTCGGTGTCGCTCCGGCTGTGGAACTGAAAGCCCGCGGCCTCCAGTTCGCTGGTGTAGTCGAAGGCGTTGTACACCTCGCCGTTGAACGCGATGAACACCTGGCCATCCGCCGAGGACATTGGCTGATGCCCCTCCAGCGACAGGTCCATGATGCTGAGCCGGTTGAACGCGACGCCGCCCTCAAACAGGCCGTCCGCCGGTGGCGCACCATCGCGCGACTCCACGCTCCGCTGATCGCGCAGGCTGAAGAGGCGCATACCGTGATCGTCCGGACCACGGTGCGCCTGTAGTTCACGCATCGCCCGCAGCACATCGCGCTCAACCGGTGCGCCGTCGAAGTGGTAGATACCAGTCAGTCCACACATGACGGCGACGATCCTCGAGGTGACTCGAACACGGGTGGGCGCGCGGCAGACGGCGGCGGCGGTGAGCCTACCGAGATCATCGGATCCCGCCCCATTCTCGCAAGTCACGACCCCGCATGGAGAAATGTGGCGCTTCAGGTCGCACGAGAGCGCCGCGTCCGCCACACTCTGGACGGCGAAGGGAGCACCGCGTGCCCACGTTGCAGGATGTCCGTCAGCTCATCGAGGCACGAGGGCTGCGTCGCGTCGACCTCAAGGTCAGCGATCTCTTCGGCGCCTGGCATAGCTTCGCGATCCCGCCTGATCACCTGAACGACGCCTTCGTCGAAAACGGCCTGGGCGTCGATGGCTCGAGCCTGCGTGGCTTCCAGCCGATCCACGAGTCCGACATGCTGTTGATGCCGGATCTGGACAGCGCCGCCGTCGATCCGGTCCCCGGCACCCCGACCCTCAGCCTGCTCTGCGACGTCGTCGATCCCGTCACGCGCGAACGCTTCTCGCGCGATCCGCGATTCGTCGCCTCCAAGGCGGAGGAGTACCTCCGTGCCTCCGGCGTCGCTGACGAGGCCCACTTCGGCCCCGAGCTGGAGTTCTTCATCTTCGATGACGTCCGCTACCAGCAGGACGGCAACACCGCCTTCTACTTCGTCGACTCCGCCGAGGGCCACTGGAACGCCGGCCGCGATGAGGCCCCGAACCAGGGCTACAAGCTCCGCCAACAGGGCGGCTACGCCGCCGCGCCGCCCGCCGATCAGACCTCCGACATCCGCTGGTTCATCGCGGAACAGCTCCGCTCCGTCGGCATCGAGGTCGAATTCGATCACCACGAGGTCGCCTCGGGCGGCCAGGGCGAAATCGGCATTCGCCACGCCCCGCTGCTCGCGATGGCCGATCGCGTCCAGTGGTACAAGTACCTCGTCCGCAACGCCGCCCGCGCGCACGGTCGCGTCGCCACCTTCATGCCGAAGCCAATGCACGGCGACAACGGCAGCGGCATGCACACCCACCAATCGCTCTGGCGCCGCGAGAACGCCCTCTTCTACGACTCCAACGGCTACGGCGGGCTCTCTCAGCTCGCCCGCAGCTACATGGGCGGGCTGCTCCACCACGCGCCAGCCCTGCTCGCGCTCACCAGCCCCACCACCAACTCCTACCGCCGCCTGGTCCCGGGCTTCGAGGCGCCGGTCCACCTCGTCTACTCCATGCGCAACCGCTCGGCCGCGATCCGCGTGCCCGTCTACTCCGTGTCGCCCGCTACCAAACGCATCGAGTTCCGCCCGCCGGACGGCACCGCGAACCCGTACCTGGCATTCGCGGCCATGCTGATGGCCGGCCTCGATGGCATCCAACGCCAGCTCGACCCCGGCGATCCGCTCGACCGCAATCTCTTCGAGCTTGATGCCCAGGAGAGCGCCCAGCTCCGCACCGTCCCGTCGACCCTCGAGGACGCGCTCGACGCGCTCGAGGCCGATCACGAGTTCCTGCTGCAGGGCGACGTCTTCACCCTGGACGTCCTGGAGCACTGGATCGCCGCGAAACGCACCGAGGTCGCGGAGGCCCGCACCCGGCCCACGCCCTACGAGTACCTCCAGTACTTCAACGCGTAGCGTCAGGCCCGCTGGCGCGCCCGCACACCCGGACGCCGATAACGTTCGCACCCCAACGAGCCTGATCCTGCCGAAGTCGCCGTGTTTTGCCCGTTCCGGAAACCTCCGTGAAACATGACGCTGACTACCATGGGGACATGGTGAACGACGGCACGAAGCAACACGTGATCCAGTCCTGCCGCGATCACGACGTGAAGTTCATCCGCCTCTGGTTCACGGACATCCTCGGGATGCTCAAGTCGGTGGCGATCACCATCGAGGAACTCGAGCACGCGCTCAGCGACGGCGTCTCCTTCGATGGTTCCGCCATCGAGGGCTTCGCACGCCACGACGAGACGGACATGGTGGCGGTACCGGACACCTCCACCTTCCAAATCCTCCCCTGGCGTCCGCGCGAGCAGGCAGTCGCCCGCATGTTCTGCGACCTCCAGGTGCCCGGCGGCGATCCGTTCGTCGGCGATCCGCGCCACGTCCTCAAGCGCGTGCTCGCACGTGCCGCGGCCGCTGGCTACACCTTCTACATCTCCCCGGAGATCGAGTTCTTCTACTTCAAGGATTCGAAGAGCACGGAACCGCTCGACAGCGGCGGCTACTTCGATCTCACGCCGCTCGACGGCGGTTCGGATCTCCGACGCGAAACCGTGCTCGCCCTCGAACAGATGGGCATCGGCGTCGCGCTCAGCCATCACGAGGCGGCGCCCAGCCAGCACGAGATGGATCTCCGCTACACCGACGCGCTCACCATGGCCGACGCCGTGATGACGTACCGCCTCCTCGTCAAAGAGGTCGCCATGCGTCACGGCGTCTACGCCACCTTCATGCCAAAGCCGCTCGCCAACGAGAACGGCTCGGGCATGCACCTCCAGCTCTCCCTCTTCCGAGGCGAAGCCAACGCGTTCTACGACGAAACAGATCCACTGAAGATCTCCCCGATCGCTCGCCACTACATCGCCGGGCTGCTCTCACATGCCCCGGAGCTGATGCTCCTCACCAACCAGTGGGTCAACTCCTACAAACGACTGGTGCCCGGCACCGAGGCCCCGCTGTACGCGACCTGGTCGCCGAAGAGCCACTCGGACCTCGTGCGTGTGCCCGAGTACAAGCCGGGCCTCGAGGTCTCCACGCGTATCGAGTACCGCGTGCCGGACGCCGCCTGTAACCCGTACCTCGCGTTCGCGGGCGTGCTTGCCGCCGGCCTGCGCGGCATCGAGGAAGGGCTACCGCTGCCCGCCCCCGTCACGGCCGCCACCGACGAACTCACCCGTGCGGAGATCGCCGCGCGTGGCCTCCAGGCGCTGCCCGGATCCCTCGGCGAAGCGATCGAACGCTTCGAGGGCTCCTCGTTCCTCCGCGAGAACCTCGGCGACCACGTCTTCGAGACCATCGTCGCGAACAAGAAGATCGAGTGGTCCGAGTACCGTTCGCAGGTCACACCCTTCGAACTCGACCGCTACCTCCCCCGCCTCTAGCCCCTTCGCCACCGCTCCGCGTTGAGCCGCCACCGTGCCGCGCCCTTCGGGTATATTTCGGACGGCGCCGCAGCATCTATCGCGCGGCAGCCGAACGATTCATGCGGCGAGGGGGCATTGTGGCCGAAGAGCTTGAAGACTTGACTGATGAGATGAAGGCCGCCGTCGGCCAGGAAACCGGCCGTTCGACCTACGAGGTCACCACGCAGGGGATTCGCACCTTCGCGCGGTCCGTCGGTTACAAGGACCCGAAGTACTTCGATGAGTCAGCCGCTCGCGCCCTCGGCTACAGCGGACTGCCGTCTCCTCCCGGGTTCCTCGGCATGCCCATCTTCAACCCCAACGCGGGTGATGAGGGCGCGCGACGCGAGCTATTCAAGAACCCGTTCGAGCGCCGACTCAACGGCGGCACCGAGGTCGAGCCGATCGAGCAGGTCTACGGCGGCGACGTCCTCGACGCCGTCTCGCGTATCACCACCTTGGAGCTGACGCAGAGCCGCCTCGGCAAGATGCTGATCCAGAACTCAGAGACGGTCTACACGCGGAAGAGCGACAACAAGGTCGTCGCCAAGACGCGCGGCACCGGCCTCTCGTACTAGCAGTCGACCCGGACGGATATCGGAGGCAACGACATGGCAGATCAGATCTACTGGGACGACGTCAGCGAAGGCCAGGAGTTCTCGCTCAACGAGCCCATGAGCTCGCAGCGACTCATCGTCTGGGCAGCGGCATCTGGTGACTTCTACCAGATCCACTACGACGACAACTTCGCCAAGAACAACAACCTGCCGGACATCATCGTCCATGGCGCGCTGAAGGGGATGCTTGTCGGGCGCCTCCTCGACGAGTGGAAGGGCGAGCAGGGCAAGATCAAGAACTGGGGCGTCTCCTACCGCGGGATGGACCCGGCCCGCCAGGACCTCACGGTCTGGGGCAAGGTAACCAAGAAGTACGAGGAGGGCGGCGAAACGCTCGTCGACCTCGACGTCGGAGTCGCTCAGCCGGACGGCACCCAAACGACTCCGGGTACCGCCACGGTGGCGCTGCCGAAGCGCTAGTCTCGCCGATCGAGTCACTCAAGCAAGAAGCCGGGTCTCGCGACCCGGCTTCTTTGTGATCTGCTTCAGCGCGGCTCGGGCGGGCATCACCGCCAGCACCAGCCCGGCCCCAAACGCTAGGCGAAGAGCGGCGCGATCGCCCGGTCGGCCACCGTGTAAAACGGCGCGGCGTACAGGCCCACGAACAGCACGCCACCGAGGAGTACACCGGTCGTCAGGTACCCGGTCGGCGTCAGCCGCCAGCGGCTCGGATCCCCGTCTGGTTCGTACAGGTACATGTGCCGAATGACCTGCAAGTAGTAGTAGAGCGAGACGGTGCTCGCAACCAGCGCGATCACGACCAGCCAGGTGTACCCGGCGCTCACCACGGACTGGAACAGGATGAACTTCGTGAGGAAGCCGGCCAGCAGCGGCATGCCGGCGAGCGAGAACAAGCCCGCCGTCATCACCAGCGCCAGGTACGGGTTCGTCTGCGCCAGCCCTCGGAAGGAGGAGATCTCCTCGGTGCCGGTACGGTTGTAGAACGCAACGACGGCCATGAACACCGCGAGGTTCGTAATCAGGTAGCCCGTCAGGTGCAGCAGCAGCGCCGACCCGGTGTTGTCGGAAACCGCCGTGATCGCCATCAGCATGAAGCCGACCTGGCCGATCGAGGAGTAGGCGAGCAGCCGCTTGATGTTGTGCTGCTGCAGCGCCACCAGGTTCCCGAACACCATCGTCAGCACCGCGATCGCGGCGACCATCCACTGCCACTCGTCGATCGCCGGCAGCAGCGGTCCGGCGAACCAGCGCAGCAACAGCGCGAACGTCGCTGCCTTCGAGGTCGCCGACAGGTAGGCGGTAATCGGAATCGGCGCGCCCTCGTAGGCGTCCGGAGTCCACATGTGGAACGGCACCGCCGAGGCCTTGAAGCCCAGCCCGGCGATGATCAGCGCGAGACCTAGCACCAACGGCAACTGCACATCGCTCGTGTCTCGGCTCAGCGCGGCGGCGATCTCGCTGTACTGCGTCGATCCGCCCACGCCGTAGAGGAAGCTCAGGCCGTAGAGCAGCATTGCCGAGGCAACGCCACCCAGCAGCACGTACTTCAGTGATGCCTCGCCAGAGCGCGCGTCGTTCTTCGCCATCCCGACCAGGATGTAGAGCGAGAACGACATCACCTCGATCGCCAGGTACGCGGTCAACAGGTCGCGCGCACTGGCCATCAGCATCGCGCCGACGGTCGAGAAGAGCAGCAGCGAATAGAACTCGCCGGGGTGGCTGACGTGCTTCTGGATGTACTCGTGCGACCCAACGATCACGACCAGCGTGACGATCAGGAACACGAACCGGAAGAACGTGGTGAAGTTGTCGACCGTGACCAGCCGCGCGAAGTCCTTGTTCTCGTCGATCCACAAGCTGCTGAGGACGACCGCAACCACCAGCCCGACCACGGACAGCGCCGGCAGCGCGAAGCGCCCCAGGTTCAGCTCGCGCCGGAACGCGTCAGCGAACAGGACAAGCGCCGCGGTCACCGCGACCGCGATCTCCGGGCCAAGTAACTCGTACTGAAGGTTGAGGGCGTTACCCAGCAGATCGGTCGTCACGAGAGTCTCCTCGGGCGCGACGGCGCGGTCCTCGAGCGTTCGGTGCGAAGCGTCAGCGTGCGCGCCATTAGAGCGTTACACCCGGAATGGTCTGCGCGATCGTCGTGGAGATGCGATCGACCCACGGCGACGGCCAGAGACCCAGGAAGAGGATCGTGCCGGCCAACACGGTTGCGCCCGCCCGCTCCGCGATCGTGATCTCCTTCAGCTCGCTCCACCTCGGGTTGAATTCCCCGAAGAACGCCTGAGAGAACATCCGCAGCAGGTAGGTCGCCGTGATCGCCGCCGTCAGTACGGCCAGCCCGCCGATCACCGGATAGACGCGGAACGTGCCAATAAAGATGTGCACCTCGGCCACGAACCCGGACATCCCCGGCAAACCCAGCGAGGCGAGTCCCGCGATCACGAAGAACACGGTCCAGATCGGCATCTGCTTCGCCATCCCGGAGAAGTTCGGGATGTCGCGGTTGTGGCTCTGGTCGTACATCGCGCCGATCAGCAGGAAGAAGAGGGCCGTCATCACACCGTGCGCGAACATCTGCAGGACCGCACCGGTCCAGCCGATGACGTTCATCGTGCCCAGGCCGAGCATCACGTAGCCCATGTGCGAGACCGAGGAGAACCCGGTCATCAGCTTCATGTCGGTCTGACGCAGCGCGGAGATCGCGCCGTAGAGCGCGGCGGTGATACCGACAAGCATCAGCGCCGGCGCCCAGAACGCGCCGCCCTCCGGCATCATCTGGAACCCAAGCCGGATGATCCCGAACGCCCCAAGCTTCATCAGCACGCCGGCGTGGAGCATCGAAACCGCGGTCGGCGCGGAGGCGTGGCCGTCCGGTGACCAGGAGTGGAACGGGAACATCGCCGCCAGGATGCCGCAGCCCACCGCCACCATCGGGAAGTAGAGCTTCTGGAAGTCCTCGTCGAACCCGACGTCGTAGAGGTCGACCATGTCGAACGTCCCGAGGCCGGCCTCGGCGTAGATGGCGAAGATCGCGGTGAAGATCAGGATCGAGCCCGCGAGTAGCATCATCATCAGCTTCATCGCGCCGTATTCCTTGCGCGTGGAGCCCCAGACGGCGATCAGCAGGTACATCGGCAGCAGTGCGGTTTCGTAGAGCAAGAACCACATGAACATATCGAGCATCACGAACGTGCCGAACACGCCCGCGGTGAGGATGTAGAGGAGGATGAAGAAGTCCTTCATCCGGTTCTGAATCTTCCAGGACACCCATGTGCCGGGCACGATCACGATGCCGGTGAGCAGCACCATCGCCGCCGCGATGCCGTCGACGCCGACCTTGAGCTGGATGCCCTCGTCGCCGAGTAGACCCACGTTGCTCATGTAGTCCCAGGCCTTCACGCCCTGGAACTGGTCGCCACCGAAGTCGTACGTCAGGAACACGTAGAGCGAGATTGCGAACATCGCGAGGCTGGACGCCGCGGTGAGCGCGATGATCAGCGAGCGCTCCTTCGAGGGCACCAGCATCAACAGCACAGCCGTACCGAGCGGGATCAGGAAGACCGCTAGGAGGGCGAAGGCGTCGTTCTCGACCATCCCCGGGCCTCCTACGTCGTGCCGATGGCGACGATCGCCAACGCTGCGACGCCAAGCGCCATGCCAAGTGCGTAGTTCGGGATGCGTCCCGTTTGCAGGAACTTGAGCCGGTGTCCGAGGAACCCGATGAGTTGGGTCCCGCCGTCGACCCCGGTCTCGTTCACCACCCGCTTGTCGAACCAGGCCACCACGCGGGCCGCGCCCAGCACGACATTGTTGATGAACGCCTGGTACAGCTCGTCCATGTAGTAGCGGCGTGCGAAGAGCTGATGCAGCTCTGGCGCCCAGTTACGCGCCGCAATCGACCGGCGGGCGTCGCCGCCCCAGTACATGAAGCCGATCACGATCCCGGCTACCGCCGTCGCCGTCGCCGATCCGGCGAAGACCCAATCGATCTCGAAGATGTGCGGCTCGCCGTGTGCCACGACGAACTCGCCGATGCCGCCGACAAACCCGAGCGTCTCGCCAACACCCTTGAAGGCGATCAAGCCGCTGACCGTCGCCAGCGTCGCGAGGATCGCCAGCGGCGCGGTCATGATCGGCGGCGACTCGTGCGCGTGGTCGTAGGCGTGCTGATCCTTCGGCTCGCCGAAGAAGGTCAACAGCACGAGGCGCGTGGTGTAGATCGCGGTAAGACCGGCGGTGGCTGCAAGGACGCCGTACGCCCAGAGGGGACCGTCCTTCTGGAGGTCGTGAAGGATCTCATCCTTCGACCAGAAGCCGGCGAAGATCGGAATGCCGGCGAGCGCGAGACTGCCGATCGTGAAGGTGATCGCCGTGATCGGCATCTTCTTACGCAAGCCACCGAGGTGGCCAACCTCCTGCTGCTCGGTCGCGTGAATGACCGACCCGGAGCCGAGGAAGAGCAGCGACTTGAAGAAGGCGTGCGTGAGCAGGTGGAACATCGCCGCGGTCAGCGCGCCGACACCGAGGGCCACGAACATGAAGCCTAGCTGCGAGATCGTCGAGAACGCGAGCACCCGTTTGATGTCGGTCGCGACGAGACCCATGGTCGCCGCCATGAAGGCGGTCAGCAGACCAGTATAGAGGACGATGTCACGGGCGATCAGCACCTCGTTGTAGACCGGGAGCATGCGCGCGACGAGGTAGACGCCGGCGACAACCATCGTGGCCGCGTGGATCAGCGCGGAGACGGGGGTCGGGCCCTCCATCGCATCCGGCAGCCAGACGTGGAGCGGGAACTGCGCGGACTTTCCGGCCGCCCCGGCGAAGAGGAAGATCATCGCCACGGTGAGGTAGGTCTCGCCGATCCCGCCCGATTCCGCGGCGTGGATGATGTCCTGGATGTCGAAGGTTCCGGTGGCCCGCCAGAGCAGGATGATGCCGATCAGCAGACCGACGTCACCGATGCGGGTGGTGATGAACGCCTTCTTCGCCGCCTCGGCCGCCGACTGGCGTTCCCAGTAGAAGCCGATCAGCAGGTACGAGGCGAGACCGACGCCTTCCCAGGCGAGGTAGAGCTGGAGCAGGTTGCCGGAGACGACCAGCAGCAACATCGCAGCGACGAAGAGCGACAGCGCGGAGAAGTACCAGCCGTAGCGCTGCTCACCGCGCATGTAGCCAATCGAGTAGACGAGGACCATCAGCGCGACGAAGGAGACAACCGGGAGCATCACCATCGTCACGGCGTCGACGTAGGTGCTGAACTCGATGATGAAGAAGCCGTCGCCGATGTTGATCCAGTCGAAGGCGTACGTGTTCGCGCCCGCTGCCGGGTGGAACAGGTCGTCGACGAACGAGCCCTGGAAGTCCGCGAGCACGAAGCCGACGAGCACGACAACGGCGGCCATACCGAGCACCGCCAGACCATCGCCGTTGCGCGGCAGGAACCGGCCAAGCAGGCCGAGCACCAGGAACACCACGAACGGGATCGCCGGGAGGATCCAGACCTCTTCCATGCCCACTAGCGGGCCTGCCCTTCCGGTCGTCCGCGCGTCATGCCGCTTACCATTTCAGCGTGTCCGCCGCGTCGACGTACGAGGTGCGCCGCTCTCGGAAGAGCCGCAGCACGATACCCAGGGCCAGACCAACCTCGGCCGCGGCCACGGTGATGACGAAGAGCGCGAAGATGAGGCCACTGAACGCCTCACCATCGAGGTACGCGGCGAACGCGATGAAGTTGATCGAGACCGCGGCGAGCATCAGCTCCACCGACATCAGGATCAAGATCGCGCTGCGCCGAGCGAGCACGCCGTAGAGACCGGTGGCGAAGAGGATGCCGGCGAGGATCAGGAAGTTCTCGAGCGGGATCACGAGGCGGCCTCACCCTCGGGCGTCGCGTCATCCTCGCGTGGCGGTCGCGCGTTGACCAGGGCGCCCGACAGCGCGATGTCCAGCAGCACGCCGACGATGATGACCGGGACGATGAAGTCCTTGAACAACCGCGCGCCGAAGTCGCGGAACGGAATGACCGCAGCCGTCTCCGCGCCCCATTCGGCGTCGATTGCCGCGGCGATGAAGATGCTCGCGAGGAGCAACCCGACGATGGCTGCAAACGGCTTCTGCGACCCGTCGGTCACGACCGGGTCGGCCTGCGCGTTGGTCAGCATCAGACCAAAGATGATCAGAATGACCACGCCGCCGCCGTAGACGAGGATCTGGACGAGCGCGATGAACTCGGTCGCCAGCAGCAGGTAGATCGCCGCGACCCCGAGCAGCGTCGCGACCAGCGCGAGCGCGGCGTGGACGATGTTGCTCAGCAGCACGGTGCCGAGGGCGCCCGCGACGATGACGGTGAAGGCGAGCCAGAACACCAGCTCCGCCGCCGAGATTTGATCGCCGACGAGCAGCGCCAGCAGCACGACCAGAATTGGCGTGAGCACGAGGGCCACGACGGCGCCGCCGGCCATGATGATCCGGTCGAACTGCGCCGGGAGCGGTAAGCGGTCAATCACGCGTGCATCCTCGGACGCTGAGGCAGACGGCGGTCCGTCTACTCAGCGACCCACTCCTGTAGCTGCTTCGCTTTGCTCTGTGCCAACAACTGCGGCAAGTCCATGACGAGATCCGCTCGGTCGTAGACCGACGTCTCGTGTCCCTGCCACGTGTTGTTCATCGCGATGGCCTCGAAGTTGCAGACTTCGACGCAGATGTTGCAGCGCATGCAGCGCGCGTAGTCGATGTAGAACTTGTCGATGATCTTGCGGCGCTTGGAATCCCCGCCCTGCGACGAGTGGTTCGGGTTGTCCTTCATGATGACGGTCATGCACTCGACGGGGCAGGCGCGCTCGCACGCGTGACAGCCGGTGCAGAACGGCTCGTCGATGTCCTGATCCCACAGCAGGAGCGGAAACGCGCGATCTCGTTCCGGCAACTCGCGGTGCCGTTCCGGGTACTCGCGGGTCACCGGCTTCCGCATGAATGTGGATGCGGTGACCATCATGCTCTTCAAAATGCCCTTCATCAGACGGCCTCGCTCTGAAGTGGGGCGACCGGGGCGGGCCGCGGGCGCGGGTGTCGGACTGCGCGGTCGACGATGACGAAGAGGGCGACGACCCCAACGAGACCGACGGCGGTGAGGATGATCTCAGGCCAGTCGTAGACGAGCACCAACCCGTTCACGAGGACCTGGGCGAGCATCAGCGGGAGTAGCACCTTCCAACTGAAACTCATCAATTGGTCGATGCGCAGGCGTGGCACGCTGGCGCGAATCCAGATGATGAGGAAGAAGAAGGCGCCGGACTTGATCGCGACGGCGATCGCCTGCAGCCAGCGGCCGGGCGCTTCGTCCATCCAGATGCCGAACGGCCAGGCCCAGCCACCGAGGAACACGGCGGCGAAGATCAGGCTCATGATCAACAGCGCGGCGTACTCCGCGAGGAAGAACATCGACCAGCGGATGCCGGAGTACTCGACGAACGGACCGCCGACGACCTCGGACTCACCGACCGGGATGTCGAAAGGGGTGCGGTTGAGCTCGGCGAGCGCGGCGATGATGAAGACGATCATCACCAGCGGCTGCCAGACGAGGTTCGGAACCTCGTGCTGCGCCGCGATGATTTCGTTGAGGTTGAGTGAGCCGCGGAGCAATTCGCCGTCGCCGACGGGGACTTCGACGATCATCGCCACGGCGACGAGCGAAAGCACCAGCGGCAGTTCGTAGGAGATGCCCTGAGCCGCGGCGCGCATGCCGCCGATCATCGCGTAGCGGTTGTCGGAACCCCAGCCGGCCATGATCCAGCCGACGATGTTCACGCCGCTGACCGCGACGAAGTAGAGCAGGCCGAGTTCGAGGACGCGGATCTGCCAGTCGAGAACGAACGGCACGATCACGAACCCGAGGAAGACCGGAATGAAGACGAGGAACGGCGCCAGCTCGAACGTCCACGGGTCCGCGTTGCGGGGCCGGAGGTCTTCCTTGCCGATGAGCTTCAGCGCGTCGGCGATGGACTGGAGCGTCCCGACGGGACCGGTGCGGGTCGGACCGAGGCGCTGCTGGAAGCGCGCCAGGATCTTTCGCTCGGCGTAGATGAGGGCCATGACCACCACGGTCATGAAGCCCACGATGATCAAAACGCGGATCAGCGCGTCAAGCCAGACGTTGACGTTTTCGATCCCGAAAATCTCGGTGTTCAACGATCGACCTCAGACAACACGATGTCGATGGACCCGAGGATGATGATCGCATCGGCGACGTACTGTCCAACCGACATCTGCTTCAGGGCCTGGAGGTTCGACAAACAGGCGCTGCGGACCTTGAGGCGATAGGGCTTGTTGCCGCCCTTGCTGACCATGTAGATGCCGTACTCGCCGCGCGGCGCTTCGGTACGGATGTAGACCTCGCCCTCCGGCAGGCGGAGCATGCGCGGCATCTTCTCCGGCATGATCGGGCCGTCTTCGAGCCGCTCGAGACACTGCTCGACGATGCTGATGGACTGCAGGATTTCCTGCATGCGGACCCAGTAACGATCGAAGACGTCGCCACCCTCGGCGGTGATCACCTCGAAGTCGATCTGGTCGTAGTAGAGGTACGGCTCGGTCTTGCGGAGGTCGAGCGGGACGCCCGAGGCGCGGAGCGACGGACCGCTCATGCCGATCTCGATCGCGTCCTCGGCGGAGATGATGCCGACGTTCTTGGTGCGAGCGAGGAAAATCTCGTTTTCGGTCAGCAGGCCGTCGAAGTCCTTGACGCCCTGGCGTGCGGACTTGAGCACCTCACCGACGCGCTCCCGGAAGTTCGCCGGGACTTCCCAGGCGAGGCCGCCGGCGCGGAAGTAGGCGTACATCATGCGGTCGCCGCTGATCTCCTCGAAGAGATCGATGATCGTTTCGCGCTCGCGCCAGGCGTAGATGAACGGCGTGCCGAAGACGCCAACGTCGACGCCGAAGGCGCCGAGGAACATGAAGTGGCTGCTGATGCGGTTAAGTTCGCAGAGGATCATCCGGATCCACTGCGCTCGCTCGGGGACCTCGATGTCGGCGAGCTTCTCGACGGCCATGACGTAGGAGAGTTCGGCGTTGTGTGCCGCGAGGTACTCCGTGCGATCCATATACCCGATGCCCTGGCGGAAGTCGTTGTTCTCGCAGAGCTTCTCGGCGCCGCGGTGGAGGTAGCCGATGTACGGGACGAGGTCGCGCACGACCTCGCCGTCGATCTCCAACACCATGCGGAACACGCCGTGGGTGGACGGGTGCTGCGGACCAACGTTGATCAGCAGATCCTGGGTTTCGAACTCGACGGCGGGTTCAACAACCATCGTTAGTCCTCCACTTCCGCGTCGCGGTTGTGGCCAAGCAGCTCACCCTGGAGCAGTTCGATCTCCGCAAACGGATGCGACTTCAGCAGCGGGTGAGTGTCCGACATGTCGACATCCTCTGGCATGAGGAGCGGGCGCGGATCCGGATGGTTCGTGAAGGTGACACCGAACATCTCGGCTGTTTCGCGTTCGAGCCAGTCGGCGGCGCGCCAGACGGTGGTGGCGGTATCGAGGACCTTCTGGTCGTTCGGGAGCGTGGTCTTGACGGTGAGGTTGAGGTTCTTCGGCACGGAGTAGAGGTGGTAGACCACGTCCACACCGTCGGCCTCGTTGTCGACCGCGGTAAGCGACCGGAGGTAGTTGAACTGCAGCGCCTCGTCATGCTTGAGCATGTTGAGGCCGCGGATGATGTCCGCCGGGGGGATGTGAACGATCAAATCGAGGACACCGCGTTCGGGCTGGACATCGACGGCGGTCAACGTGCGGTTCACGTCCGGCCAGATGGTGTCCGCGAAGGTGTCGGGCGCGGCGGTCTCGGCGGCCTCTGTGGCGCCATCCTCGGTCGTCATGCGCCGCGGCCCAGGGAAGAACGCTCTTCCATAATCATGTCCTGGAGCGCGAGGAATGAGTCGATCAACGCCTCCGGGCGCGGGGGGCATCCGGGGACGTAGACGTCGACCGGGATGATCTTGTCGACACCCTGGAGGACGCGGTCGTAACGGGTGTAGGGACCGCCGTTGGTGGCGCAGGCACCCATGGAGATGACCCACTTGGGGTTCGGCATCTGTTCGTAGAGCAGCTTGACCGCGGGGGCCATCTTTTTGGTGACCGTGCCGGCGACGATCATCACGTCCGACTGGCGGGGGGACGGCCACGGCACGATGCCGAAGCGGTCCAGGTCGTAGTGGGACATGTAGGTCCCGATCATCTCGATGGCGCAGCAGGCGAGGCCGAAGGTCATCGGCCAGAGCGATGACTTCCTCGATGCGGCGAGTACGAGATCGAGCGGCACCTGCATGACGCCGGGCAGTGCCTGGCGATAGAGCGCCTTACCGGGCTGCGGGACGATCGGCGCCAAGACGGGCGCCTCGTTCGGGTGCTCGCCAGGAGGCGTTGGCATTGCCGGCGGCGCCTCGGGGGTGGCGGGGGCCACCGCCGGAGCGGCGGTTTCGGTGGTCGCGGTGGAGGTTTCGAGGTCGGAGCTTATCGCCACTGGAGCGCTCCCTTCTTCCACGCGTAGGCGAGGCCGAGCGACAGGATCCCTATGAAGACGACCATGGTCCAGTACGCCAACGGACCGACGCCGACGAACGACAGGGCCCACGGGAAGATGAAGACGGCTTCAACGTCAAAGATGATGAAAAGAATTGCATAGAGGTAGAAGCGGTTACCGACATTGGTGGAGGCACGTCGCAGCGGCAGCATGCCGCACTCGTAGGTGGTGCCCTTTTCCCGCTCCTCGGAGAAGGGGGCGAGCAGCCGTGACCCAATGAGGGCACTGAAGACAAGGAAAAAGCCAGCGATGCTGGCGATCAGAACAGGAATGTAGTTCGAGAAGAGCTGGTCGATCGGCAGCACTTATCGTCCGATCCTGGCCACTACGGCCCGCGTAGGGCCCACCCCTCCGCGCCGCCGGGACGGTATCAACGGCCCGAAACAGTGTCAACGAAATCGTCTCTACGAACGACCCTCCCCCTGCTCACACGTCAATCATTCGCGGCGCGGCATGGCCGTCGGCACCCAGCGCGCTACCGCTCGCGGCCCGCCGGGGAACGCGGCGAGACGGGACTCGAATGCGCCGGCGGCACTCAAGGCACGACAGAGCTCGGCCGGTGGTATTGACATGACCTGTTGATGATGTCATTATGCCACCATATCGACCGCAAGGATGAAGTCTAGAGGTTGCCATGTTCCAGAAGTACTACAGTGCGATCATTGGGGACGGGCGGATCAGCCGCCCCACATACGACGAATCGCGACGCGATCTACAACGGATGTTCGCCGGACGGACGCCGGGAAGTGACTGGGATGCGGGTATCGATCGCCGCCATTTTCGACGCATTTGATGGGCCGCTCTCGCTGATTGACGACGAGCAGGAGCGGAAGCGGATCGCGCGCGTCCTTGAAGCGGGGCGACCGGCCGTGGAAAACGCGGTTTATCGGATGTTCGCGGAGGCCGTTCGCGGCGTAAACGAGAGCCTCGATGGATCCCGCCTCGATGTTCGGCTGGTCGACGACGGCGTCGATATCGAGGTGATCGAAGAGGCGGAGCCGAGCACGCTCGAGAGCGACTTCTCGATTTCGCCCGGGGACGTGGAGAAGCTGACGCTGCGGATCATCGAGCCGCTGAAGAAGGCGGCAGCCGAGGCGGCGGCAGAAGAGGGGCGCTCGCTGAACAACTGGATCAGTTCAGCGCTGGCGCGTCACCTGGAGCGACGGCAGCGGCAGGGCCGGCACGAGATGCGCCGCGCAGCCCGTGAGATGCGCCGCGCCGCCCGCGGTATGGCCGGGCACGACGACGACGACATCGTCGACTAGGGGTCTTCGACCCTCCTTGACCCTTCGGGCCTT
Source organism: Chloroflexota bacterium (assembly GCA_027593235.1). Taxonomy (GTDB): domain Bacteria; phylum Chloroflexota; class Dehalococcoidia; order UBA2979; family UBA2979; genus UBA6627. The sequence goes on from JAQCIU010000008.1 coordinate 108,153, forward strand.
CGGCTCGCGAAACTGCGCTCGAGCCGGGCGCCCTCGGTTAGCCCAGTTCGGTCAGGCTCTGGCGCAGTCCCGCTAGTCGGGACTGCGCTGTTTCGAGGCGATCCCGCTCGCGCTGGGCGACGTCCGCAGGGGCGCGGGCGGTGAACTGCTCGTTGCCGAGCTTGCCCTCGATGCCACCGACCTCGCGCTCTGCTTCGGCGATCTGCTTGCCGATGCGCTCGCGCTCGACTGCGGGATCGAACAGCCCTGCCATCGGCAGGGCGACCTGGCCGACGGCAAGTACCGAGGTGACCACACCCTCCGAGGGCGCTTCGGCTGTTGTCGCGACGACGTGCAGCGGGCGCACGCGAGCGAGCTGCTCGATGGCGTCGCTGAGCGCGGTGGCGCTCTCGACGGCGTCGCCACCGACGACGTAGGCCTCGATCCAGCGGCCGGCGTCGACGCGCTTCTCGGCGCGGATGTTGCGGATGGCGCGCACGAACTCCTGGACCGCCTCGAAACTGGCTTCCGCCGCTTCGTCGATCAGCGCCGTGTTGGCCTCGGGATAGCGGGCGACGATCAGCGCTTCTGCGCCGTCGGGGTCGGGTGCGATCGCGGCGAGGCGCTGCCAGATCTCCTCGGTGACGAACGGCATGAACGGGTGCAGCATCCGCAGCGTGCGGTCGACGACGTGAACCAGCACGGGCAGCGGCGTGCGGTCGTCGGCACGGACGCGCACCTTGGCGACCTCGATGTACCAGTCGGCGAACTCGTCCCAGAAGAAGTCACGGGTCTGGCGCAGCGCCTCGGCGAGCTCGAAGCGACCGGTGAGTCGCTCCACGTTCTGGTTCACCTGGTTCAACCGCGACAACACCCAGCGGTCCTCGACCGGCATCGTCGCCGGGTCCGGCAGCGACAGGTCGTCGCCCTCCTCCACCATGCCGAGGGCAAAGCGGGAGGCGTTCCACAGCTTGTTGGCGAAGTTGCGACCGGCCTCGAGACGTTCGTCGCTGAGGCGCTGGTCGTTGCCGGGCGAGGTGCCGGAGAGCAGCGCGAAGCGCAGCGCGTCGGAGCCGTACTGGTCCACGGCGCCCAGCGGGTCGACTGCCGTGCCCTTGGACTTCGACATCTTCGAGCCGTCGGCTGCGCGGACGAGGCCGTGCAGGTAGACGTGCTCGAAGGGGACGACGCCGTCCATGTTGTAGAGAGACAGCATTATCATCCGCGCCACCCAGAAGAAGATGATGTCGTAGCCGGTCTCCATCACCTGGGTGGGGTAGAAGCGCTTCAGGTCCTCGGCGTCCTCGTCGGGCCAGCCGAGCGTCGAGTGCGGCCAGAGGCCCGAGGAGAACCAGGTGTCGAGGGTGTCCTCGTCCTGGGTGATGTTGGAGCCCTCGCAGGACTCGCAGAACGTCGGGTCGGTGATGCCGACGGTGAGCGCCTCGCAGTCCTCGCAGTACCAGACCGGGATGCGGTGGCCCCACCAGATCTGACGGCTGATGCACCAGTCGCGGATGTTCTCCATCCAGTGCAGGTAGGTGCGCTCGAAGCGTTCCGGCACGAACTTGATGCGGCCGTCCTTGACCGCCTCGATCGCCGGGTCGGCGAGCGGCTGGATCTTGACCCACCACTGGAGCGACACCAACGGCTCGATGATGGCGCCGGAGCGTTCGCTGTGGCCGACGGCGTGCGTGTAGGGCTCGGTCTTCTCGAGGAGCCCGGCCGACTCGATGTCGGCGACGATCCGCCGGCGACCCTCGTCGCGGTCGAGTCCGGCGTACTGGCCGGCGTTCTCGTTCAGCGTCCCGTCGAGGTTGAGGATGTTGATGATCTCGAGGCCGTGGCGCTCGCCGATCTCGAAGTCGACGGGGTCGTGCCCGGGGGTGACCTTGAGCGCTCCCGAACCACCCTCGATGTCGACGGCTTCGTCGGCGATCACGGTGACGGCGCGGCCAGTCATGGGAACGATCACCTTGCGGCCCACGAGGTCGCGGAACCGATCGTCCTCGGGGTTCACAGCGACGGCGGTGTCGGCCGGGATCGTCTCGGGGCGGGTGGTGGCGATCACGACGTAGCGGTCAGTCGGATTGCCCTCGTCGTCCGCGATCGGGTAGCGGACGTGCCAGAAGGCGGACTCCACGTCCTCGTACTCGACCTCGATGTCGGAGACGGCAGTCTGGCTGACCGGGTCCCAGTTGATCAGGCGCTCGGCACGGTAGATCAGGCCGTCGTCGTAGAGCTTCTTGAAGGTGAGACGGACGGCACGCTCGCGCGCCTCGTCCATCGTGAAGGCCTCGCGCTCCCAATCGGCGGAGGCGCCAAGGCGCCGGTGCTGCTCGGCGATCCTCGAGCGGGACGTGTTCACGAACTCCCAGACGCGCTTGAGGAACTCCTCACGGCCGATGTCGTGCCTCGAAATGCCCTGCTCGCGGAGCTGGCGCTCGATGATGGCGTTCACGGCGATCGCGGCGTGGTCGACGCCTGGCAGCCAGAGCGTGTCGTCGCCCTTCATGCGGTGCCAGCGGACCAGGGCGTCTTCGACAGCGGTGGTCAGTGCGTGGCCGACGTGCAACTCACCGGTGAGGTTGGGTGGCGGCTGAATGATCGTGAACGGAGTCGCGCCCGGACGACTCGGGCGGAAGGCACCGCTCTGTTCCCAGCCGGCATAGACCCGCTGTTCGACCGAGCGCGGATGGTAGGCGGTACTCATCTCGATGCCTTCGGCAGGCGCCATCTCGTTCGCGTCAGTCGTCGGCTCTGTGGTCATCGGGCGCTCCGGTCGTGCCTCGCGGCGTTCGAGGGCAATAAGAAAGCCCCGCTTGGCGGGGCTTCACGACAGGGTGGCGGCGGCCTCGCCGCCGTCGGCTACCTGTCGTGGGTGGATACTACTACGGGGCTGTACATCAGACCCTGATGGTAGGAGGCCGCGCGGAGCGGGGTCAATGCGGGGAGCCTCGATCGGCCTCGGGGCCGGGGCGGGGCGCGATCGGATCGACTGCGGGGGCGGGCGACGCGGATCAGTCGCCGGCACCATGCGACGAGATTGGCGCTCGACCGAGGTGCTCGCGCGTCTCGGCGACTGGTGCCGGGCTGTTTGGCTGACTGAGCCGTTCAAGCTGTGCGGGTTCGACCCAGGCGCGCCCGATCGGCGGCCGCCGATCGTCCGGCCCGTCCGGCCCGACGGCGTAGGTATCGAACTCAATCGCACCGCACCAACATCCCCAACTGTCCGCGCGATGTACCTGCGCGATGGGGAGCGAAACCACTGCATGCCGCACATGCTGGTGCGTCAGGGCGAGTCGAGCATCGCGATTCGGCATCGGTCTCCCTGTAGTTCTCCTCCCCGCACTTTCCATTGGACCGGCGCTGGTCAGCCAAAGCTAGGCATTTCTATTAACGTTCCGTGATTACCAGCAAACGATTGCCTGTCGACGATCAGGCTCTGCGGGAGAGTCGATCGGGTTCGCGCTCGCTGAAGCGTCAATACACGGCGAAAGCCGAATCGATGGGAGGCGGGCCGGCGACTCGAGCTGGAACGAGCCGCCGACCCAGATCCTCTGGAGCGGGCCGACGACTCGAGCTGGAACGAGCCGCCGACCCGGATGCTCTGGAGCGGGTCGACGACTCGAGCTGGAACGAGCCGCCGACCCAGATGCTCTGGAGCGGGTCGACGACTCGAGCTGGAACGAGCCGCCGACCCAAATGCTCTGGAGCGGGCCCACGACTCGAGCTGGAACGA
>JAQCIU010000031.1:0-33756 GCA_027593235.1 Chloroflexota bacterium
CCGCGCCGCCGCGGGTTGCGCGTGCAGCCGCACCGTGTCGACCAACCGCGCACGCCCGCGCGGGCGCGCCAGCCGGTAACGGCGGTCCGCCAGCCCGCGCCGGATCAGCACGCGCAGCGCCGCATCGAAGCCGCGCACCGGCAGCTCCGGCGCGAGTCGCTTTTTCAGCGCTTCCTGTTCCTCCGGCTCATCGCCCAGCGCATCGAACAGGACGCGCTGACGATCGGAGAGCGCGTCCGGCTCCTCCTCGCCCACCTCCGCACCGCGCGCGACGAGTCGCTCCGGACGCTCGCCCGCGCCCGGCGGCAGGAACACGGAATGCGCCTCCCACGGTGGTGACAGGTAGTACTCCTGCAGCCAGCGCGCCAGCTCCATGCGCGCTGGTGTCACGCGCGGCGCGCCCTCCAGCGGCGGCTCAAGCGGGCGCACCTCGGACGGGTTGTAGCCGGGCGTATCGATCGGCCCGTCCACCACGATTCCCTGCAACGTCTGGCGGCCGAACGGCGCGTGCACCACCTCGCCGGGCGCGATCTCTCGATCCGCCGGAACTGCATAAGAAAAGGTCAGGTACGTCGGGCGGCCAGAATTGACCGCCACCTTCACGTAGCGCGACCGCCCGGGAACGGCCGGATCGAGCGGCTCGACGTGAAGACGTGGCATCGTCAGCGAATCATACGGTCGCCTCACACGCCCGAGGTGAGCGGGGGCGAAATGGGTGCGAATCTTCCGAGGACGGCGCTACGTCCACACGCTCGCCCGGATCAGCGCCGTCAACGAGCGAGGAACGAACGAATCACCCCACGACGAGGCGAAGGTCAACAAGCCCCGCAGGGTCGAGAAGAGCCGAAGGCTCAGCGGCGAGCTTCGCGGATACGGGCGGCGCGGCCGGTGAGGCCTCGCAGGTAGTACAGCCGCGATCGGCGGACACGACCCTTGCGCGTCACCTCGATCTTCTCGAGGCGCGGGCTGTTGAACGGGAACGTCCGCTCGACGCCGATACCGGAGGTCACACGGCGCACCGTGAAGTTGCCGGCCGGGCCGTTCTTCACACGAATCACCGTGCCGTCGAACGGCTGTAGCCGCTCGCGGGTGCCCTCGATGACGCGAATCTGAACGCGCACGGAGTCACCGGCACCGAAGTCGGGGAATTCGGAATTCCGAGGCTGCGCGAATTCGCGGAGGTCGATTGCCATCGCCATCCCACCAGTAACTGGACGCGGATTGTTGAACTCAGGGGACCCGAGCGAACGGCTAGTCTAGCCGTCCTCGCTCGGTTGCGTCGAGTGCATCAGTCGGGGTTGGCTCTGATTCCAGCCAGCGCTGCTCTTCCGCACTGAGATCGGCGGCCGCCAGCAAATCGGGGCGCCGTGCGCGCGTGCGGAGCAGCCGCTGCCGCCGCCGCCAGCGTTCAACCTCGCCGTGGTGGCCGGAGAGCAACACCGGCGGCACCGCCCAGTCGCGGAACTCCGCCGGGCGCGTGTACTGCGGGTACTCCAACAGGTGCTCGTCGAACGACTCCTCGGACAGCGCGTCCTCGGCGCCCAGCACGCCGGGAATCCGGCGCGACACCGCGTCGATTAACAGCATCGCCGGCAGCTCGCCGCCGGAGACCACGACGTCGCCCACGCTCACCTCGCGATCCACCAGGTGCTGGCGGACGCGTTCGTCCACACCCTCGTAGCGGCCGCAGATCAACAGCAGGCGCGGGATCGAGGCCAGCTCGCGCACCAGCTCGCTATCCAGGCGACGGCCCTGCGGTGTCAGCAACACCACCTCGGCAGCCGGTTGGGTCAGCGGCTGGATCGCCTCGACGGCGGCGAAGAGCGGATCGGGCTTCATCACCATCCCCGGGCCGCCACCGAAGGGGTAGGCGTCCACCGTGTAGTGCTTGTCCGTCGCCCAGTCGCGCAACTGGTGCAGCGCGACCTCGATCAACGAGGCGTCCTGGGCGCGCTTCAGGATCGACTGATCCAGCGGCCCGCTGAACATTTCCGGAAACAGCGTCAGCACATCGAACCGCATCGCCGCTCCTCCACGCCGGGACTTGGCTGTCCCTGCCGCTCGCATGAGGCTGCCGCACCACGTCGCGTGAATCTACCAGCCGTTCGTAATTGCCCTCGAAAGATCGACCATATGTTCTGTTGTTTGCGTTGTGGGGCGTCTGGTACTGTCTGGGGGCGTTGTGGGGGGAAATGGGGTCGCAACCCTGCCCGCTACCCCAAACCCCTGACGCTGCGAGGGGGGCCGAGTGTTTTTCTTCGGCACCTTCGAGCACTCCATCGACGAACGCGGGCGACTCGCGATCCCCGCCCGCTATCGCCGCGCGTTCGTCGACGGGGGTGTCGTCCGGCCTGGGCCGGATGGCTGTTTGGAGATCTACACACAGGAGACGTTCGACCAGGAGGCACAGCGCAGGCTGGACTCCGAGGACGGCAACCGGCGCCGCTCAGCGCGGCGCACCCGCCGAGGCTTCATGCACGACGCCTACTCACTTGAACTCGACCGACAAGGCCGCGTCCTCGTGCCCGGGATGCTCCGCGACAGCGTGAGCATCGAGGGCCGCGTCGCGCTCGTCGGCTGTGGTGACTACATCGAAATCTGGGACCCGGAGCGCTGGGCCAGCGAACTGAAGGATGTCGGGGACGACGAACGCGACGAGCAGGAGCCCGCCGAATGACCGGCTCCACTCCTCCCTTCAACCCCAACGCCACCCCACGGATCGCCACCGGCGCGTCCACACGCTCCACAACGCCCCATCACGTCCCCGTCATGCGCGACGAGGTCATCGAGGGCCTCGCGATCCGCCCCGGCGGACACTACGTGGACGGCACGGTCGGCCTCGGTGGTCACGCGCTCGCAATCATCGAGGCCGCACAGCCCGGTGGCCGCGTGCTCGGGATCGACCGCGACCCGCACGCACTCGCCGTCGCCGCCGATCGCCTCGCGCCGTACGGCGACGCGGTCGTGCTGGTACGCGGGAACTACGAGGACGTCGAGACGATCTGCGCCGAACACGGCTTCGATGCCGTCGACGGGATGCTGCTCGATCTCGGGATGTCGTCGCTACAGATTCAGCAGCCCGGGCGGGGGTTCTCGTTCCAGCAGAACGAACCGCTCGACATGCGAATGGATCCGGATCAGCAGCTCACCGCTGCCGATCTGGTCAACGACCTGGAGGAAGGGGAACTCGCGGACATCATCTGGCGCTACGGCGAAGAACGCCGCAGCCGTCACATTGCGAGGGCGATCGTTGCACGTCGCCCCGTGCGTACCACTGGCGAATTGGCCGGTGTCATCGAGCAGACCGTGGGACGGGGCCGGGGACGACCCAACACTATCCACCCCGCCACGTTGACGTTCCAAGCCTTGCGAATTGCGGTTAACCAGGAGCTGAAGCACCTGGACGCCGTACTCGCGTCGGCCCACGGTCTGCTCGAGGCCACCGGCGGTCGCCTCGTCGTCATTTCCTTCCATTCACTGGAAGATCGACGGGTCAAAGAATACATCCGCGACCACAGCGCCGCGCGTCCGCGCGATCGCTGGTCGCCAGATCCCGGACCGCCCCCAAGCTGGCGTCGCGTCACGCGCCGCGTGCGCAAAGCCAGCGACGAAGAGATCGCCCGCAATCCGCGTTCGCGCTCCGCGCGACTGCGGGTCGCCGAGGCGATCCCGCTCACCGAGGCCGCCTGATGGCATCGCTCGGCGCCACCGTTCGTGATGGCGCCGTCGCCGGTCGCCCCGGCCGCGGCGCCGCCGCTCCCCATGGACGCGGTTGGTCGCTACCCGGGGCCGGTCAGGTTTCGCGTTTGCTGATCATCGGCGTCGCCCTGTTGGGCGTCGCCCTGCTCGGCCTACTCCAGGTGCTCCAGGCCAGCCAGGTCGCCACGGTCGGCTTCCAGCTCCGCACGCTGCAGGCCGAACGCAGCACCCTGGAGGCCGAGATCCGCCTGCTCGAGGCCAACGTGGCCGAGCGCTCGCAACTCGAACTGCTGCACGACGAGGCGACTGGTCGCCTCGGCATGGTGGAACCGGAGCAGACGGTGCGCGTCACGATCGACGCGCCGGCGCCGCGAGCGATGCCGCTCCCTCGCCGTTACATCGAACCGGCGCCGGTGATGGAAGTTGAGTCGGATCCCTGGTGGGAGCCGCTCCTGGAACGCATCCCCGGATTCGACTAGCCCGCGTGCGCGGGCCGCGGGATGCAACGTCGGCGTGGGGTAGAGAGGGTTCGCGGTGAGCGACGCCCGACCCGATCACCTGACGTGGCGCCATTGGGTCGTCACGCTGCTGGTGCTCGCCTCCCTTGGCGCCATCATGGTCCGCCTCTACGACCTTCAAATCGTCAATCACGAGGTCTACCTGGATCGCGCCCAGGCGACCCGTCACGGCAACGCCGAGACACCCGCGCCACGCGGCGTGATCACCGACGCGACCGGCTATCCGCTCGCCGTCTCCATCGATACCTGGGACATCTACATCGACCGTTTCCTCTGGCGTGACCACGTGAAGGCATCGGAAGCCGCGATCGCCGTCGCCGACTTCCTCCACCTCGACGCCGACATGCTCTTCGCCGAAGGCATCTCCGCCGACATCGGCGACATCCCAATCCGCCGCGATCTGAGCTACCAGGAGGGCGTCGCCCTCCGCGCGCTCGATCTCTGGGGCATCCGTACCCTTCCCTCCGCCGTCCGCGAGTACCCCGAGGGCGACCTCGGCAGCCAGATCGTCGGCTACGTCGGCATCGACGGCGTCGGTCTCTGGGGCGTCGAATCGGACTACGACCACCTGTTGCGCGGCCAGGGCGGCCGCGTCGATCGCGAACTCGACCTGCTGGGACGCCCGATCGCGTTCGCCGCCAACACCGACGACCGCGCGGTGCGCGGCGGCGAGGTCCAACTCACGATCGATCGCTTCATTCAGGCGATCATCGAGCGCGAGCTGGAGCGCGCCCTCGAGGAGTACGACGCGCCCAGCGGCTCGATCACCGTGATGCGCCCGCGCACCGGCGAGATCCTGGGCATGGCGTCGCGGCCGGGCGCGGCGATCACGGCGGAGGGTCTCCAGGACCCGCAGCTCAGCGAACTCGTCCGCAACCGCCCGATGACCGACCTCTACGAACCCGGCTCGGTGCTCAAGACGCTCACCACCGCGATGGCGATCGACCTCGGGCGCGTGAACGCGGAGTCGACCTACGTCGACGAGGGCTCGGTCCTCGTCGGTACGGACACGATCAGTAACTGGGACTTCCAGGCCTGGGGCGAGGTCAACGTCCGCACCTACCTGCAGAAGTCGTTGAATACCGGCTCCGTCTGGCTCTCCCAACTGATCGGAGCGGAAGACTTCTACAAGTACCTCAAGAATTTCGGCATCGGTGAGCAGACCCACCTGGGACTGAGCGGCGAGGCCGAGGGCCTGATCCGTACCCCCGCCGATCCGGCCTGGTACCCAGTCGACCTCGCCACCAACTCCTTCGGCCAGGGTCTCGCCGCCAGCCCCCTGCAGGTGCTCACGGCGGTGAACACCCTCGCCAATGACGGTTGGCTGATGCGCCCCTACATCGTCTCCCGCATCGTCTCCGCGGATGACGTCCGGACCTTCGACCCGGTCGCGGTGCGACAGGTCGTCTCCGCCGAGACCGCGCACACGATGGCCGGGCTGATGAACGACGTTGTCGACGGCGTCGAGTGGCACCTCGCGCAGGTCGACGGCTACGCGGTCGCCGGTAAGACCGGGACGACGATCCTCTCCGACGAGTCCGGCTACGACTTCGACACGACAATCGCGTCGTTCGCCGGATTCCTGCCCTACAACGACCCCCAGGTCTCGATCCTCATCAAGATCGACACCCCACAGGGCGCGCTCAACCTCGGTGGTCAGGTCGCGGCACCGGTGTTTTCCCGCGTCGCCGCTGAGATCATGGAATACCTCCGCATCCCGCCGACCGAAGCACTGGTGGCCGCGCCGTGAACGCGCCCTCGCTCGTCCTCGACTCGCGTTTCGTCGCGGAAGCGCTGGGGCCGATGCTCCGCGGCCGCGGCGGCACCGACCGCGTCTTTGAACGCGCGATCATCGATTCGCGTGAGGCGCGCCCCGGCGATCTCTTCGTCGCCCTCCCCGGAGAGCGCACCGACGGGCATAACCACGCGGCCGCCGCGGTCGCCGCCGGCGCCACCGGCTGCCTGCTCGGTCGCATCGTCGAAGGCACCGAGGCCGCTTCCCGCTTCTACGTGGACGACCCGCTGCTCGCGCTGCAGACGCTGGGCGCGGCCTGGCGCTCCGCACTGACCGGCCTCGATGTCGTGGGCGTCACCGGCAACGTCGGCAAGACCACTACTAAGCTGATCGTCGCGCAGCTGCTGGCGCCCCGCTATCGCGTCCAGGTCAATCCGCTGAACTACAACAACGAGATCAGCGTCCCGCTCTGCTTGCTGGAACTGCGCCCGGAGTCCGAGCGCGCCGTGATCGAACACGGCATGTACACCACCGGCGAGATCGCGCTGCTTTGTCGCTGGACCCGGCCGCGCGTCGGCGTCGTGCTCAACGTGGGCCCGGTCCACCTCGAGCGCGCCGGCTCGATGGAGGCGATCGTCCAGGCGAAGCGCGAACTGATCGAGGCGCTGCCCGCCGACGGGCACGCGATCCTCAACGCCGATGATCCGCTCGTCGCCGCCATGGCGCCCAGCACTGCCGCGCCGGTCACCACGTTCGGCACCGCCGAGGGTGCACGGGTGCGCGGCCACGCGGTCGAAAGCCAGGGCGCCCGTGGCTTCGACTTCACCCTCGACATCGACGGCGAACAGCGGCGCGTGCACGTCCCGTTGCCGGGCGCACACCTGTTGAGCAACGTTCTCGCTGGCATCGCCGTCGCCCACGTCGACGGCGTCCCGCTCGACGACATCACCGGCGCGGTGGAACGACTGGACGTCCCGCTGCGTCTGGAGATCGTCGCGCTCACCGAGGACATCACCTTGCTGGACGACACCTACAACGCCAATCCCGCCTCGATGAACGCCGCCCTCGATCTGCTGTCCGAACTCACCGGCCGCCACGTCGCGCTCCTCGGTGACATGCTCGAACTCGGCGATGAGTCGGCTCGCGCGCACCAGAAGGTGGGCGAACGCGCCGGCGCGGAACTCGATCTGCTCTTCACGATCGGCGACCTCGGAGCTCGTATCGGCGAGGTCGCGGCGACCGCCGGCGTGACCACCCGTCACCTCGCCAGCAAGGACGAGGCCGCGACCGTCCTGGCTCAGCGCCTCGAACCGGGCGACGCGATCTTGATCAAGGGCTCAAACGCGCTGCACCTCGAAACCGTCGTCCGCGATCTGATCCTGGCGCTCAACGCCGCCCTCGAGGAGCGCTCGTGATTTACGCCCTGTTCGTCGGTGGATCCGCTTTCCTGATCTCGCTGCTGCTCGGCGCGTTCATCGTGCCGGCCCTCCGCGGGCGCAACATCGGGAAGGTCATCTCCGCCGAGGGCCCGACGACGCACCACGTCAAGCAGGGCACGCCCACCATGGGTGGCCTGATCATCTACGGCACCGTCGCCCTGGTCACCGTCGTCACGAACATCTTCGAGATCCGAAATGGCGGACTGGTCTTCGAACGGCGCTCGATCTTGCTGCCGCTCTTCGTCGTCATCTTCACGATGGCGATCGGCTTCTGGGACGACCTCGGCACGCTCACGAGCGTGATCGGCCGGCGCGCACTGTCCTGGCGGCTCAAGTTCCTGCTGATCGGCGGCCTCTCCGCCGTCGTCGCCTACACCCTCTACTTCCAGCTCGATGCCCGCAGTGCCAACGTTCCGTGGGCCGGCCAGGTCGATCTCGGACCGATCTACCTCGTGATCGCCGTCATCACCGTCTTCGCGACCACCAGCGCCGTCTCAATCACTGACGGCCTCGATGGCCTGCTGGGCGGCACGGCCGCGATCGCCTTCGCCGCCTACGCGGTGATCGCCTTTATCCAGGGCCAGGAATTCCTTGCCACCTTCTCCTTCACCGTCGTCGGCGCCCTGCTCGGGTTCCTCTGGTACAACGCCCATCCCGCGCAGGTGTTCATGGGCGACACCGGCGCGCTCCCGCTCGGCGCATCGCTCGCCACCGTCGCGCTGATGACCGGCCACTGGCTCCTGTTGCCGATCATCGGGATCGTCTTTGTCGCCAACGCCGGCTCCACGGTCCTGCAGATCGCCTACTTCCAGACCACCGGCGGCCGCCGCCTCTTCCGGATGACGCCCCTCCACCACCACTTCGAGCTCCTCGGCTGGAGTGAGCCCCAGGTGGTGCTCCGAATGTGGTTGTTCGCCTTCGCCGGCGCGATGGTCGGCGTCGCCTTGGCGCTGTCCGTATGACGCGCGGGAACGGCGAAGCGATCGAGCGCGCGGCGCGGGGTCGATCTGCCAATGATTTGTGGGTCTGTCTGAATGTGGATATTGTAATGGCTCATCTGCTATGACCCGTATACCGAACCTACTCGGGGCTCGGGTGACGGTTGTTGGCCTCGGAATCGAGGGAATTGACCTCGTGCGTTACCTGACGGTCGAAGGGGCCGCGGTTACTGTGTCCGATTCTCGGACCGCCATGCAGCTGCGCGAACAAATCGAAGCCGTCGCCGACTGCGATCCGCACCTCTCCCTCGGCGAAAACCGCACCGAGGACGCCACCAACGCCGAGGTCGTCTTCGTCTCCCAGGGCGTCCCCACCGATCTGCCCGCGCTCCGCGCCGCCCGCCGCGAGGGCGTCCCCGTCTCCTCGATGACGCAGCTCTTCCTCGATCGGTGTCCCGCTCCGGTCGCCGGGATCACCGGATCGTCCGGCAAGACCACCACCACCGCCCTCACCGCGGCGATGCTGGATGCGTCCGGCGTCGACTACGTCGTCGGCGGAAACATCGGGATCGGCCTGCTCAGCCTGCTCGAGCGCATCGAACCCACGACGAAAGTCGTCGTCGAGCTGTCGCATACCCAGCTCGAGATGGTCGAGGAGAGCCCCGCGCTCGCCTGCGTCACGAACGTAACGCCGAACCACCTCGATCACTACTCGTGGTCGTCTTATGTCGATTTGAAGCGCCGGATCTTCCAGTTCCAAGCGCCCGAGGACCTCGCGATCTTCAACCTCGATGACGAGGTCTGCGCCGGCTTCGTCGACGAAGCAGCCGGCCGCGTTGCCACCACCTCGATGACCCGCGATCTGCCGGGCGATGGCGCCCTGCTCCTCGACGACACCGTCGTGCGCCGCGAGGCTGGCGAGGACCACGCCGTCATACACCGCGACGAGATCCCGTTGCGCGGCGAACACAACGTCGCCAACGTCCTCTCCGCCACCGCCGTCGCGTCGCGCCTCGGTGCCGTCGACGCGGCGATCGCCGAGGCGGTGCGTACGTTCCGCGGAGTCCCCCACCGCCTGGAGCCCGTCACGACGATTCGTGACGTCCTTTATGTAAACGACTCCATCGCCACCACCCCAGAGCGCACCATCGCCGGCCTTCGTTCGTACGAGGAGCCATTGGTGCTGCTGCTCGGTGGGCGTGACAAGCGCCTCCCGCTACGCGAGATGGCCGCGCTGGCCGTCGAACGCTGTCGCGCCGTGATCACCTTCGGCGAGGCCGGCGATCTGTTCGCCGAAGCCGTGCGCGAGGCCCAGGACGGCGACACGCCCTCGATCGAGCGCGTCGCGGATGTCGCCGCGGCCGTGCGTCGCGCCGCCGATCGCGCCCGCGCCGGCGATGTCGTCCTCTTCTCCCCCGCCGGCACGTCGTTCGACGCCTACCGCACCTTCGAGGTGCGCGGCGCCGACTTCCGCGCCGCCGTCGCCAACCTCGAGGTCGCGCGATGAGCGCCACGGCCGAGCGCCGCGTCACGGAAGCGCGCGTACGCGCGCACGCGCCGGATTACGGGCTGCTCACCACCGTGCTCGTGCTGCTCGTGCTCGGGCTGATCTTCGTCTATTCGTCCTCGTACGTCCTCGCCCAGGTCGACTACGGCGACCCCAACTACTTCATCAAGCGCCAGCTCCTCTTCGCCGCGATCGGCCTCGTCGGTCTCGTCGCCATGATGCAGTTCGACTACCGCCACCTCCGCCGCCTCAGCCCGCTGCTGATGCTCGGCGCATTGCTCGGACTCGCCGCCGTCCTGATCCCGGGTGTCGGCGTCGAATCCAACGGCGCCCTGCGCTGGATCCAGCTCGGCCCGTTGCCACCGCTGCAACCCAGCGAGTTCGCCAAGCTCGCCGTGCTGATCTACATGGCGGCCTGGCTCGCCTCGCGCGGCGACGCGCTCAAGAACTTCTCGCTCGGCGTCCTACCGTTCGTCGGCATGGTCGGGCTGGTTGGCGCGCTGATCATGCTCGAACCGGATCTCGGAACCACGGTCATGATCGCGATCATCACCGGCACCCTCTTCTTCATCGCCGGTGCGCGGCTGGTTCACGTGATCGCGCTGGCCGGTAGCGGCATCGTCATGGCTTCGCTGCTGATCGCCAGCGGCGGGTACCGGATGGACCGCATCCTCTCCTTCACCTCGGCGGAGTCGGACCCGACGGGCGTCGGCTTCCACACGCTCCAACTGCTGGTCGCCTTCGGTTCTGGTGGTGTCTGGGGCCTTGGTCTTGGGGTCTCGCGGCAGAAGTTCTTCTACGTGCCGGGATCGCACACGGACGGGGTGCTCGCGATCATCGGCGAGGAGATCGGCTTCGTCGGCGTCACCGTGGTGCTGTCGCTGTTCCTCGTGCTGTTCTGGCGCGCCTGGCTGATCATGCGTCGCGCCCCCGACACCTTCGGATCGCTGATCGCGGCTGGCGTGCTCGCGTGGTTCGCCTTCCAGTTGCTGCTCAACGTCGGCGGCGTGACGCGGCTGATCCCGCTGACCGGCATCCCGCTGCCGTTCCTCTCCGCGGGCGGATCCTCGTTACTCGTCTCGCTGCTCGCGATCGGGCTGCTGCTCTCGGTCAGTCGCTACGCCGCCTTCACCCCCGAGCCTGCGCGCCCTCGAGGGGTGCAGCGCGCGCAGACGAGCGCGACGGGGGGTGCGCGATGAAGTTCGCACTCGCCGGCGGCGGTACGGGCGGTCACGTGTATCCCGCACTCGCGGTGGCGGAGCGTCTGCGTGAGCGTATCGACACCGAGCTGGTCTACTACGGCACCGAGCACGGCCCGGAGCGCGCCTTCGCCGAGGAGCAAGAGATCGAGTACCGCGTGGTGCCGGCCGCCCAGCTCCGCGGTCGCTCCCCGCTGCGTGTCGCCAACGGTCTCTGGAGCTTCTACCGAGGAAGCCGTGCCGCACGCGGCTGGTTCCGCGAGGATCGCCCCGACGCCGTCTTCGCGACCGGCGGCTATGGCGCCGCCCCAATCGGTCGCGCCGCCCGCCAGCAGCGCATCCCGTTGATCGTCTTCCTGCCGGACGTGAAGCCCGGTTGGGCGGTGCGTCTGCTGCAGCGCTACGCCAACACCGTCGCCTGTTCGGTGGACGGCTCACTGCCGTTCCTCAACGAATCGAAGGCGCTGGTGACCGGCTACCCGGTACGCCGCCAGTTCGCCGAAGCCACCCGCGCGGAAGGTTGCGTCCGCTTTGGGCTCGCGCCGGGCGTACAGACGCTGTTGATCGCCGGCGGCTCGCTGGGCGCGCACCAGATCAACCTGGTCGTCAAGGAAGCGCTCCCGCGCCTGCTGCCACGGATGCAGGTAATCCACGTCTCCGGCCGCAACGAGTTCGACTGGCTCGATCGCGAGCGTGCGCAGCTCCCCGACTGGCAGCGTGAGCGCTATCACCTGGTCGCCTACACTGAGGAGATGGCCTACGCGATGGCCGTCGCCGACCTCGCGGTGATGCGCGCCGGCGCCTCGACGCTCGGCGAACTGCCGGCGATGGGCCTGCCCGCGATTGTCGTTCCCGGCGGGTTCTCCGATCAGTCCGTGAACGCCGCCTACCTCGAGGAACGTGGGGCCGCCCAGGTCCTCAATAGTGCAACCATCGATCGACTCGCCGGCGAGGTGATCGGCCTGCTCGACGACGACCAACGTCGCGAGGGCATGGCCGCAGCGATGCGCTCGATCGCACAGCCGGACGCGGCCGCGCGGATCGCCTCGTTGCTGCGGGAGGCCGGGGCGTGATGGGCATCATGTCCAGGAATCGCCAGCAGCGTGACGCGATCGCGCCGCCACGGGTCCACCTGGTGGGCGCCGGTGGCGTGCATATGTCCGCGATCGGTCAGCTCCTGATCGCCCGTGGTCACACGATTACGGGCTCCGATCTGGCGCCCTCGGACTACACGCGCCGCCTCGAACGGCTGGGTGCGACCATCTACGACGGTCACTCGCCGGCGAACATCGGCGACGCCCAGTTGCTCGTCGTGACGGCGGCGGTGAAGCAGGACAACCCGGAGCTGGTCGCCGCCCGCGAGCGCGGCATCCCGGTGATCCTCCGCGCCGAAATGGTCCAGCGCCTGATCGCGGATCGCGAGGTGCTGGCGATCTCCGGCAGTCACGGCAAGACCACGACGACCAACATGCTGGCGCTGATGGCTGAGCGCGGTGGGCTCGATCCGCTCGTGCTGCTCGGCGGTGACTCGCCGGACCTCGGCGGCAACGTGCGCAACGGCGAGGGCAAGCACGCGGTGCTGGAGGCGGACGAATACGCCGAGGCGTTCCTCCAATACACCCCGAAGATCGCGCTTGTCACCAACATCGAGGTGGATCACCTCGACTACTACGGCACCGAGGAGCGCGTGCACGCTGCCTTCGCGCAATTCGCCTCTCAGATCGTCCCCGATGGCACGCTCATCGTCTGCGCCGACTCGCCCGGTTCCGAGGCCCTCGGCGTCGCACGCCGCGCCGCCGGGGCGCACGTGGAGCGTTACAGCCTCGAAGGGGACGCCGACTGGCGTGCGCGCGCGCTGCGCGGAAACGATCGAGGTGGCCTCGACGCCACCGTCGAGCTCGACGGGCGCGAACTGGGCAAGCTCTCGCTCGCCGTTCCCGGGCGCCACAACGTCTCGAACGCCCTCGGCGCGCTCGCCGTGGCGATGCGGGCGGGCGTGGACTTCCACCGCGCAGCCGCTGCCGTCGCCGACTTCCGTGGCGCGCGCCGCCACTTCGAGCTGATTGGCGAGGTGACCCGTGGCGGCCAGCCGATCACGATCGTCGACGACTACGCGCACCACCCGACCGAGGTGCGCGCCACCCTCGCCGCCGCGCGCCAGCGCTTCAGCGGACGACGCCTCGTCGCCTGCTTCCAGCCACACACCTATTCGCGCTCCAGCTACCTGCTGGACGCCTTCCGCACCTGCTTCGAGGCGCTCGACGCGCTCTACCTGCTGCCGACCTACGCCGCGCGCGAAACCCCCGATGCGGGGATCGACGCCGCGGCGCTGGCGAAGGAGATCACCAACCCCGTGCCGATCGAGCTGGAATCGATCGCCGCTGGCGCGAAGCGGATCGCCGCCGATCTCCAGCCCGGCGACGCCTTCCTCACGATCGGTGCCGGCAGCGTGACCGAACTCGCGCCCGCCGTGCTCCGCGAGCTGGGAGGGCGCCGATGAGCGACCGCCAGCGTCTCGCCGTCATGATTGGCGGCCAATCGACCGAGCACGAGGTCTCCGTCTCCTCCGGCCGCTCCGTGATGCGCGAAGCCGATCACGCGCGCTTCGAGGTGGTGCCCTTCGGCGTGACCCGCAACGGCGCCTGGCTCACGCCCGAGGAAACGACGCGCCGCCTCGCGAACGCGGACGCCGCCAACCTCGGTGACGACGCGGGCGATGGCCTGCTCGCCTACCCCGAGACGCTCGAGGCGTTGCGCGGCATGGATGTGGTCTTCCCGATCATCCACGGCACGCACGGCGAAGACGGCACCCTGCAGGGGCTCCTGGAGCTGGCCGGGTTGCCGTATGTCGGCGCCGGCGTCGCCGCCAGCGCGATCGGGATGGACAAGGAGCTGATGCGCGGCGCCTTCGCGGCCGCCGAGATCCCGCAGCCGCCCTACCTGGTCCTCGCCGACGACGACCTCGCCGATCCACCCGCCGAGGTGATGACCTTCATCGATCAGAAGCTCGGTTACCCCTGCTTCGTGAAGCCCTGCAACGGCGGCTCATCGGTCGGCGTCAGCAAGGCGCGATCGCGCGAGGACTTCGGCGAGGCCGTGGCCGTGGCCGCGCGCCACGACCGCAAGGTGATCGTTGAGCGCGCGATGTCCGGCCACGAGGTGGAGTGCGCGGTCCTCGGAAACGAGCAGCCGCGCGCCTCCCGCGTCTCCGAAATCCTGCCCGAGGCGGAGTTCTACACCTACGAGGCGAAGTACCAGGACGACTCCACGCGGATGATCTTCCCGGCCAACATCTCGCCAGAGACCACCGAGCGTGTCCGCGAGCTGGCGCTGCGCGCCTACCGCGCCGTGGACTGCGCCGGCCTCGCCCGCGTCGATTTCTTCGCCGAGGACGGCGGGCCGGTCCAGATCATCGAGATCAACACGCTGCCCGGCTTCACGCCGATCTCCCAGTACCCGCGCCTCTGGCAGGAAGAGGGCGTGAGCTACACCGCGCTGAT
Source organism: Chloroflexota bacterium (assembly GCA_027593235.1). Lineage (GTDB taxonomy): Bacteria > Chloroflexota > Dehalococcoidia > UBA2979 > UBA2979 > UBA6627. Next base: position 14,536 of record JAQCIU010000031.1, read on the forward strand.
CTCGCAACTGGTCGATCTCGCCCTCGAACGACACGCGCGCCAGGCGCGGCGCGAACTGCGGCGGGAGGGCTAGCGATGCAATTGCGCCGCCCCGTCATCCTCGGTGGAGAGCGGCCGCCGCGCGCCGGATCGCGGCGGCCGGTACGCGGATCGCGCGACCAACGGGACGCCCGATCCCAGTTCGAACTCGCGCGCGCGCAACGCCCGAAGCCGAAGCGCCACATCCCCTGGGGGAGCTGGTTCCGACGCGTAATTGCGATCGCGGTGCTCGGCGCCGCGGTCTACGGCGCGAGCTGGATCTACCTCGGTGGCGCGCTCCGCGTGCAACGCATCGAGGTCAACGGCGTGCAGGTCGTTGACCCGGTCGCGATCGCGGCGGCCTCCGACCTCGACGCGCACTCGCTCTTTACCGCCGACCTCGACGCCGCGCGCGCCCGCATCGAGGCGGTACCCGGCGTCGCCAGTGCCTCGGTGGACCGTGCGTGGCCGCAGGGCATCTCGATCTCGATCCAGGAGCGGCAGGGCTGGGGCTACTGGCAGGCTGCCGGCCGCCGCGTGATGGTCGACGCCGGTGGCCACATCCTCGATCTGGCGCGGCAACCAGCGGCGGACGCTCCCACGATCATCGATATCGCCGCTCCGGCCGACCTCCTCGGGGGTCTCGACGTCGACGCCGACACGGTCGGTCTGGTTGCGCGGCTGCGCAAAGACGGCACCTTCACCGAGCTTGGCATCACGCCAAGTGGCTTTGTCTTCCGGCGCGATCGCGGACTGACCGTGGTCGTGGACGACGCGCCGGATGCCGTGTTTGGCGACTCAACGAACTACGCGTTCAAGGTCTCGACGTGGTCAGCACTGCTCGATCAACTCGCAGGTGGCGACCTGCTGGTGGCCGAGATTGACCTCCGGTTCGGGCGGAACGTGGTGTTGCGATGACCCCCTTGGCGGGCGCGGGTCAGTTTGTTCAGGTTCCGACGGCACTGGTCGGGACTCCCCAGGAGGTGCGGTGATGGCGAACCCCACGCTCGCCGCTATTGATGTTGGAACAACGAAGGTCTGCACCATCGTTGCCGAACTGACCCCGCAGCACGAGCTACGGATCCTTGGCGTCGGGATCGGCCCCTCGGCCGGGCTGGCGAAGGGCATGGTCGACAACGTGCACGCCGCGATCGAGGCGATCGCCTCGTCGGTGGAGCGCGCCGAACGCGCCTCGGGATCGAAGATCCTGTCGGCGCACATCGGGATCGCTGGCCCGCACGTCTCCTCGCGCAACTCGCAGGGGATCGTCGCGGTCGCCGATCCGCGTCATCCGATCACGGACAGCGACGTTCAGCGCGCCCTCGAGAGCGCGCGGATCTTCAACGTCCCGAACAACCGCGAGGTGATTCACGTCGTCCCGCGCTACTACGTGGTGGACGGGCACGACAACGTCTCCGATCCGGTTGGGATGTTCGGCTCACGCCTGGATGTGGAAACGCACGTCGTCACCTGCTCGTCCTCGGCGATGCAGAACCTCGTGCACTGCGTCGAGGGCGCCGGCGTGCGCGTGGAGTCGCTGATTCTGCAGCCGCTCGCATCCGCCGAGGCCGTGACCGAGCCCGAGGAACTGCGCCACGGCGCGGTGCTGATCGACATGGGTGGCGGCACCACCGATATCAGCGTCTACCGCGACGGCGCCGTGGTGCACACCGCGGTGCTGCCGGTCGGCGGCATCCACATGACGCGCGACCTGGTCGTCGCGTTGCGCGCGCCGCAGCCCGCCGCCGAACAGGCGAAGCGGGACTACGGCCACGCGATCCCCTCGATGATCGACGCCGACGAGGAGGTCGAACTGGCCTCGTTCGGCGCGGACGGCCGCAAGAGCGTGCCACGCCGGATGATCGCGGAGGTGCTGCAGGCCCGTGCCGAGGAGATCCTCGAAATGGTGCTCGCCGAGATCCGGCGCGGTACCGAGCCGGAGATGCTCTCCGCCGGCGCGATCATCACCGGCGGCGCGGCGGCGCTGCCGGGCATCGATCTGCTCGCGGAGGAGGTCCTCGGACTGCCGGCGCGCGTGGGACGGCCACGTCACCTCAGCGGGCTCTCGGACATCCTCCAGGATCCGGCCTACGCCACCTCGGTCGGGCTGCTGCGCTGGGCGCTGAAGGAGCAGGAGATCATGTTCCGCTCCACCGCCGCCCCAATCGCGCCGCTCGGTGGCCTGATGCGCCGCGTCGCGCACCTGATGCGGGTGGTGCTGCCGCAATGACCAACCAGATAACCATCCCCACCACAACAGGAACCGACTCGGCGGGGGCCGGTCACAGCACGCGCAACGTGAGTTCCGCATGCATGCGCTTAGGGGGTTCGACATGAACGACCAACGGGCCCGATCCCGGGGATCCGCTCGCGAGGGCGGGGCCGAGGGCAAGGGTGAGGAGGAACAGGCGCACCTCACGCCGCACACGCTCTTCGATTATCTCGAAGCCGCGCGGCGCGCCGATGCAACCGAGCAGGCGCTCGGCGCCGTCGAGGAGACGCTGGTCTCCGGAGCCGACGCCGCCTTCGAGGCGGCGATCGAGGATGCAATGGCTACCGCTCCGCTCCCCACGAAGCAGCAGTCGCTCCCCGCAAAGTCCCCCGATCTGCCGGAACGGATGGCGAAGCCGCCGTCCCGGCTCGATCTGAGCGCGGAGGTGCCGTCCCCGGCGATCGCCTCCGAGTTCGAGCGCGTGCCGGACGACGAACCGTCCGTCGCGCCGGTCAGCGAGCTGCCTGTCGAAGCTGCCACGCCGGCGGCGACTGGACGCTCGGCGGAGATGCAGAACCACACGAATCGATCAGCAATCGCGAATGACAGCACGGACGCCCGGCGTCCGGCGGAGGGGACCCAGCAGATGGCCACCGAGAGAAAGACCACGAACACCGGCACGACCTTCAGCGATCACGATCTGGAGGGCTTGCCACCGATCAAGGTCATCGGCGTCGGGGGCGGTGGATCGAATGCCGTCAACCGCATGATGGAGTCGCGGCTCCCGGGCGTGCAGTACGTCGCCGTGAACACCGACCTGCAGGCCCTGGAGGCTTGTAACGCGGAGCTGAAGGTGCGCATCGGCGACCGGCTCACCCGCGGCCTGGGCGCCGGCAGCGATCCGTTGCGCGGCAACCGCGCCGCCGAGGAGTCCCGCGAACTGATCGCGGAAGCGCTGCAGGGCGCGGAGATGGCCTTCGTCACGGCCTGCCTCGGCGGTGGCACCGGTACCGGCGCCGCCCCGATCGTCGCGGAGGTCGCCCGTGAGATTGGCGCGCTCACCATCGGTGTGGTCACCAAGCCGTTCAGCTTCGAGGGCGCCAAGCGCCGTCAGCAGGCTGAGGACGGCGTTCGCGACCTGCAGGACAAGGTCGACACGCTGATCATCATCCCGAACGATCGACTGCTTCAGCTGAACAGCGAAGATCTCTCAATCGAGGACGCCTTCCGCGCCGCGGACGACGTGCTGCGCCAGGGCATCCAGGGCATCAGCGAGCTGATCACGGTGCCTGGCATGGTGAACCTGGACTTCGCGGACGTACGCAAGGTGATGACCGACGCCGGCCCGGCGCTGATGGCGATCGGCACCGGCCGAGGTGAGAACCGTGCCGTGGAAGCCGCCCGCCAGGCGATCTCCAGCCCGCTGCTGGAGGTCGACATCACCGGCGCCACCGGCGTGCTGTTCAACGTCACCGGGCCGAAGAACCTCAGCCTCCGCGAGCTGGACGCCGCCGCGCGCGTGATCGCCGAGGTCGTCGACCCGGACGCCGAGATCATCTTCGGTACGAGCATGGACGAATCGCTCACGGACGAGGTGCGGATCACCGTGATCGCCACCGGCTTCAGCGGAAACCGCCCGACGACGATGCGCCGCACGATCGAGGAGATCGAGCAGACGCCGTACAAGGCGCCGCCGCTGCCGCAGGCAGTCAAGCTCGGGGAGCTGCGGCCGGAGCCGATGTCTCCGGACACGCTCAACGAGGCAGACCTCCCGACGTTCCTGCGTCGGTCCTTCCCGAGCCGCTAGGGGAATCCCAGCCGGCGGGGAACCGCAACAGACGTCGCCGGCAGCGTCGGCGAGGACGGCATGGATGCCGGACCTCGCCACCTGAGCTCGCCGGGGTTGGCAAGGATGCCGCCCCGGCAGCTCTCTCAGCTCCAACACCGATCCGCGCACCGATGCGCCCGCCACGCGATCGGCGGCTCGCCGCCACGATCCGGGCCGACCGTGTGAGATCGAGCTAGAAGAACACGAACCCGAGCCCAGCCAACGCCGGCAGCGCGAACCAGACCAGCGCCGTCAGCACGATCGCGATCGTCGCGAAGAGCACCGCGGCATCCTCGGGCGGGGTTCCCGCGCCACCGATCGTCTCCCACAGCGCCGCCAACGGCTGGCGCACGATCAACTGGCTGCGGTGTCGCGCCAGCGCCGCCCCGCGTAGCAACAGCCACGACAGCGACACGAACAGCAGCAGCGAAATCGCCGCGCCGACGAGCACCCAGCGTGCGTTGAAGTCGATCGCCCCGAGCTGCTGACCCAGTGACGCCAGCACCGGCACCATCGCGCCGGCCACCAGCAGCAGCGGCGCGCCGACGCCACCGCCCGAGTACGCCGGCGCCAGCCGTTGCATGTCCACCCGCGCCCGCGTCAGCACGCGACGCTCCGGCGAACCAGGCAACGATTGGCTCTCCCGCTGCGCGTAGAGCTTCCCGAGGTCGCCCACCACCCGCTTGGTATAGGACCGCACGATGAACTCCGCCACGAACTCCACCGCCGGTAACGCGATTGCTCGCAGCGGCGCAAACCCGCCCACCGGCGGGTTCCGGGAACCGTCGCGGTCCAAGACCTCGATGGCACGCATGACCAGGCGGTGCGCCTCCTCGAAGCGCGCCGGCGCCGCCAGCGGCGTGCCGCGCGCGAGATCCGAGGCGAGCCGCGCGTCCGCTTCGCTATCGCCACCGATGCGCCCCAGCGCGCGCTCCGCCACATCCGCCGGGCTGCCCGTCAGCAGGCTGCGCGTGCGATCGAGCTGATCGGTCAGCTCGTCCAGCAGCAGTTCATCCGGGCGACGTGGCGCTCGTGGCGGTTCTGTCATCGCGCCATCATCCAGCCCACGCCCTCACCTCGCCAGTGCCGCGTGTGGTCGCGGCGCGATGCCCACGGGGGGACCTCGTTGGGTGTCGCCGATCGCTGTCGGCGTGCCGCCAGTCAGGTGACGGCCATGCAGAATCGGCTCGGTCAACGCTCGTTCAACGTCTATCCACCGTAGTGGGGACAAGTCCCGCACAGCCTGTGGACGCGCGGCGTTGTCCCAGCTCCGACCAGCGTGCTCTACTCCCGTCTACCCCCAGGAAGTGACCGCACCCACCCAGCTCCCTGTGGCAGCGAGGGCCCACATTCGTATGAACTGTCCGTTCTGTGGCAAGGACGCCAGCAGCGAGACGACCGTCGTCGAAACCCGAGAGGCGGTTGCCGGCGTCTACCGGCAACGACGGTGCGCGAGCTGCGACGAGCCGTTCACGACCGTTGAACAAGTACAACCCACCGTGATTATGGTCGTGAAGAAGGATGGACGCCGCGAGGAGTTCCAGCGTCAGAAATTGTTGACCAGCCTCCGCATCGCCGCGCGCAAGCGCCCGTTGCCGGAGGGTGCGCTCGAAGCAATCGTCGAGGACATCGAGCGGCGCGTCATGGGCTACCGCCATGGCGAGGTGGGAAGCCGCATTCTGAGCGAGATGGTGATCACCAGGCTCAAGGCTCTGGATCCGATCGCCTACATCCGCTTCGCGTCGATCTATCACCAGTTCGTGTCGCTCGAGCAGATGCTCGAGGAGCTGGAGCGGATTGCACTGGCGCCGGACGTTCCCGCGCCGGAGCAGGCGCGCATGTTCGACGATGGGCCGCTTGGCCTCGGCAGCACGGGCGTCGGCGCGGATGGCGTCGCGGCTCGGAACAGCACGCCGATCGACCTCGCCGCGCACCGCGGCGTCGCGACTCGCTAGCGCACACACGCCGGCTGCGGGGTTCCCCGATCAGGGGAGCCCCGTTGCAGCGCGGGGCGCCCAGACCCCACCCTCGAGCGACAACTGTCCACGGACTCGCGATGTCCGTCCGACCACCGGGGCGCCGATGTTCTGCATCCACTGCGGTACCGAGGCCAACAACGAGGACCGCTTCTGCCGTTCTTGCGGTCGCGAACTGACGGCGCCACCACCCGAAGGCAACGCCGAGCGGGGACCGATCCCGGCAGGCGGTCAGCCAGGGCCAAGCTGGAGCGGACAGCCACGCGCCGTCGCACCCTCGATGGCGGCGGGGCAACCCGGCCGGACGGCGGGACGGCTGCTGGGCGACGGTCCCGCGGAGCTGGCTCCCAACGGCCGGCGCATCAGCGCGTTTCTGATTGATATCGGGTTTGCGGCGGGGTCCTGGTTCGCGATCGCCGTCATCTTCGCGATCGGCTATTTCGCCGTGAACGGCATCCCGGAGAACGGCAACATCCCGATCGCCGATCAGGACCGCCTCGGCCTGTGGATGTGGCTGTCCTGGATTCTGATCATGTTGGTCGGCACATGGGTCGCCAACGCTACCGGCGGAACCGTCGGCAAGCGCATCCTTGGTCTCCGCATCGTCCGCACCAACCTGGAGCCGCCCGGGATCGGCTGGGGCCTTGGGCGAACGCTCACGGCCTGGCTGAGCTGGATACCGGTTGGACTTGGTTTCCTCTGGGGCACCTGGGACGATTCCGGACAGACGTGGCACGACAAGATGAGTGGCACCTACGTCGTGCGGGTCGATTCCCTTCCGGTGAGACCCGTACCTGCCGCTGAGCCCAGTTCCTTACACTGAGTGCACATCCCGGCGGCGGCGTCATGTCACCGTTGAGGGCTGACAGAACATCTGTTCTGATACACGGGCAGCCTCCGAAGCGAGCGCGACCGCGCCGCGAGGCGTTCGGAATCACATGGTAGCCACCGACCACATCCGCACCGCCCCCGTCACGTTGACCGGCAACGCCGGCACCGTCCTCGAGCGCCGCTACCTGCTGCGCGACGACCGTGGCGCCGTGGTCGAGACGCCCGAGGAGCTGCTCGCGCGCGTCGCGACCGCGATCGCGGCTGTCGAGGTCGGCGAGACCGCGCAGCGGCAGTGGGCGCAGCGCTTCTACGACGAGATGGCGACGCTCCGCTTCCTCCCCAACTCCCCCACGTTGATGAACGCCGGCACTGGGCGCGGCACGCTCGCCGCCTGTTTCGTGCTGCCGATCGAGGACAGCCTCGAGTCGATCATGGCGACCGCCGAGGCGGCGGCGATGGTCCAGAAGTTCGGGGGCGGCACCGGCTTCGCGTTCTCGCGCTTGCGCGGCATCGGCGAACCGATCGCCTCGACCCACGGATCCGCCTGCGGTCCCGTTTCCGTGCTCCGGCATTACGACGACGTCTCGCGGCTGGTGACGCAGGGCGGGAAGCGCGACGGCGCGAACATGGGGATCCTGCGCGTCGATCACCCGGACATCGAGCAGTTCATCCACGCCAAGGACGACGGCGTCAGCGCACAGCGCTTCAACCTCTCCATCGGCGTGACCAACGACTTCCTGGCTGCGGCCGCCCGAGGCGACGCGTTCACGCTCCGCGACCCGCGCGACGGCAGCCCGCGAGGCGAGATCGACGCCGCGGCGTTGCTGGACGAGATTGCCCGCGCCGCGTGGACCACCGGCGACCCCGGGCTGGTCTTCCTCGACGAGATCAACCGCCACAACCCGACCCCCGCGCTCGGCGAGATCGAGGCGACCAATCCCTGCGGCGAGGTTCCGCTGCTGCCATGGGAGGCGTGCACCCTCGGTTCGATCAACGTCGCGCGCTTCTGGGATGCCGCCGCGGGGGACCTCGACTGGGCCGCGCTCGAGGAGACGGTGCGCCTTGGGGTGCGGTTCCTCGACAACGTCGTCGAGGCGAACACCTTCCCCGTGCCGCAGATCGCCGAGGCGGTCCGTGGCAACCGCAAGATCGGCCTCGGGATGATGGGTTGGGCGGACCTCCTCATCGCCGCCGCTATCCCGTACGAGAGCGACGAAGCGATCGCCCTCGCGGAGCGGCTGGCGACCTCGATCGGGCGGGTCGCCGACGAGGCCTCGGCGGCACTGGGCGAGGAGAAAGGCGTCTTCCCGAACTGGGAGCGCTCCATCTACGCCGGTGGTCCGCGCTACCGGAACGCCACGCGCACCTGCATCGCCCCGACCGGGACGATCGCGATCATCGCCGGCGCCTCGTCCGGCATCGAGCCGCTGTTCTCGCTGGCGCACTACCGGCGGATGGGCGACGGCACCGTGCTGCCCGAGGTCAACGAGGCGTTCCAGACCGCGGCGCAGGCGGCCGGCTACGCCTCGGACGAACTGGCCGAGGCGCTGATCGCCGGCGCCAGCCTCGCCAGCCGCGACGAGGTGCCCGACGCCGATCGGGCCCGCTTCGCCACGGCGCACGAGATCAGCCCCGACTGGCACGTCCGCATGCAGGCGGCATTCCAGGCACACACCGACCTCGCGGTCTCGAAGACCGTGAACCTCCCTCGCGACGCCAGCATCGAGGATGTGCACCGCGTCTACCGGCTCGCGCATGAGCTGCACTGCAAGGGCGTGACCGTCTACCGCGACGGATCGCGCGCGGTGCAGGTGCTGGCCCACGCGCGCGAGGAGACGACGTCACCGATCGAGCCACGACGCCGTCACCTGGCGGATGAGCGGCAGTCGCTCACCCACAAGTTCCGTGTCGGCGAGCAAGAGGGCTACATCACGGTCGGCCTTTACGAGGACGGCGCGCCCGGCGAGGTCTTCATCAAGATCGCCAAGGAGGGCTCGACGGTATCCGGGCTGACAGACGCCGTTGCGCTGCTCACCTCGATCGCCCTGCAGTACGGCGTGAGCCTCGACAAGTTGGCCGACAAGCTGGAGCAGACGCGGTTCGAGCCGTACGGCATCACCGCGAACCCGGACATCCCGTTCGCCACCAGCCTGCTGGACTACGTGTTCCGCTGGCTCCGCCTCCACTTCGGAACGCCCGAGGTGGCGCGTCCGGCCGGAGCGGCGGCTCCACTCTCCGGCCTCACCTGCCCGGACTGCGGCATGCAGCTCGAATTCGCGGAGCGCTGTCTGGTCTGCCAGTCGTGCGGCTACACGAAGTGCGGCTGACCGCCGGCTGAGCCCATCCGGGCGCCGCGGAGCCGCGTCCCGCGCCCCGTCCGCTCCGGCGCACGGCGTCAGCACCGCTCACGGCACGCCGCGAGGTGGCTCCGCGTACACTGGCAAGCGGAACGGCATCCGGCGGTCGAAGCGGACACGGCAGGCGTTCAGATGAGCTACGGCTACGAACCTCCAAAACAACAGCAACCCGGAAGCTGGTCCGAGGTCTTCGTCATCACGAAGGTCGCGTTTGGGCTGCTCCTCCCGTTCCTCGGCGGCATGATTGCGCTGATCGCTACCTTCGTCGCAATCATCATCCTGTTCTCAATTCACCCGGCGCTAGCGCTGATCCCGCTAACCCCGATCGCTGCCGTGATCGCCTACGTCCTGCGCCGTGAGCGGCAGGCGCACGACGCCGAGGTCGCGCGCATCCAGGGCGAGTAGCTGCCGCCCGTGACCACAGCCGATGCACGCACCGACGCGATCGCCGCGAACCTGAGCGCTGTCCGCGCCGAGGTCGCCGCGGCCTGCGTACGGGCTGGACGCGATCCCGCCTCCGTGACCATCGTCGGCGTCTCCAAGACGCACGGCTTCGAGGTGATCGAGGCCGCCGTCCGCGCTCGGATGCTGGACCTCGGCGAAAATCGCGCCCAGGAGTTCGTACCGAAGGCGGAGGCCGCTGCGGCGGCCGGTCTGACGCCAAGCTGGCATTTCATCGGCCACCTACAGCGCAACAAGGCGCGGCAGGTGATCCCGCACCTTGGCACCCTGCATTCGCTGGATTCAGAGGGGCTGGTTACCGAGATCGGGAACCGCTGGGCGTCAGGGATTCGCCCCACTTCGGGCACGCCGATCCGCTGCTACCTTGAGGTGAATATCGCCGGTGAGGCCCAAAAGCACGGCGTCGCGCCTGGCGCGATTGCGCCATTGCTGTCGGCTGCCAGAGATTGCGCCGCCCTGGAGGTTGCCGGTCTGATGACCGTCGCGCCGCGCAGTGATGACCCGGAACAGGTGCGCCCGGTCTTTCGGGAGCTACGCGCGCTGGCCGAATCGCTCGGCCTCCCGGGGCTTTCGATGGGTATGACGGACGACTACCCGGTGGCGATCGAGGAGGGCGCCACGATCGTGCGAATTGGGCGAGCGATCTTCGGCGATCGTCGCGGCTAACCTCGGGCAACACGGAACGGATTCAACGATGCGCGTTGGACTGCTTGGCGGCGGATTCATGGGAGAGGCGTTCCTGCGCGGCCTCTTGCGTGCCGGTGCGGCCATGCCGCAGGACATCGCGGTTGCCGAGATCAGCGAGTCCCGTCGCACGGTCCTCAGCGAATACGGGGTGCGGCTCACGTCGGACCTCGAAAGCGCCTGTATCGGCGCGGAGCTGGTGCTGGTCGCGCTGAAGCCACAGGACGTCGACACAATCAGCTCGCTGCGGGGAGCCCTCCCCTCGGACTCGGTACTCGTCTCCATCGCCGCCGGCGTCACGCTGGGCGATCTCCAACGTCTCTCCGGACACCGCGCCTGCGTGCGTGTGATGCCCAACCTTCCCGCCGCGATCGGCGAGGGCGCCGCCGCCTACCTCGTTGCGACCGAGGTCACGGAGCTGCAACGCAAGCGCCTGCACCAGGTGCTGGACGCCGTCTCCACCGTCGCGATCGAGGTCGAGGACGATGAGGCGGTAGACCTCGCGACGGCGCTGCACGGTTCTGGGCCCGCTTATGTCTACTACGTCATCGAGGCGATGATCGACGCCGGCGTTCGCCTCGGCATGCGCCGCGCCAACGCGACCTCGCTCGTGCTCGCCACCGTCGCCGGATCGGCGCGCTACGCGATCGAGAACGGCGCCCATCCGGCGGAGCTGCGGAACGCCGTGACCTCGCCCGGTGGCACCACCGCGGCCGCCCTCGCGGAACTCGAATCGGCCGGCGTGCGCGCCGCGTTCGATGACGCGATCGATGCCGCATTCAGGCGCGCCCGCGAACTCGCCGAAGACACCGACTGACCGGAAGGACCCGGACATGGTTCCTGTAATCCAGGGCATTGGCTTGCTGCTGCAGTTGCTTGGCCTGGCGATTTTCGCCCGGGCGTTGCTGAGCTGGTTCCCGATCGACCGCAACGGTCCGATCTTTCAGGCGTTGAACGCCGTCACAGATCCGATCCTCGATCCGCTTCGCCGCGTGATCCCACCGATCGGCATGATCGACATCTCGTCGATGGTCGCGATCTTCGCGCTGCTGATCGTTGGACAGGAACTCGCCCGCTACTCCTGACCGTCCGCCGCGAATGCTGGGCGCTATAGCCGCGCCCGCACCTCGGCTTCGGACAGACCGCGGATCTCCACGACCTTGCGTCGTGAGTGGTGACCAGTCACGATCACGATCGAACGCCGCCCCACCCCCAGCCGTTTTGCGAGCAGCCGTTCAACCGCTTCGTTGGCCTTGCCGTCGACCGGCGGAGCCGTCACCCGGATGACCACCTCGCCACCCAGCGTTGCTCCGATCACGTCCCGCGATGCACGCGGCGCGATTCGCACGGTGATCCGCGCCCGCGGTTCCTGATCGTTCGCCGGTAAAGCCATCGCGGTCCCTCTCTGCTCTCTACACTGGACGATACGGCGCACCGACACGCAGGTGACGCGCAATGCTTGACCTAGAACGCCCGTTCTACTACTGTTCGGAACGCGGCGATAGAGAAGTCATCGAAGCCCCTCGGGGGCGATACACGAGAGGCGCAATTTCATGGCCAAGGCCAGCAAGACCGATACCCGACGCGACAACCTCAATCGCGCGCTCGATCAGATCACGAAGGACTTCGGTAAAGGTGCCGTGATGCGCCTCGGCGACCCCGACGCCGCCATCCAGGTCTCCTCAATCCCGACCGGCGCGCTCTCGCTGGACATCGCCCTCGGTATCGGCGGCATCCCGCGCGGACGGATCACCGAGATCTTCGGACCGGAATCCGCCGGTAAGTCCACGCTCGCCCAGCACATTCTGGCCGAAGCACAGAAGAGCGGCGGCACCGCCGCCTACATCGATGTCGAGCACGCCATGGACCCGGCCTACGCCGCCGCCTGTGGCATCAACGTCGACGAGCTTCTGATTTCGCAGCCCGACACCGGGGAGCAGGCCCTCGAGATCTGCGAGGCGCTGATCCGCTCCGGCGCGATCGACCTCGTGGTGATCGACTCCGTCGCAGCGCTCGTGCCGCGCGCGGAGATCGAGGGCGACATGGGCGACTCCCTCCCCGGTCTGCAGGCGCGGCTGATGTCGCAGGCGATGCGGAAGCTCACCTCCGCCGTCGCCCGCAACAACACCGCGCTGGTCTTCATCAACCAGCTGCGCGAGAAGATCGGCGTGATCTTCGGTAGCCCGGAGACCACCCCCGGCGGCCGCGCGCTGAAGTTCTACTCGTCCGTGCGCATCGACATCCGCCGCATCGAGTCGATCAAGGACGGCCAGAACTTCATCGGCAACCGTGTCCGCTGCAAGGTGGTCAAGAACAAGGTCGCGCCGCCGTTCCGCCAGGCGGAGTTCGACATCCTGTTCACCAGCGAACTCCACGGCATCAACCGCCACGGCGACATCATCGACCTGGCCGCCGAGTACGACGTGGTAAAGAAGCTCGGTTCGTTCTACTCCTACGGCGATCTCCGCCTCGGCCAGGGTCGGATGAACTCCGCCGCCTACCTCCGCGAGCACGAGGAACTCAGTGCCGAGATCGAGGCGCTGGTGCGCACCGCCGCCGGCTTGAAGACCGGGGCCGTCGTCGATGACGCGGTCCTCGCGAAACCGGACGACGAGGATGTCGACCCGGAAGCGATGCTGGAAGCGATTGAAGCTGCAGTCGACGCCGAGACTGCTGATACTGCCGAACTGGTGATGGACGCCTAGCGGAGGCGACGCGTAATGCCGGTTGTCGTCAGTATCGAGCGCAAGCGTGGTGGCACCGCCCTGGTAGGCGTCGACGACGCCGATCCGATCGAACTGCCACTCGAATCCCTGCTGGAACACAACCTCCACGAGAACCGGCTCCTGGAGGTAGATCACTGGGCACGGATCCAGTTCGAGGGCCGGCACCGCATCGCGGTCCGTCGCGCCCTCGAATTCCTCGCCAAGCGCCGTCGTACCCGTGCCGAGCTGGTAACGCACCTCGGCGTCACGTTCGCCGAGCCGGAAGTGACGCGGGCGCTCGCCCGCATCGAGGAGCTTGGCTACCTCGATGATGGCGCATGGGCGCGCTCCTACGTGGCCCAGCCCCGCTCACGTGGCCGTGGCCGCTCCGTGCTCGCCCGGGAGCTCCAGGGCCGCGGCATCGGTCCACAGGACCTCGAGACGGCCCTCGACGGGCACGATGACACCACCGAGGCGCTCGCCGCCGCTCGCAAGCGGTTGCGCTCACTCAGCCGCCTCGAACCCGAGGTCCGCGACCGGCGGCTCTACGCCTTCCTGCAGCGCCGTGGGTTCGGCCACGAGACGATCCGGCGAGCCCAGGCAGCCGCCATGACCGAGGCCGAGCCGGCCACGGCCGAGGAATCGGAGCCCTCGGACGTGTCGGGCGCCCGCACCGCCACCCCACTACTGAGCCACCGTTAGCGGTCGCGGCGGGGCGAAACACCGCCTCGCCTGCTCGTACGTACCGAATCTGACCGCCCCGGCGGGCCGTCGCCACCGCTGGCGTCAGCATTCGTGCCCATTCCGTCCGCCAACCTCGATGCTAGGATGCGGTTAACAAACAGCCGCCGCGTCTACCGTGATGCGGCGCAGTTCCGACCACCCGCCGAGCGCGACGCAGCCGCGGCGCGACGGTGGCCGACTGGAGTGGGCCATGGAGTCCTTGGTGATCGCGCTCGTCGCCGTGGGGGCGTTCGCCCTCGGCGGCGCGGCGCTGTACTTCCTCTTTCGTGTCAGTGGCAGCGGCATGGTGCGTCGCTCGCAGGATGAGGCGGCAACGCTCGTTGGTGACGCCCGTCGGGAAGCGCGCGAACTCACGCTTGATGCGGAGAAGGACGCGCTCACGCGACGCGAGGCGATCGACGTCGAGGCCCGCGAGTCGCGCCGCGAGCTGACGCGTGCCGAGCGCCGGCTCGAACAGCGTGAGGAAGCCCTCGATCGTCGCACCGAGCAGCTCGACCGCAACGAGCAGTCTGTCCGCGACCGCTCCGCCAAGCTGGACGGCGAAGAGCGACGCGTGGTGGAACTCGAACAGAGTGTGCGTGGCCGCCTGGAGGTAATCGCCCAGCTCACCGCCGAGGAGGCGCGCGAGCGGTTGCTGGCAGACCTCGACGTCGAGTTGCGCGACGAGGCCAGCCGCCGCGTCCGCGCGATGGAGACCTCCGCGAAGAGCGAGGCGGGCACCCGCTCCCGCAAGATCCTTGCCACCGTGATGCAGCGCATGACCTCCGAGGTCACGGCCGAGACGACGGTCAGCACCGTCGCACTGCCCTCGGACGACCTGAAGGGCCGCATCATCGGCCGCGAGGGCCGCAATATCCGCGCTTTCGAGGCGGCCACCGGCTGCGACCTGATCATCGATGACACGCCCGGCCTCGTCACCGTCTCCGGCTTCGATCCGGTGCGCCGCGAAATCGCGCGGCAGGCGCTCGCCAAGCTCGTGCAGGACGGCCGCATCCAGCCCATCCGCATCGAGGAGGCCGTGGTCCGCGCGCGCAAGGACGTCGAGCAGACGGTCAAGGAGGCGGGCGAGCAGGCAGCCGTCGACGCCGAAGTGACCGGACTCCATCCCGAGGTGATCAAGACACTCGGTCGGCTCAAGTTCCGCTACTCCTACGGGCAGAACCAGCTCCGCCACGCCCTCGAGACCTCATGGCTCGCCGCCGCGCTCGCGTTCGAGCTGGGCGCCGACGCCGAGATCGCACGAGTCGGCGGACTGCTGCACGACCTCGGTAAGGCCGTGGACCGCGAGACCGAAGGCACGCACGCGCTGATCGGCGCCGACATCGCCAAGCGGTTTGGCGTCAGCCGCGACATCGTTCACTGCATCGAGGCGCACCACGAAGAGGTGAAGCCCGAGACCGTCGAGGCGCTGATCGTCATCTGCGCGGACGCAATGTCGGGCAGCCGGCCCGGCGCCCGCCGCGAGTCGGCCGACCAGTACATCAAGCGCCTTGAAGCGCTGGAGGCAATCGCCAATTCCTACGACGGCGTGGAGGAGGCGTTCGCGATTCAGGCGGGCCGCGAGATTCGGATCATGGTGCGGCCGGAGACGGTCGACGACGTGGAGGCAACACGGTTGGCCCGCGACGTCTCTCGCAAGATCGAGGAGACGCTGCAGTACCCCGGCGAGATTCGCGTCACCGTGATTCGCGAGACGCGTGCCTCGGCAGTCGCTCACTAGGACGTCCAACGCCGAACGCCCCGGGCCGGGCAAAACCTCGGTAGCCTGTACGTATGAATGAGCGTGAAGCGGCCGGATCCAGTTCGGACGGCGACGCCGTCATCCAGCCGTCAGTCTTCACCTGCAATTCGTCGTGGCACCCGGAGAGCGAACTCGCCTGCGGGCGCTGTGCCGCGATCATCTGCCCGGGCTGCCTCGTGTACACGCCCGGCGGCACGCGCTGTAAGCCCTGCGCGAACCTCCGCCGACCACCGATGTACGAGCTGGGAACCAGCCACTACCTGCGCGCGGCAGCGGCCTCGGTCGGTCTCGGGGTCCCGATGGGCGTGGTCGGCTGGATGTTCCTCCCGCCGGGCAGCGGCATCGGCTTCTTCAGCATCTTCATCGGCTTCTTCCTCGGGAGCGGCATCGGCGCGCTCTTCGTCCGCGCGATCACGCGCGCGACGGGCGGCAAGCGGGGCTTCGCGATGCAGGCGATCGCGATCCAGGGCATCGTGCTGATCCTCGTGACTCGCTTCGCCCTCGCGGGGCTGCCGTTCGACCAGCTGCGCTACGACCTGATCGGGCCGGTCGCCGCGTTCATCGCCGCAAGCGTTGCCTGGCAGCAACTGCGGTAACGCCGCTACGCGCCGCCGAACGGCCACGCGCATGCACACACTGACAACGCGACCTCGAACGAGGCGTCCACACGGCGAGCGGCGTTGGGACGGGCGGAGGCGGCGGCTACTGCAGCCGATCGACGATCGCGAGGATGGCGAGCAGCGCAAAGCTCACCAGCGATACGCCAGCCACGCGCCGCAGCTCGTTCGCGAGGTGCGGTGATTCGCGTTCGACGTAGCGTTGCGGCCGTGCGTTCTGCGCGTTCATGTGCCGCGCCGCGCCCTCGACGACGGGGGCGCCGGAGTAGGTGGGCCGGGGCGGCAGGCGGCGCGGCGATTCTCGGCGTCGCGGGGTGCGTGGCATCCGGGCCTCCTCGGCGGGTTGCTGATCGGTACACGGTGATTGTCCTCGTTGACCGGTGCGCAGGGAAGGCCTTACCGTTGAGGTCGCTCACACGGCCCCGTGGTGTAGCGGCCTAACACGCCACCCTGTCACGGTGGAGATCGTCGGTTCGAATCCGATCGGGGTCGCCAGCAAACACCGGCCTGTTTCCAATGGTCGACCGCGTCACTTCGCGTGGATGTTGCCATTCCGCTGCCATTCGACGCAGCTTCGAGTTGATTTCGGGCTAGCAGGCGCGCCGGGCCGCATGCCCGCGGCCACCACCTCGTCGAGGAGCTTCCTGCGCAGCTCGTCCTCCGCGCCGCCGCTGGTCCCGTCGGGGACGACGCCGATCAGCAGCCGTGAAGAACCCCTGGTGCGCAGCTTCACTGTGATCCGAATGGCGCCTGTGGCGTTCGCGGGCACGGGAGCGGTATGGCGGACCCTTCGGGCGCGCCGGATGGGTCAGGGGCTTACGGCGAGATGCCAGGCGATTTCGGTGTGGTGATCCCGGAGACGAAGTAGAAGACCGCGGCGATCAGGACCGCGGTCCAAAGTCCGAATGCCACGACGGCGTCCGTACCCCATTCGTCTCCGAGGATGGGGAGACTGACGAGGTAGATCACCGGTAGTGACACGGCGAGGATGGCCGCGATCCTGAGGCGTTTGCGCCGGAGTCGGCTGGCATCGACCGCATCCAACGAACGCGCCAACTTGCCGCGTTGCGTGATCGCCACGACCACCGCGAGCGGCACGAGCAGAACGCCGAGAACCAGACCGAGGAACAGGCTGATGATCCCGGCAGACGCCATCGCTGTGGTCGCCAGGATCAAGACCGTGGAAGCGTGTTCTTCCTTCATGAATGTCTCCATTCGGTAGCGCTGGACTGTGACGACGAGGTCGAGCGTCACCCGTCGCCACGCTCTGAGTGGGCCAAGTTCAGCGGACAGGTCGGTGAGGGTCTGCACTAGGTCGTCGCTGTAGCGATCTCGGAAGTCGCGTGGATAGAGCACCAAGAGGCTCCGATACGCCCGAATCGCCAACCCGGTTCCCATCTCAGGCCGGGCCCGGACGCAGGTTCGAGCGGGCGATGCGCACGAGTGTGGAGAGTCGCTCGCTCTCAGCCTGGCAGACGGCCTGCCCGAGTCCGGTCAAGCGGTAGTAGCGGCGGCGTTCGTCGTCGTTCGATGACGGACGGCGATCAGACTCCTCCACGAGATCACGCTCGACCAACTTCTTGAGCGTGCCGTAGAGCGTGGCCGGGCCCATGCGAACCACGCCCCCCGAGGACTCTTCGACGGCTCCCATGATGGCGTACCCGTGACGGTCGCCAGCGGTGAGCGCCACGAGTACGTGGAACTGGGCCTGGGGCAACGGAAGCAACGAGCGCGGGTCGGGAGATGCTTCAGCGTCGGTCATGCTCTCAATGTATCATGTATAGATATATCGTCAAGTAATAGAGCGACCAGCGACGGCGGGGATGCCGCATCGCGCGTCCGAGGGCGCTCGGGTCAGAACAGCATCGGGTGGCGCCGCACGGTAGGTGAGCTGCGGCCACGGCTCCCAACCGAAGCTCACGCTGTCTCGGCCGTCCCCCTTCGCCGCCCTCGATGATGTCGCGCCTGCAGGTGCGGACCAACCAGTACACATCATCGCGACCGTACTCAGCTCCCGTCGGAGAGAGGGCGGATGCAACGATCGGCCTCCAGTTCACCGTACCCACGGCAGCTCGGCGGTCGGCGCGCGCTCCTTCAGTTTGGTACGCCGGCTAGCCTGCCCCTATGCTCACGATCAACACATAGAGGAGTGTCCAATGCGCTCGATCACTTTCCCCCGACTCGTTGCCCTGGTCGCCACCGTCGCTCTGCTCGCGGCCTGCGGCGGAGGCGACGACAGTGGCGATAGCGATGCCAGCCCCGAAGCCCAGACGACCGCCGCGTCCGGAGCGACCGTCGCGGCGACCGAGGTGGCGAGCGCCGACGCCGACCGCGGCGAGGTTTGCGCACTCCTCACGGATGACGAGGTCACCGAGCTGCTCGGCTCCTCCGCGACGACCGTCGAACAGTCCGTCTCTGGTCCCTTCGTTGCATGCCAGTGGGCCAACGAGACCCTGCCGATCCAGCTCCTCCAGATCGGCACGTACGACTTCGATGTCGATTCCGAGTTCTTCCGGGAAACCGCCGGGTCCTTCGCTACCGAGCTCGAGGAAGTACCCGGACTCGGCGACGAGGCCGTGTGGACAGGCGACCAGCTGTTTATCCGACAAGGCGAGTTGATGATCTCGATCATCCAGTCCAACGGCGGCGGCCGAGACCAGGCAGTCGCCGCCGCCGAACTGGCGGTTCCTCGCCTGAACTAACCCCGAGTTCACGGCCGGCCCGCAGCCCTCGGTCGACGTCCCCCCGGCGCCGAGGGTTGCGCCGCCCACGGTGCAGCGACCTCGCTTCTTCCTCGCCGATCTCGGGCGTGCGGACTTCCGAGGTGCGACGATCGACCTCGATGAGTCTCCGATCCCGGAATCGGTGAGCCTCGCCGGTCGCGACCTGAGCGCGGTCAGGATCGGCAGCCAAGCGCACGCGAGCCTCGGTCGAGACTTCTCGGGCGCCAATCTCGCGGCGGCGAGTCTGACCGCGGTCGACCTCACCGGTGCGAACTTCAGCGGCGCAACCGTGGAGGGGATCTACCTCTACGACGTCACTTGCC
>JAQCIU010000032.1:0-33211 GCA_027593235.1 Chloroflexota bacterium
GGAGACAACTGCTTCCCCATCGACGCCCTCCTTGACGAGCTCCCCAAGAACCTTGGTGCTCACCAACTCGTTGCGTCGATCCCTTGAACCCGCCCATCCATATGTGAAGTAACAACGCTGTGCGCTCTTATACGCACTAGCTCGATCCGAGTCAACGCGTGTAACGTTGTCTGAAGTAGCCTGAAAGGTGCCACGAAGCCTGAGGAGTGACACACGACAATGGACGCTGACTCCCAGTCGCCCCCACGTCCCATGGTCCCCGGCGGACTGCCCGAAGGTGGATTCCTCGAGCGCCTGACTGCGGAGGTTCGAGCCCTCGGCGGGGAAGTCGGAATCGTCGATGAGATCGCCAATCGCTCTTCCGCGACCATCGATCTCTTCTTCCTGGGCTACCTCCGCCTCGTCTCACAATTCGGCATCTTCTCGTTCGGTCCGATGACGATTCACCTCCCCACCATCGAGGAAATCGTCTTCAGAACCGCCCCGCTGGCACAACGCGGGGACGCCAGCGAACTCGTTCGGTTCACCGAACTCGTCGGCGAGGAGGTGGCCCGGAGCGGCGCGCGGCAGATCAACGAACTGCACGCACTCCTCGCGTTCATGAAGCTCGACGCCGGATTGCCAGGCCGGGTGTTCGGCGAATTGGGTGTCCGCCCCGAGGAGGTCGAAGCCTTCGCGCGCGTCGGGCACTCGCCGCCCCGTGGCCTCGAGCGCCTGTATTCGCCGGAAGAGGCCGCTGAATATCTGGGCATCCACGTCCAGACCGTGCGCGCCTGGATCCGCTCCGGTCGTCTGCGTGCGAGCAGACTCGCCGGTCAGCGAGCACTGAGAATTCGGGCATCCGACCTTGAGAGTGTCCTCGACCCGGTCGAACCAGAGTCGGAACCGATCGACTAGTCTCGCGACACCGACCCCCGGTCGTCAGGAGCACCCGTGACGCTGTACATGATCGAACGTGACTTCACCGACTTCAGTCAGGACGCGTTCGAGGCCGCCGCGATGCGCTCGAAAATGTGCGTCCCCTGGGTCGATGGACTTGAGTGGATTCGCTCCTTCCACGACGTAGATGCAGAGCGCACGCTCTGCATCTACCGCGCCAACAACGAGGAAGATGTCCGTACCCACGCGCACATCGCCGGTATCCCCTGCGGCACCATCCTCCCCGTGGACGAGATCACCCCGGACATGATCGACGCGCCGGCAGAGCGCACCGAAGCAACGATCGAGGCCCAGCTCGTCACGATCGACGCAGCCGCCTCCGCGCCCAACCCCGACTAGCCGCCGGCAGCTCACACCCGCGCCCGTCACTCACCGAGGCGCCCCGACTCCATTTCGCAACAGCGTGGAACCGGCCTCGCTACCCCAGGCCCCGCGCCACGAGGTCCGCAGCCCGCGTCCCGTCGAGGCCCTCCTGGAACTCCGGAAACACATACCGCGCCATCAGCTCATAGCTATGCAACGTCGCCTCGCGCGACGCCCACTCCTTGCTCATCACCATCACCCCGCCAATGCCGCCGCTCGCCTCCTCGATCGCGCGCAACTTCGCGATCGCATCGTCCGGCGTCCCGATCACAACCGTCGGCGCCTGCGCCATCACATCGATCCACTGCTCCCGCGACACGCCCTCCGGCACCCCCCGCCCGAGGATCGGCACCCCGAAGTCGAACTGCTCGCGTCCGGCCGCGTCCCGCACCGCGTCCAACGCCTCCTGGCGCGAGTCCGCGAGGTGCATGATGACGTTCTGCCGGATCTGGTCCCGGCTCGCCGGAACGCCCGCATCCGCCGCCCCCGCCTCGACGTGTGCCCACGCCTCCTCAATCTGATCCGGCGGTAGTGCCGTCAGCCAGATCGCCTGGTGCCGCCCGATCCGTCCGAGGGTGCCCGGGTTCTTCCCGGTCACCACCGCGATCGGCATCCGCGGTTTCGTGTACGGCCGCACCTGCAGCACCGCCTCGCGCAGCTCGAACCACTCCGTCTTCACGCTGTACGGCGCGGCGTTGTCGAACAGCCGCATCATCGCGTCGAAGGCAGCCGCGAACCGCGGCTGCAGTTCCGAGGGCTCAACACCCACCACGTACGGATCGCTCGGAATCCCGCCGCCCGCGCCAACGCCCAGCATCGCGCGCCCTCGCGTGAGGTGATCCAGCAGGATGTACTCGTCGGCCACGTACAGCGGGTGATGCAGCCCCAGCGGCACCACCCCACTCCCGAGGTGGATCTGCTTCGTCCGCGCCGCCGCCGTCGCGATGAACACCGCCGGCGACGAGATCAGCTCCCACCCAGAGCTGTGGTGCTCCCCGATCCACACCTCGTCGAACCCGAGCCTGTCCCACCACTCGATCAGCTCCAGGTCGCGCTCGAACGACACCGTCGGGCTCTCGCCCGGCGCGTGCACCGGCTGCATGAAGATGCTGAACCGCATCGGTCCTCCTGCATTTCGAATCGCCCCCGACCGCGGAACGCGGCCCCGGGGTTCGCCGTCGGCAAAGACTGCTTGTTCGCAAAGACTGCTCGGCTAGGTGACGCCGCTCCGCGCCGTCAGTACCGCGCCTTCCTCGACGCAGCACTCGTCCACGAGGTACCCGACCACCGCCCGCATCACCTCGAAGTTCGCACGCGTGACCACCGAGGCGCCGACCTTCTCCTGTACCACCAGCCGCGCCGCGACCAGCTTCTGCAGGTGGTGAGCCAGCGTCGACCGAGGCATCCCGCTCAGCCGCGCTTGCACCTCGGCAACGCTCAACCCCGGATCCCCCGCGCGCACTAGCGCCCGAAAAATCTCAAGCCGCGCCTCATGCCCCAGCGCATCCATCGCCTCCGCCGCCGCTTCCCTATCCATCCAACGACCCTGCACTCCCTCCGTGGCCTGCGTCAACCACATTTCTAGTTATATAGCCATTCCCCATCCGCCAACCCCCCAACAACACCACCCCCCCCACCCCGACCAAAACCCAGACCACCCGCCAACACCCCCCGAAGGGTCATCAAGGGCCGAAGGCCCCCCAGTCGGGGGCGAGGGTGGAATAGACCTCGAGGTCGAAGAACTCGCCGTGCAGGATCTCTGCGTGGCGTTGCGTCCCCTCGTGCACGAAACCGAGACGCTCCGGGATCGCGCGGCTGCGCGTGTTGCCCGTCGCCGCGCGGATCACCACGCGGTGCAGATCGAGATCCCCGAGGAGGAACGTCGTCATCGCACGCGCCGCCCGCGTCACAATCCCGCGCCCCTCGTAACCATCCGCGATCCAGTACCCGATCTCCGCCGACCGATTCGACGGATCGATCATCGCCCCCAGCGTCCCCGCCACCGCGCGATCGACCACGATCGCGCACGGCAGCCCTGTGCCCGCGGCCAGGCTCTCGTGCGACCCGCGGATGAACGCCGCCTCATCCGCCGGCGACCCAATCGAGGGCACCCACGGCAACCACTCCCCCAGCCGGTCCCGGTTCGTCGCCACCAGGAAATAGATCGCGTCCGCGTCCGCCAGCCGCAGCGGACGCAGCTCGATCCCGTCGTCCACGGCGATGCTCAGGTACTGGCTCAGCGCAGTCGCCATCGAGGTCGCTCCCCTGCTTCGGCGGTCAGCAACTGGCGGCGCTGCTGCCCCCGACCGTGAACCGATGATAGACACCGACCGGGCGCCCATCCTCCGCCGAAAACTCTCCCACGAACAGCTCGTAGCTCCCCGGCGCCAGCGCCTCGATCGTGAACGAGAACGCGCCCCACGCCTCCATCCAATCCGTCGTCATCACCGCGTACTGCGACCCGCACGAAGCCGCGAACGTACTGCCGCCCCAGTCCGCGTTGACTAGCTCCCCGCTCCCCGGCGCCGCTCCCGAGGCCGGCGCGGTCCGCAGCTCGATCGCCGTCGTTGCCTCGAACGGCCGTGCGTAGCCGCGCACCTCGATCGGCGGAACTGGCGCCGGCCCGTTCACGTCCACGTTGATCGGCTGCCGCAACACCGTCGTGCCGAATGGGTCCTCGCTGACTAGCGGACCCAGCGCCAGACCCGAACCAGTCGGCGCATCGATCGTGTCGATCACCAGCCGCCCCGGCGATTCCAGCGCGAAGACGCGCACACCTCGATTGCGATCCCACAGCGCGAGGACCGCGAGCCCGCCCCCGCTCTCCGGCCGCACCACGAGAAGATCGGCCAGCCCGTTGTCGCGTCGGAAGGACTCGCTGGCGGTCGCCGCGGCGCCGACGACAGTCTCCGGCAGCGTGACCACCACCGAGGCCAGATCGAGGCCGACCGCGACGTTCTCCGGGACGCCGCCTGCCGTCTGGAGCGCGCCAGCAAGGGCGTCGTCGTAGTTGAAGTCCCGGCCAAACGTGATGACCGTGCGCTGGCAATCGGGGCCTTCGTACTGGTGAAGCGAGAAGACTGAGTCGGCGTCGTGATCGATGACCGACGGGCCCTGTGGAACGCCGCCGCCGAAGGTGTACTCCGTCCCGGTGTCCCCACACCACACCTCGTCGAACGACGGCAGTGGCGTCAGGAATACGGCGTTCACCCAGCCAGTCGTGCCCTCATATGTGACTTCGTACCACCGCGCATCGTCGATCCCGATCGTCTGCCCCGTGGCGATGACGTTCGTGGCGGTGTGCGAGATCACAGCGAGTACCTGAGAGCCGATCGCGGCAGGCTCCGCGCGCAAGTTCAGCCCACCGTCCGGATCGTTCCGCTGCACCTTCACCACGCCGAACTGCTGCCCCGCTGCGGCCATCGGCGGCACTGCCGCCGTCGCGCTCGCCTCCGCAGTCGAGGTTGAACTGGCTCCCGAGGTCGGCGTAGCCGTCGCCGCGGGCGACACCTCCGCGGTCGCTGACGCGGTCGGCGTCGGCGTGCTGTCGTTGCTCGAGCACGCCACCGCGATCACGAGGATGGCCGCCGCAAGCAATCGTAGCTGGTGCATCGCTGCCCCTCTACGCAAAGACGCCCGGCCGGGGCCGGGCGCCGATCGGCACGGTGCAATCAGAACGAATCGCGCGGCCTCAGCGTTCCCGACGATCCCGGTCACGCGCACCCCGCGCCGGCGCGATTCGCCCCCCGCGCCTACCCCCGAGGCAGCCCGAGGCCGCGCGTCGCGATGATGTTGCGCTGAATCTCGCTCGTCCCGGCCGCGATCGTCCGCGACACCGTCGCCATGTACGCGTAGCAAAGCTCGCCGCCCATCGGCGCGTGCTTCGATCCCGGCCGCAACTGGCCCCCGAGGCCCAGCATGTTGATCCCGTACCGCGCGTTCCGCTGCTGCAGCTCCGTGCCAAACAGCTTCGAGATCGAGGACTCGTGGTTCGGCACCAGGTCCTGCGACTGCATCCACGACACCCGGTAGCCCAGCAGCCGTGCCACATTGATCTCGATCGTCGTGTCCGCCAGGTGTTGGCGGTTCACCTCGCTGTCGATCACCCGACGCCCCGCCCCCGCGCTATCCGGCTTCCGCGAGTGCTCCAGCAGCCGGTCGTAAATCGGCACCGCCTCCGCCATCCGGTTGATCCCGGAACGCTCGAAGTCCAGCGTCGTCGCGCTCACGTACCAGCCGCGGTTCTCCTCGCCGATCATGTTCTTCGCCGGCACCCGCACATCCTCGAAGAACGTCTCGTTGAACCCCGCCTCGTCAGTCATCTGCACGATCGGCCGCAACGAGATCCCCGGCGTGTCCATCCGCAGCATGAAATACGAGATCCCGCGGTGCTTCGGCGCATCCGGATCCGTCCGCGTCAGCACGTGGATCCAGTCCGCGTGCCGCGCCCCGCTCGTCCAGATCTTCTGCCCGTTGATCACGAAGTCGTCGCCGTCGCGCACCGCGCGCGTCTGCAGCGACGCCAGGTCGGAGCCCGATCCCGGCTCCGAATACCCCTGACACCAGTTCGTCTCCGCGCGCGCGATCTTCGGCAAGTGCTCCTGCCGCTGCTCCTCCGTGCCAAACAGGATCAGCGCCGGCCCCAGCCGATCCGCGCCCTGCCCGCCCGCCGGCGCCTGCGCGAACGTGGACTCCTCCGCGAAGATCATCTGCTCGATGTAGGACGCGCCGCCGCCGCCGTACTCCTCCGGCCACGCCATCGTCAGCCAGCCCGCATCCGCCAGTCGCTTCTGGTAATCGCGCACCCGCTCGTTGCGCTCCAGGTCCTCCCGCATCCGCGCGCCATCGAGCCAGTGCTCGCGAATGAACGACCGCACCTGCTGCCGAAACTGCGTCTGCTCAGCGTTCCACGCGAAGTCCATGTACTGCCTCCCTGGCTGCGCCCAGGCGTCGGCCGCGCGCCGGCCGGTCGCTCAGCGAACATCCTACGTCGCGCGCATACTGCGGGCGTCCGCCCTGACGAGGCCCTCTCGCTTCCCTCACGGCGCGAGTCAGCATCGGCACGATCGGGATCCTGCGCATGCCGGAACTCATCGAACACCCACCACCACCCACCGGACCAGCCGCCCGGGCTCCCGCCGCGCCGCCGTCGGGATCCCCGCCCGACCCGCCGCCGCGATCGCGGTTCGGTCGCGCGATCGAATCGTTGTTCGTCCGCGACTTCCGGCTCCTCTGGACCAGCACCGTGCTCAGCGGCTTCGGTCAGTGGGGCCAGTAGATCTCCCTCAACTGGCTCGTCTTCGTGCTCACCGGATCCGCCACCCAGATCGGCGGCGTCTCCTTCGTCGCCGGCCTCATGACCCTCGGCGTCACCCCCTTCGCCGGTGTCCTCGCCGATCGCTTCGCCCGCCGCACTATCCTCTGGTCCTCGTCACTCTTCGGCGCTGCCACTGCCGTCGCCCTCGCCATCCTCGTCGTCACCGATCTCATCGAGGTCTGGCACGCCTACGTCTTCGCCATCATCACCGGCCTCGCCCAGGCCCTGAACCAGCCCGCCCGACAGGCCGCCGTCTACGACGCCGCTACCGAGGACACGCTCCAGAACGCCGTCGCCCTCAACTCGCTCGCCCAGAACCTCGCACGCATCGTCGGACCCGCCGCCGCCGGCATCGTCGCCGTCTGGTCGCTCACCGCCGCCTTCCTGCTGATCGCCGTCATGCGCGCCCTCGCCGCAGGCGCCACCTTCCTCATGGCCCACCGCCCCGCCACCGCCGTCGTCGGCAGCCGCCGAAACCCCTTCCGCGACATCGCGGACGGCTTCCGCTACCTCGCCTCGGACGCGCGCCTCTCCGGCCTCTGGTTCGTCAACGCCCTGCCCTCGTTGATCGTCTATCCATACGTCGCGCTGCTCCCGATCTTCGCCGACGAAGTCTTCGACGCCGGCTCACGCGGCTACGGCGTCATCGTCACCATGGTCGGCATAGGCAGCAGCATCGGCCTCGTCATCCTCGCGATCACCCCGAACCTTCACCGCCACGGCCTGCTGATGATGGGCGGCTTCATCGGCTACCTCCTCGCCGTCCTCGCCTTCACCCAGACCAACCAGCTCGTCATCGCGCTCCCGCTCCTCATCGCCGGCGGCATCGTTCACGGCTTCGCGCTCGCTCTCAACACCTTCGTCTTCCAGACCTCGCTCCGCGATGACATGCGCGGCCGCGGCATGGGCGCCTGGCAACTCGGCTTCTCCCTCATGCCCATTGGCGCCCTCCCCATCGGCATCCTCGTCGACCACATCGGCCCGCAACGCGGTGTCGCCATCCCCGTCGCCGTCTGCCTCGTCGCCTTCGTCGCCATCACCCTCTTCTGGCGCCCACTCCGCGCCATCGACTAGCCGCGTCACCTCCGCGGCCCGACGAACCTCCGAGGCCCAACCACCAGCGAGCCCTACCCGCTCCCGCCGGAACCCCCCATCGAGGCCCGCCACCCACGTTCCGCTCCGCCGCCCGCAGCCCGCTTCCGCCAGCGAGCGGTCGGGCCGTACGATCGCCCACTGCGCACCGCCTTCGGTGGGCCCCACAAGTCTTGGTGACGACGTGCAGTTTCGACGCTGGACACTCACGTCCGGCCAGGTCCCTCAGCGCTGGCGTTTCCAGAACCGACGTCCGCTCAACCACCCTCGCGTCGCCTACCGCACGCGGGTCCTCGGCACGCGCAGCCTCCGCGCGTTCTTCTTCGATGGCATCTTCTCCGCCGCCTCGGACGTCATGCCCGCGCAGTTCCTCGCCATCTACGCCATCGCCCTCGGTGCCTCCGATGCCGATATCGGCATCCTCGCCGCCGCCGCCGGCCTCGCCGGCCTCGTCGCCCTCGCCCCCGGCGCGCGCATCGCCGAGCGCGCACGCTCCCGCAAGTGGGTCGTCCTCCTCAGCGGTGGCGGCAGCGGACGCGTCATGCTCCTGCTCATGGCCTTCGTCCCCTGGTTCGCTGAAGGTCGCACCGCCGTCTACTTGCTCATCCTCCTCGCCTCGCTCCGCTGGTTCGCCGGCATGCTCGGCCACCCCGCCTGGGTCTCGCTCACCGCCGCCATCGTTCCGCTGGACCTGCGTCGCTTCTACATCTCACGCCGCATGCTCGGTATCGCCGCCGTCGGCGCGGTCGGCGCGCCGCTGATCGGACGCGTCATCGGCGCCGTCGGCGGCCTCCAGGGCTACCACGTCGCGCTCTTCATCTCCGTCGGTTTCGCCATCGTCTCTACCGTCCTCTTCGCCCGCATCGAGGAGCCCCCCGCCACCGAAACCAGCGACCGCTCCGGCGGCTCAACGCGCGAAATGCTCGCGGACAGCAACTTCATCCGCTTCGTCAGCGGCATCCTCGCCCTCCACATCACCACCCACATCGCCGTCCCCTTCTTCGCGCCCTACATGGTCCGCACCCTCGGCGCCTCGCCAACGGAGATCGGCATCCTCGCCACCATCAGCGCCATCGGTGGCGTCGGCGGACTGATCGTCGCCGGACCGCTCGCCGAACGGATCGGCTCGGAGCGCATGCTCCGCTGGTCGCTCTTCGTCATCCCCACCCTCCCGATCATGTGGGTCTTCGCCAGCGAGCCATGGCACGCCGCCATCCCCAACCTCATCGGCGGCGTCGTCTGGGCCGGTTTCCACCTCGCCGAATTCAACCTGCTCCTCCAGTACGCCCCCGAGCGCAACATGCCGAGGTATGCCGCCGCCCATCAGGCCACCCTCCTCTTCGCCACCCTCGTCGGCCCCTTGATCGGCACCGTCATCGTCGCCGAGTGGGGCATCCCCGCCGCGCTCCTCGCCTCCGGCTTCGGCCGCTTCCTCGCCCTCGGCCTCGTCTCCCTCCCGCGCCGCGCCCCCGTCCCCGCGCCCCCCGCCTGACCCAAGCCTGACCCGCGCCCGTCCCGCGCCGAGGACCGCCACCCGCCAACACCCCCCGAAGGTCATCGAGGGCCGAAGGCCCCCCGCTCGACGTCGCCCGTATCATCGGCGCCATGCAAGTCACCCACTCCGTCTGGCACCCCGGCTCGGCCCAGGACTCGCAGGAGGCAGCGGCCAGCGACCCGCTGCTCCCCACCGTCATCGCCATCCACGGCCACGGCGCGCACAGCCAGGACCTGCTCGGCCTCGCCCCCTACCTCGCCAGTGGTCGCCTGCTGATGATCTGTCCCGAAGCGGAGTTCATGCTCCAGCCCGGCATGCCCAGCTACACCTGGTTCGAGCCCTCCGGCACCGATCTCCGCCGCACCCCCGAGGAGTTCGAACGCGTCGTCGCCCGCGTCTCGGAGTTCATCGCTGAAGCCGTTGCCCGCTACGGCGGCGATTCCGCCCGCACCGTCATCCTCGGCTTCAGCCAGGGCGGATCACTCGCCTACCGGCTCGGCCTCGCCGCGCCCGCCCACTTCGCCGGCGTCGCCGCCCTCAGCACATGGCTCCCCGACGAAGCCGTCGACTCCGCCTCGACCGACACCGCAGCCCTCGCCGCCCTCCCCGTGCTCGTCCAGCACGGCACCGCCGATCAAGCCATCGAGGTCACCCGCGCCCGCGAATCCCGCGATCGCCTCCAGACCCTCGGCGTCCAGCTCGAATACCACGAGTACGGCATGGCCCATCAGATCGGCGCCGAAAGCCTCGCCGACCTCTCCGCCTGGTGCGAGCGCGTCCTCGCCCTGCCCGCCCTCGCCGCATCCCCGACCCCGTAGCCGCACGCCCGCGCACCCAGCGATCGAGGAGCCAGCAATGACCGCGATCGGACGGTTCGTCGGCACGGTCGCGCTCGCCGTCTACCATCCCGCCTCCACGACCTACCTCGTCCTGCGACGGAGCGATCGTGTCGACGTGGGCCGCGGGGAGTGGGAAGTGGTAACCGGGCGCGTTCACCAGGGCGAGAGCTTCGAACAGGCCGCCCTTCGCGAAGCTCAAGAGGAACTCGGCGTCGCAATACGGCTCGACTTCCTCGTTGGCACCGCGCACTTCTATCGCGGAACGCCGGTCAGTGAGAACGAGGCCCTGGGGGTGCGGTACGCCTGCTCGCTCGACAGTAGAGAAGCGATTCAACTCAGCTCCGAGCATGACGCGCACCGCTGGATGACGCCCGAGCAGATCTCGAATTGGCTCCCTGGCAGTCATCGAGTCCGTAGATTTGTCGAGCGCGCCGAGCAACTGCGTGCAGTGCTGACACCCGATGTCATCGCACTCCAACAGCGCGAGGGGTTCCTGAGTGATGAATGAGTAGCGCCACTGCACAGCGCGACCCCGTACCCTGCCCGCGCACCCAGCGATCGAGGAGCCAGCAATGACCACTGCCACCACGGACTACCTCGCCGACATGCGCGCCTGCGCTGAAGCCATCAACCTCAACCCCTCCACCTACCTCACACCCGAGGATCGCTGGGTCGAGCTCAACGGCGTCAACTTCCACTACCTCGACTGGGGCAACGACCACCTCCCCCACCTCGTGCTCCTCCACGGCGGCAGCCTCACCGCACACACCTGGGACATGTCCGCGCTGCTCCTCCGCGATCGCTACCACGTCATCGCCCTCGACCAGCGCGGACACGGCGACACCGGCTGGACCCCCGACGACCAGCTCGATCGCGACAACGGCGACCTCATGCTCGAGGACACCAACGCCTTCATCGAGCACCTCGGCTACGACCACATCACCCTCTGTGGCATGTCCATGGGTGGCATGAACGCCATCCGCTATGCCGCACGCCACCCGCAACGCCTCGACGCCCTCGTCGTCGTCGACATCGCCCCCGTCACCATGGCCGTCGGTCTCGTCGAAATGGAACAGTTCCGCCAGGACACCGAAACGATGTCGAAGTTCGAAGACTTCCTCGAGCGCGCCGTCCACTTCAACCCGCAGCGCAAGCCCGCGCACCTCAAGTACTCCCTGCTCCACTCCTTGAAGCAGGTCGACGATGGCTGGACCTGGAAGCAGGACCACCGCCGCCGCGTCGTCCCGGAGGACATGACCAAGGACCAGCAGAGCGAGGCCCGCGAACTCCGCTCGTCCGCCCTCGCCGCGGACGTCGCCGCGATCAAGACGCCGACGCTCCTCCTCCGAGGCGCGATCAGCAAGATCCTCTCTGAAGAGGCCGCCAACGCCATGACCGAGTCAATGACCGACTGCACCCACGTCGTCATCGAGGGCGCCGGCCACAGCGTCCAGGGCGACCAACCCGCCGCCATGGCCGCCGCCATCACCGCCTACCTCGACGCCCGCGCCAGCACCTAGCCACGCGAACCAAGGCGGGGCGCCCGAGGACCAAGTCCTCCGAGGGTCGCGTCTTCCGAGGCGCCTACGCCTCGACCGGCGCCACCACCTCGCTGTCGACCACCCCGTCCGCGCGGAGCTGCGCGATCGCCTCCGCGTCGTAGCCCAGCTCCTCGAGGATCGCGTCCGTGTGCTCGCCGTTTACCGGCGCCGGCCCCAGGCTCAGCCCGGAGCGCGCCATCTTCCACAGCGGACCGTGGCGCAGCATGTCGCCCCACTTCGCGTGCACCACCGGCGTCACCAACCCGTTCTGCGCCGCGTGCGGATCCGTCTCCCAGAACTCCGCCGCCGCCGGACCGTCCGCGCGCACGCAGCCCAGCCCAACCACCGACAGCAAGTCCTCCCAGTACTGGGCGGACTCCGTCGCGAACAGCTCCTCAAGCAACCCGGTCAGCACCGCCGCGTTCGTCGTCCGTCCCGTCCGGCTCGCGAACCGCTGATCCCGTCCCATATCCGGGCTCTCGATCCGATCGCAGAACGACTGCCACTCCCGCTCCTGCACCAGCTCCAGGTACACCCAGCCCTCGGCGCAACGGTAGAGGCGGGAGATCGGGCCGGTTCCGTATAGCTCGCTGTCCGGCACCGCGCGTTCCGGCTTCCCGCGGTAGCGAATGAAATCGTCCGCGTTCGCGTACGCGCTCGCCCCCAGCATGTCGATCCACACCCGCTGCCCGCCGCGCCCCGTCCGCTGCGCGTACAGCGCCAGCAACGCCGAGGTCATCACCACCATCGAGGTGTTCGGATCCGGGTTCACCTCGTTCGCGCGGAACAACCGTCGCGAAATCTCGCGGATCTCCTCCAGGCTCAGCTCACCGTCCGCCGCCTCTGGCGGGAATCCCGCGCCCGCCTGGAACAGCGCCCCACCGGCGCCCGCCCCCGGCACCGGGTGTGCCGAGGGCCGGTGTGCCCCCGGTCCCTTGCGCCCGTAGCCGTTCATCGCCAGGTACACGATCTCCGGACGCGCCGCCTTCACCTGCTCATAGCCGAAGCCCAGCCGCTCCGGCACACCCGGCCGGAAGTTCGAGATGATCAGATCCGTCTGCGCGATCAGCTTCTGCAGAATCTCCTGGCCCGCCTCGGACTTGAGATCGAGCGAGATGCTCTCCTTGCTCGTGTTGACGCGCATCGCGCCGACACCGCCGCCAAGCTGGCGGTACGGGTCGCCGCCAATCGGCTCCACCTTGATCACCCGCGCACCCAGATCGCCCAGCTGCGACGCCCCCATCGGCGCGGCGATGATCGAGGCGAACTCCAGCACCGTTAGCCCCGTCAGCGGCGGATCGTAGTCACCCGGCGCCAGCGTCTCGCCGCGCCAGCGCGAACGGGTCTCGTTCATCACCTCGAACGTGTGCTGACCGGCGCTCGGCGCCGCGCCGCCCACCTCGCCCGGCGTGTGCTCCAGCTCCGCCAGCAATCCAAGCTGATCCGAACGCCCCTGATCCGCGTCGGCCTCCACCTGCACCTGGCCCAGCATCACCTCCATGATGGTGATGTTGTCCTTGATCTGGATGCCCAGTCGCGGATCCTTCACCTCCACCACGTGCCCGTTCGCCGTGATGTCCGGATCGTCCAGCGCCTGCTGCGTCGTCTGGAACTGGTGTGCGGCGATGTTCCCCATCTCCGTGAAGAGCGCGACCCATTCGTCCGCCGTCTTCTCCTGCATCCGCGTCAGCACCTTGTCGCGGACCTCTTCCAGCACCTCCGGCGCCCACGTCGCCGGCGACCCCTGCGTCCGCTCGTCCACGATCACGTCGTGCAACTCCGCCGCCGCCAGGAAGCTGTCGAACTGCTGCCGCAGCAGATTGCCAAGCTGCAGCCACTGGCCGCCCTTCGTCAGCACCGGTTGGTACTGGATCGTGGGCATCCGCTGCGTTGCCGCCAGCGGATCGTCGGCGAACTGCGCCGGGTCCGCGTGCGCGAGCTGGCGACGGATCAACCCGCCCTGCTCGTACGGCAGCATCCCCCGCAGCATGCTCGTCTCGATGTACTGCCCGATCCCGATCCGCTCACGCGCGATCAACCCGGCCAGCACCGCCGACACCGCCGCCTGCGAAGCCGCGTGCGACGCCACCTGTACCGAGGCGAATTGTGGCCCGTCTCGATCCGCCGTCCCGGCGAAGTTCTGCATCCGCCCGGACTTCGCCGCCACCACGCCCTCGTAGCCCGGCAACCCCACGTACGGCCCGTACGATCCGAACCCGGAGATCTGCACGTACACGATCCCGCTGTTGCGGGAGGCCAGGACGTCGAAGTCGCAGCCCAGATCCACCGCCGCGTGCGCGCGGAAGCTGCTCACCACCACGTCTGCCGTCTCGGCGAGCTGGTACAGCCGCTCCTGCTCCACCTTGCGGTTCAGATCCAGCTCCACGGATCGCTTACCGCGCAGCCACATCGGTGATGTGCCCAGGAAGCGGAACGGATCGCCGCCCGGCCGCTCGATCTTGATCACGTCGGCGCCGAAGTCGGACAGCACCATCGTTGCCATGCCGCCCACGGGCCCGTTCGACAAATCGATTACCCGGATGCCAGTCAGAGGTCCAGCCACGACGATCCCCCTATTCGCCCCCGCATCCTAAGCCAGTCCCCACACCTCATTACAGGGCCAACCCACCGTCCCGGTTCTCGACGGCCCGATCCGCCCGTCGCGTCGCGTCGCCATCACGATACGTGATACCGATGATCGAATCTGTGCATATCCGATTCGATCATCATAGTGATCACGTTGATCTCATATTAGCCTTACCTGTATTTAAGAAACCGTGCATACAGCAATCACCGATCCACCCGCGCGCAAGCGCTTCACCGGGAGACTCACCTGGAGCCGCACCGGCGCGGTCGCCTGCTGCCTCCTCCTCCTCACCCTCGCTGTGACCGCCAGCCTCGCGCTCGGCACCCGCCGCATCGGTTGGCTCACCGCCCTTCGCGCACTCACCGATTACGACGCCACGCTCGCCGACCACATCGTCGTCCACGCACAGCGCCTCCCCCGTACCGCCGTCGGCCTGCTCGCCGGATCCGCGCTCGGCGTCGCCGGTGCGCAAATGCAGGGACTCACCCGCAACCCGCTCGCCGGTCCCGGCATCCTCGGCATCAACGCCGGCGCGGCGCTCTTCGTTGCCTTCGGCATCTATCAGCTCGGCATGGACTCCATCACCACCTACGCCTGGATGGGGCTTGCCGGCGCGGGCGTCACCGCCGTCGTCGTCTACACCATTGGCGAAGGAATCGGCAGCGCCCGCTCCCCCATCCGCCTCGTCCTCGCCGGCGCAGCCATGACCGGCCTCCTCTCCTCCGTCACCACCGCCATCCTCCTGCTCGATGTCGCCACCCTCGATGAGTTCCGCTTCTGGGTCGTCGGCGCCATCGCCGGCCGTGATGCCGATGTCGCCCGTCAGGTCGCCCCCTTCATCCTCGTCGGACTCCTCCTCGCCGCCCTCACGCCGCGCTCGCTCAACGCGATCGCGATGGGTGACGAGGTCGCCCGCTCCCTCGGCGTCAGCCTCGATCGTGATCGCGCCATCGTCATCGCCTCCGTCGTCTGCCTCGCCGGTGGCGCCACCGCCGCCGCCGGCCCAATCGGCTTCGTCGGCCTCGCCGTTCCCCACATCGCGAGGGCGATCGCGGGCCCCGACTACCGCTGGATCCTGCCGCTCTCCGCCATCCTCGGCGCCTCGCTCCTGCTCGGCGCTGACGTCGTCGGTCGCTTCGTCGTCCAGCCCGGTGAACTCCAGGTCGGCATCGTCACCGCCTTCGTCGGCGCGCCGATCTTCATCGCCGTCGCCCGCTCCCGACAGGTCGGCGAGCTGTGACCCACACCCTCGATCCCGCACTCGACGCCACCGAGCCCGCCGCCGACGGCGGCTTATCCCTCGACGTTGACGCCGCCACCGAGGCCGCGCACACCCTCGCCACCGCCCGCGCGCGACGCCGCCGACGCTCCCTCCGCCTCACCGCCACCCTCGCCGTGCTCCTCCTCGCCGCCATCGTCGCCTCCCTCTCGCTCGGCGCTGCCTCCGCCTCCCTCCGCGATCTCATTCCCGCACTCCTCGGCGACGCCGATGAACGCACCAGCTTCGTCGTCCGCCGGCTCCGCCTCCCCCGCGCCCTCACCGGCGCCCTCGTCGGCGCCGCCTTCGGACTCTCCGGTGACTTCTTCCAGTCGATGGTCCGCAACCCGCTCGCCTCGCCGGACGTCATCGGCATCACTGCCGGTGCCAGCGCCGCCGCCGTCCTCTCCATTGCCTCCTCAACGCCGGCGTCGCCACCGTCTCGCTCGCCGCCGTCGCCGGTGCCGCCGTCGGCGCAACCCTCACCTACGGGCTCGCCTTCCGCCGCGGTCGCACCAGCACCGTCCGCATCGTCCTCGTCGGCATCGGCGTGGCCGCCGCCTTCAGCGCCGTCACCTCCTACGCACTCACCCGCACGGACATCAACAACGCCGCTCAGGCCCAGGCCTGGCTCGCCGGATCCCTCAATGGCAGCGACTGGCAGGACCTCACCTCCATCACCGCCGTCGTCGTCGCCGGTGTCGTCCTCGCCGGCGGTGCCACCGCCGTCGCCGGTCCCATCGCCTTCGTCGCCTTCGTCGCCGCGCCCATCGCCCGCCAGCTCGCCCGCTCCAGCACCGCGCTCCTCGCCTCCGCGCTCGTCGGCGCAATCCTCGTCACCACCGCCGATCTCCTCGGCCGCGTCGCCTTCGAGCCCAGCGAACTCCCCGTCGGCGTCCTCACCGGCGTCCTTGGCGCCCCCTACCTCCTCTGGCTGCTCACCCGCCTCGGTTCCATCTCCCGCCGCTAGCGAAAGGCCCTGCCATGACCACCACCGCGCCCGCACCGCCCCGGCCCACCGCGCCGCCCGCACCATCCATCGAGGTCCAACCCGGCCTTCGTGCCGAATCGCTCGATCTCCGCTACGACCGCGATCTCGTCGTTCAGGCTCTCTCCGTCTCCATCCCCGTCGGGCGTATCACCACCATCGTCGGGCCCAACGCCTGCGGAAAATCCACCCTCCTTCGCGCCCTCGCGCGGCTCCTCAGCCCCGCCGGTGGCCGTGTCCTCCTCGACGAACGCGACCTCGCCGCGCAACGCACCCGCGACGTCGCTCGCCGCCTCACCCTGCTCCCCCAGTCGCCGATCGCCCCCGACGGCATCACCGTCTCCGAACTCGTCGCGCGTGGCCGCTACCCCTACCAGTCCCTCTTCAAGCCCTGGTCCTCCCAGGACGGCCTCGCCGTCGCCGCCGCCATGGAAGCCACCGGCATCACCGCCGAGGCCGATCGACCCGTCAACCACCTCTCCGGCGGACAGCGTCAGCGTGTCTGGGTCGCCATGGCGCTCGCCCAGGACACCCCGCTCCTCCTCCTCGACGAACCAACCACCTACCTCGATCTCGCCCACCAGATCGAAGTCCTCGATCTCCTCAAGGAACTCAACGCCGACACCGGCCGCACCGTCGTCCTCGTCCTCCACGACCTCAACCTCGCCAGCCGCTACAGCGATCACCTGATCGCCATGGCCGCCGGACGCATCCAGGCCGAAGGCACCCCGCACCAGGTCATCACCGAAGCCGTCGTCCGCCGCGTCTTCGGCCTTGAAACCCGCATCGTCCCGGACCCCGTCTCCAACACCCCGCTCGTCATCCCTATCGGCCGCGCACACGCGCAACCCGCCGGCACCTCCGCACAGGCGCCAGCAGGCACGGGGGAGGGCAACGACCAGGCACCCAGTTGAACCAGGCCCACACCCACCACGCACCGAAAGGACAGACCAGATGACACGCATCCTCGCGCTCGCCACCGCGCTCCTGCTCGCACTCCTCGTCGCCGCCTGCGGCTCCGACGCGGATCCCACAGCCACCCCGGCCCCCACCGTCGCACCAACCACCGAGGCCACTGCCGCCGCCACCAGCGCGGAGACCGCCGCCGCCTCCGCGACAGCGGCCACCGCGGCCCTCAGCTTCATCGACGATCGCATCGTCACCTTTGAACCCGGCGCGGAACCGCGCATCGTCGCCGAAGCCAGCGTCGCCGCTGCGCTCCTCGAGTACGGCGTCACGCTCACCGGCGTCTTCGGCCAACTCGAAGACGCCGCCGGCAACCCCTACGGCGGCGCGGACTTCAGCGGCATCGCCTCCGTTGGTGGCGCCGCCTACGGCGAAATCAACCTCGAGGCCCTCACCGAACTCGATCCGGACGTCATCGTCACCATCGCCTGGGGCCCGGACAGCGTCTGGTGGATCAACGACGACATCGTCGACGAGGTCACCGCCATCGCGCCGCTCCTCATCGTCGCCGTCAGCGACGGCACCGCCGGCATCCCCGCGCCCCGGATCATCGCCCGCTTCGACGAACTCTCACTCGTCCTCGGCGGTACCGGCGCACCCGCCGCATCCAGGGCCCGCTACGAGGCCGCGGAAGCCGCCGTGGTCGCCGCCGCCGCGGCGCACCCGGACATCACCTTGATGTTCGCCTCCGCCGGAACCGACACCTTCTACGTCGCCGATCCGCCCGCTTGGCCGGACCTCTCTTACTACGTCGAACTCGGCGTCACCGTCCTCCGCACCGAAACCACCGAAGGCGGGTTCTGGGAGTACCTCAGCCTCGAATCAATCGACAAGTACGACGTCGACTACGTCCTGCTCGACGATCGCGATCCCGAACAGCGCGCACGCCTCGACGCCGATGTCCCGCTCTGGCCGACGCTCCCCGCCGTCCAGGCCGATCAGGTCACGCTCTGGCCCATCGCCGGCCGCGTCTACACCTACGACGGCATTGCCGTCGTCCTCGACAAGATCGCCGCGGTGATCGAAGGCGCCACGGACGTCAGCTAGCGACAGACCGTGCGAGGGCTACGGAGAGCCCACCTCCCGCCCTCGCGCGTACCGGTCGGCGGTGTCGGTCACCTGGAATTGCCTCCCATGGTCGACCGCCACCGCCGATCGTCAGCACCCGAACGGAGCCACCAATGCCCCCACCCCCCGAGGAACGCCCCACCACGGAAGGCACTACCGAGGACAACGCCACCGCGACCCAAACCACCGAGGATCCGTCGCCAGACGGCTCCCCTGTCCGCGCCCCGCTCCACACCGCCACCTTCGTGACCGCCGTCGCCGCCGTTCGCCCGATCGGCCACCCCTTCCTCCGCATCACGTTCCGAGGTGGTGACCTCCACGCCTTCCGCTCCGTCGGCCCAGATCAGTTCGTCTACCTGCTGCTCCCCCCGCCCGGTCACGACGCCCTCACCATCGACGGCAAATTCGGCTGGGACGACTACCGCGCCATGCCGGAAGCACAGCGACCCGTCGGCGCCTACTACACCGTCCGCGCCCACCGCCCCGCCCTCACCGAGATCGATATCGACGTCCTCCTCCACGACCCGCCCGGCATCGCCTCAATCTGGGCCGTCAACGCCCGCCCCGGCGCTCCCGCCGCGCTCTGGGGCCCCCGCACCGCCTACGCGCCCCCCAAGGGCACGCGCCACCAACTCCTGCTCGGCGACGAGACCGCGCTCCCCGCGATCGCCGCCATCCTCGAAGCCCTCGCGCCGGACGCCACCGCCACCGTCCTCCTCGCGCTCCACCGCGACACCGTCATCGACCTCCCGCCGCACCCCGCCGCGAAGGTGATCCGGATCGACCACGACTCGACCGCCGGCCCGCCCTCGGCACTCGTCGCCGCCGTGCGCGCGCGCCAGCCTGCCATCGACGGCCTCTACGTCTGGGGCGGTGGTGAATTCGAAACGATGGCCGCGATCCGCCGCCATCTCCGCGAAGAGCGCGGCCTCCCCGCCCCCCGTGTCAGCGTCGTCGGCTACTGGCGCAAGACCACCGAGGCCTGACCGCCCGCCGCCGCACTCCGAGGTAAGCGTCCCCTCCGAGGCCCAACGATCCAGCCGCGGACTACCCGGCTCCGGACCCCGGCGCGCGCACTACCGACGCTCGAACTACCGTGCCGCGATCGGCACCGTCCCGATCACGTCGTCGCGCTCCAAGGCTGCCAACTCCGCGTCGCTCATCCCCAGCCGCTCGCGCAGAACCTCGTTGGTGTGCTCGCCCAGCATCGGCGCACGCCGGTCCGGCGGTGGCGGCGCGAACCGGAACTGGTACGGCTGCGTCGGGTAATGCTTCACCCCCACGCCCGGCCGGTCCGCCGCGCGCAACCCACCCCGCGCCGCGAGCTGCGGATCATCGAGGATCTCCGGCCCCGTCAGCACCGCACCCGCCGCCACGCCCGCCGCCTGCAGCGCGTCCATCAGCTCGATGTGCCCGCGCCCGCGCGTCCACCCCGCAATCGCCACATCGAGGGCGCCACGCTCGTCGAGGCGCCCCACCGCCGTCGCCCACCGCGCCCCCGCCGAGGCCCATTCCGCGCGTCCGATCAGCCCCGCCAGCGTCGCCCACTGCCCATCGTCCTGGCAGTCGATCGCGATCCACCCGTCGTCGCGACACGGATAGATCCCGTGCGGCGCGTGCGTCGGATGCGCGTTCCCCGTCCGTCCCGGATCCTGCCCGGCCAACGTCCACCCGGTCACCGCGTCGCCAACGAACAGCGTGCACGCCTCCACCTGACTGAGGTCGATGTGCTGCCCCTCGCCGCTCTCGGCGCGGTGATGCAGCGCGGAGAACAACACCGTCGCCGCGATCACCCCCACGAACGGATCGCCGCCGTTCATCGCCGTGAAGATCGGCTGCTCCCCCGCGTACCCCGTCAGGTGGCTGATCCCCGCCATCTGCTCCGTCGACATCCCGAACGCCACGTAGTCACGCCACGACACATCCGCGCCAAACCCCGGCATCGACATCATGATCAACCGCGGATTGATCGCCCGCAGCGTCTCGTAGTCCAGCCCGAAGTTCCCCATCACCCGCGGCGTGTAGTTCTCGATCAGCACGTCCGCGTCCGCGACCAGTCGCTTGAGGATCTCCGTGCCGCGTGGGTCGGTCAGGTTCAGCGTGATCCCACGCTTGCTCCGGTTCACCCAGTTGAAGTTCGGCGAACACTCCCACGGACGCTCCGCGCCCGCCGCATTCGAGGCCCGCCATCCATCGATCCGCTGAACCGACTCCACCTTGATCACGTCCGCCCCCGCGTCCCCCGCGATCTGCATCGCAAGCGGCCCGGAGAAGAACATCGACAAATCGAGGATCCGCAACCCTTCGAGGGGCGCCGTCACCGCAGCCGGCGGCGCATCCGAGGTTCCCGCGCCGCCCGGCCCAGCGACGCCCGTCACCGCGACCGCCGCTTCCGAGGCAGCCGCACCCTCGAGTTCACGCGCCACCTCGTCGTTGTGCTCCCCCAGCAACGGCGGTCGGAACGGCCGCGCCGCGGTCGCCGTCGACTTGAACGGCACCCCCGGCACCGCCACCGTCCCCGCCTGCGGGTGTTCCAGCTCCACGAAGAACCCGCGCTCGCGGTGCGGGGCCAGCTCCGGAATCTCCGCCATGCTCGGCACCAACCCGAACGGCACGCGCCACGCCTCCCCCTCGTGGAAGACCTCGGCCGCGCTCCGCTCCTTCAACGCATCCGCGAAAATCGCCCCGATCTCCGCCGCGTGCTCCCGACGCTTCAGCCCCTCATAGCGAGGATCCGTCACGATCTCCGGGTGCCCCAGGAACCCGCACAGCAACTCCCACTGGGCCGCCGTCAGCACGTTCACGCCGATGTACCCATCCTTCGCCGGCAGGATGTACGACGGCCCCGGCCCGAACTGCGAGTTCCGCGCCTGGATATCCCCGCTGTACTCGTAGCGCAGCGACGGGAACAGCGCGCCCGCAAGCGTCGCCTGCTGCGCGCTCACGTCGATGTGCTCCCCCTGCCCGTGCGCGCGTCTTCCGAGGACCGCCAGCAACGTCGCCGCCGCCGCGAACGCCCCCGTCAGCGTCTCCGTGATCGCCCCGCCCGCCTGCAGCGGCTCGCGATCCGGAAGCCCGCACGTCCGCGCCCAGCCCCCCGTCGCGCACGCCACCAGGTGCGACCACGCCCACCCCGCATGCGGTCCCTCCGACCCGAACCCGCTCACCGTCGTCAGGATCACCCGCGGATTCCACGCCCGAAGCTGCTCGAAGCCAATCCCGCGCGCCGCCAGCTCCCCCTCGGTCTCGCCCGCGATCACCACGTCGTACCGCCGCACCAACCGCTCGAGGAACCCACGCCCCTCCGCCGTCGCCGGATCGAGCGTCACCCCACGTTTGCTCGTGTTGAAGTAAAAGAACGCCGCACTGCGCTCCGGATCCGCGGCCCCGCCAGGAAACGGCCCCAGCGCCCGCGATGAGTCCCCGCCATCGAGCGACTCCACCTTCACCACATCCGCCCCGAGGTCCCCCAGCAACTTCGCGCAAAACGGCCCGGCCACCCCCTCCGAGACATCAAGCACCCGCAACCCAACCAGCGGTCCAGCCATCGCACCCTCCCGATCGCCGCTATACTACGCCGCCACCTCAGCCAGTCATGCGCGCCCGCGAACGATCAACCGAAGGCGCAAAGCGTCATCAAGCGCCGAAGGCGCTAGGGCTGGATTGAGACCTTGATCGCGCCGCTCGCCTTGTCCGCCGCCAGCGCGTAGCCACTGGCAGCCTCGTCCAGCGGGACGCGATGCGTAATCAGCGTGCCCAGCACGTCGCGATGCTCGTCTAACAAGCGGGTCGTGATCTCGTAGTCATGCTGCATGCCGATGTAGCCATAGAACACAGTCGCCGCGAGCCGAAGCTGCTTCGTCAGGATCACCTGCGCCGGCAACGTCACCTGCCGCGCCGGAACGCCAAGCAGCAGCACACGCCCACCGCGGCGCACCACCCGGGTCGCCACCGCCGGCGTCTCAGCCGCGCCACCGACCGTCTCCATCACCAGATCCACCGGGTGCTCGTGCGCCCACGCGCGGAGCGCATCCTCATTCCCGCCGTCCGCCTCGAACGTGTGCGCCGCTCCCAGGCGGAGGGCGGCAGCGCGTTGCTGCGGGTAGCGGTACGTCACCGCAACCTCGGCCCCCGACTGTGCGGCGTAGAACACAGACATCAGCCCGATCGGACCGGCCCCCAGCACCACGACGCGCTCGCCTGCGGTCGGCCGCGTGGCATCGAGCTGCGCCGCGACCCGGTACCCATGCACCGCGACCGCCAGCGGTTCGGCCAGCGCCGCGATCGAGAAATCGAGGTCATCCGCCACCGGAAACAAATTGGCGGCCGGGACGACCAGGTACTCACTGCAACCGCCGGGCGATGCCTCGCCAATCAACCCCGGGGTGTCCTGACAGAGTTCGGTCTTGCCGGCGCGGCACTCCGTGCACACGCCACAGAACGGACGCGGCTGCAGCGCGACCCGCTGCCCTGCGGTCAACCCGCGAACCCCTGCTCCGAGGCCAGCGACCTCGCCGGCCACCTCATGCCCCGGCGTCCGCCCCGCCCGCCAACCACCTTCCGGCGACAGCCAGCGCGACTCGTCGCGGTACGAGTGCAGATCCGACCCGCATATCCCCGAGGCGCGCACGCGGAGCAGCACCTCGCCCGGCCCGGGCGGATCCGCCTCGTACTCCTCGATCACCCAGCGGCCAGGGTCGTCAGTAGTCACAGCTC
The DNA here is from genome assembly GCA_027593235.1 of Chloroflexota bacterium. GTDB lineage: Bacteria > Chloroflexota > Dehalococcoidia > UBA2979 > UBA2979 > UBA6627. The sequence continues at coordinate 23,170 of JAQCIU010000032.1, forward strand.
GGCGCACGGGACCTCCAGCGCAAGCGATCGAGGTAGGCGCGGAGTCTAACGATCCGCGACACGTACATGGTCCCCTCCGCCGCACCCCGCCCCGCCCCGCCGCACTCCGCCCACCACCAGCCGGCGCGCCAACGAGGCGCGAAGCGTCATCAAGCCCCGAAGGGGCCTTAGCGACGGCCGCCAGCGAGGCGCACTGCTTCGGGACGCCGCCGCAACGCCAGCATCGAGGTCACGCCGAACACCGGCCCCAACGCGAGGATCGCGAACGCGACGCCCCAGCCAAAGTGATCCTCGACAATCGGCACCCCGCGAATCGTCACGGCGGTGAGCAGGAACCCGCTGCCTGTCTGGAACGCCAGCGCGGAGCCGCGGTAACGCTCGTCCGCCAGCTCCGTCATCGCCGCCGAGAACTGCGCCGAGTCCGCCACCACCGTCGCCGCCCAGATCGCCGCCAGCACCGTCACGAGGACAATCGCCGTCTCCGGCACAAACCCGATCACCAGCGCCGTCGCCCCGCTCGCCACCATCGCCGCGCTCGTGATCGCCGTCCGTCCGTACCTCTCCGACAACGCCCCCGCCACCACGCAACTCGCCGCCCCAAGGCCAAACACCCCGAACGACACCAGGCTGCCCGCCCCCAGCCCGAACACGTCGCCAACGTCCGCGTAGGCCAGCGCCAGGAACACCGGCAGCCACGCCCACATCGCGTACAGCTCCCACATGTGGCCGAGGTACCCGCCCAGCGCCAGCATCGGCGCGCGACCGCTGATGCCCGCCCAGAACTCCGTCGGTCGTACCACCGCTGGCGGCGAGCGGAATGGCCCGTCGCGCACCGCCCACCACATCACCACCGCCCCCAGCAGCGTGAATGCGCTCGCCCCCGCCATCGCCAGTTGCCAGTCGCTTGCGAGAACCGCCCGCAGCAGGTGCGGCGACCCGGACCCGAGCGTCAGCGCCCCCACCACGATCCCGAGGGCCAACCCGCGCCCCTGCCGGTACCACCCCGAAATGACATGCATCGCCGGCGGGTACACACCGCCGAGGAAGAAGCCCGTCGCAAACCGCGCCAGCAGCCAGATCGCCAGCGAATCCGACCCAATCGGCGCCAGATTCGCCCCCGCCGCCAGCACCGCCGCGAGGGCAAACAATCGCCGCTCGTGCATCCGCTCGGCCATGTTCCCCAGCGCCGAGGTCAGCGTTCCCGCCACGAACCCGAACTGCACCGCGATCGTCAGCCAGGCAACGTCACCGTCGCCAAACCCCAGCTCCTCGCCGAGTGCGTCCGCCACCGCATTCGTCGAGAACCACACCGACAACCCGCCCAGCGTCGCCAGCGCCACGAACGCCAGCACCCGCCGCCGCTCGCGCAAATCGAGCCCACTCGCAACATCCGAGGTCTGCGTCATCGGGAGAGCCTACGCCGCCGCCTTCAACAGGCGCGAAGCGTCACCCAAGCGCCGAAGGCGCACGGGCCGTCACCATCCCCGCGCCGTCCGTCGCCGCCGCCCGCGTGCCAATCTCCGCCGCCAGCGCCTCGAACTCCTCGAGGCCAATCGGATCGTTCGAGGTGGCCCGCTCGCGCCCGTACGCCCGCCCGCGCTCGCCGCTGTGCAGCGTCCCCCACACCTCGGCGAACCCGGCGCCCTCGAGGTCCGCGATCAGCTCCGGCGTCGTCCAGCGCCGCAGCTCCACCGCCAGCGAATCGATCGCGAACGGCGCGAGCCGCGCCAGTAGCTCGCGTCCGAACCCTTCGTCGAGTCGCGTCTCACCGAGGACGCGCGGCAACTCCGCGGACGCGACCAGCGCCTCACTGAACGCCTCCGCCGCCACTCCCGAGGCCGGCACCAGCAGCGTGTACCGCCGCTCGATGCTCGGTGCCTGCACGCGACGCGCGTACTGGAATAGCAGCCCGGACGCGCCTTCGAGGAGTGCGATGCTCTCCAGTTCCGGTTCCGGCAGCTCCCAGCGCTGATACGCGATCCGCAGCACGCCGCCCGGCCGCAGCACCCGCCGCAGCTCACGCATCGCCACCGAGGGCTCCGCCGACTCCTCCAGCGAGTACGACGCCGTCACGAGGTCGACCGATTCGTCCGCCAGCGGCACCGCCGTCACGTCCCCCGTCACGAACCGCGCGTTCGTCACACCGAGGCGGCTCGCATTCTCAAGGCAGACCCGCGTCCGCCTCGGCGCCGGCTCCAGCCCGAGGACGAGCGCGTCCGGCCGCGCTGCCGCCAGCGGGATCGACGGCCACCCGTCGCCCGGCCCCACATCGAGGACGGTCGCTCCGCCCTCCTCGGGGGCCGGCAGCCACGACGCGAAGTCCGCGATCCGCGCCGCGTCCGACCAGTGCTCCTCGCGCCGCGGGTCGTATGGCACGTCGACGAACGGAAGCTGCCGGTAGCGCTGAAACGGCAACAGCTCGTAGATCGCCCGCGCCGAATCCACCCACCGAGGCGGCGCCAGCTCACCCCACGCCCGCTCCATCGCGGTCAGTTCGAGGGCTGCACGTTCGTTGTCCAGCGAAAGCCTCCGATACGAGGAAGGGCGCCTCGCGGCGCCCTTCCGGTCAGTCGTCGATGCGAGTCGACTACGGGTCGATGCGCGCCGTGGCGCTCCCGCGGACAACCTCTCGCCCGTCCTGGTTCGACGTGCTCACCACGAGGTCGACGTACTTCTGGCCGCCTTCGTCGCGAATCGCCTCGACAGCGACGGTCGCCGTCAGCGTGTCGCCCGGCCACACCTGGTTAACGAAACGGACGCCGTACTTGGTCAGCGTGCCGTCGCCCACGTAGTTCGTGACCGCCATGCCGGTCGCGCCCATCGAAAGCATCCCGTGCGCGAAGACGGACGGGTACCCGGCCATCTTCGTCGTGAACACCTCGTCCGAGTGCAACGGGTTGTAGTCGCCGGAGGTACCGGCGTACTGCACGATCTGCGTCCGTGTCAGGTTGTCTGCGACCACCTCAACGTGCTCATCGCCGACCTTGATCTGGCTTGCCTTGAGTGCCATCGCGCTCCCCCTAGCCCTGATCCACGGGGCGCTCGGTCTGAACGCCGACGGAGCGGGCGGTGATCACCAGCTCGTTGTTCTGGTCGTAGTACTCCGTGATCGACTCGCTGAACTTCAGCGTGCCGGCGCGCTTGCTCTCGCGCTCCCACTTCTCGCCCGGCTTGTTCACCGAGTGCAGGACGTCGCCCGGGCGCAGGTGCCGGTGGTACTCGTAGTGCTGCTCGGCGTGGAGGCCACCGCCACCACCGCCGCCGCTCGACTCGCGCTTCACGCCGGTCGGCTCCTTGCCGGAACCAAACCACGGCTGGCCGATCGTCGGTCGCAGCGGGTAGTCGTCCTCCCACTGCGCGCTCGCCTGCACAAACGTCGGGGGCGCAACAATGCCACCCGCCTCGGTCGTCTTCGCGTAGTCCTCGTCGTAGTAGACCTGGTTCGTGTCTCCGACCGAGCGCGCGAACAACATGATGTGTCCCGCCTCGACCGGGAATTTGTCGACCATCTGGTACTCCCCCTCAGTGCGTCTGCAAGTGCCCATGCGTTCAGTGCGTCTGTGATGGGCTGGCGGGCCGGATTCTACCCCGCACGCCAACCCGATCGCGAGAAACAAAGGTCACGAGAACCTGCGCAGTTCTCGTGCATCCGGCCCAATCCCACACCTGACCCGCACGCCGGCCGCCGCCGTCGCCCTCGCGAGCGCGGCCATCCCGCCCCCGATCGAGCCGCCCCGCCGCCACACCTCGCCGGCTCGGGGGACCCACGCGGCGCTTCCCTCCGCGCTCCCCGCGCCAACCCGATAACGCTCGTCAACATCGAGTAGCATCACGCCGCGGCAGCAGCACGACGACCTCGGCATCGCTCCAGCACGCCGCCAGCCGCGATCGAGCGAGGGGAACGCACATGGCCAGTCAGCACCTCGAGGGCAAAGTCGCCATCGTCACCGGCGGCGCCGGTGGGATGGGGAGCTGGATCTCCCGCGTCTTCGCACAGCAGGGCGCGAAGGTCGTCGTCGCCGATACCGGCGCCGATGTCGAGGGCCGTGCGGGCGTCGACCCGAGCCGCCCGAACGCAGTCGTCGAGGAGATTCGCGCCGCCGGCGGTGAAGCCACCGCCTACATCGGCGACATCGCCGACGTTGATGTCGCCGAGCAGCTCATCCGCACCACGCTCGATACCTACGGCGGGCTCGACATCCTCGTCTGCGCGCACGGCATCCTCCGCGAGCGCATGGTCTTCAACATGAGCGAGGACGAATGGGACGGCGTCGTCCGCACTCACCTCAAGGGCTGCTGGGCGCCCACCAAGTTCGCCTCCATCTACTGGCGCACCGAACGCGAGCGCGGCGGCCGCATCATCTACTTCACCTCGCTCGCCGGCATTCGAGGTGGCGCGGGCCAGCCCAACTACTCCGCCGCCCAGGCCGGCAAGGTCGGGCTGATGCTCGCCGTCGCCAAGGAACTCGGCCGCTACAACGTCACCGCCAACTGCATCTCGCCGCAGGCCTCCACCCGCATGACCGACCGCGGTCGTGGCGTCATGTCCGGCGACGCCGAGAGCGGCATCAAGACCTCGGAACACGCCGCCGGCACCCAGGACGATCCGCGCAACGTCACCCCGGCGATCGTCTACCTCGCCTCCGACGAGGGAGCTTCGATCACCGGTCGCATCGTCGGTGCCACCGGCAACCGCATCACCATGTGGCGCGAACCGCAGTGGACGAAGTCCCTCTATTACGAGGAACCGCTCTGGGACATCGACACGCTTTTCGAGCTGATGCCCGAAACGCTCGCCGCCAACGGCTTCCCGCTCCCGCACCCCGAACTCCCGTAGCGCGAGCATCCGAGGCCCAACCACCCACCAGCGTTAGACGAAGGACCACCCCCCATGACCAAGCACCTCGAGGGCAAAGTCGCGATCGTCGCCGGCGGCGCCGGCGGCATGGGCTCCTGGGTCTCCAGGACCTACGCCGAACAGGGCGCGCGCGTCGTCGTCGCAGACACCGGCGCGGACGTCGAGGGCCGTATGGGCGTCGACCCCACCCGCGTCAACGCCGTCGTCGAGGAGATCACCAGCGCCGGCGGTCAGGCGATCCCCTTCATCGGCGACATCGCCGACATGGACACCGCTCAGGAGCTCTTCTCAAAGACGCTCGATGCCTACGGTGGCCTCGACATCCTCGTCTGCGCCCAGGGCATCCTCCGTGAGCGCATGGTCTTCAACATGACCGAGGACGACTGGGACGGCGTCATCCGCGCCCACCTCAAGGGCTGCTTCACGCTCACCCGCTTCGCCTCGATCATCTGGCGCCAGCAACGCGAATCCAGCGGCCGCATCATCTACTTCACCTCGGACGCCGGCATCAGTGGCGGCCCCGGTCAGTCGAACTACTCCGCCGCACAGGCCGGCAAGATCGGGCTCATGCGCTCCAACGCGCGCGCCCTCTCCCGCTACGGCGTCACCTCCAACTGCATCGCCCCGCTCGCGGCCACCCGGATGACCGACCGCGGCCGCAGCGCCGACGCCAGCGAAAGCACGTCCGCCGCCGGCACCGCGCGCGATCCGCGCAACGTAGCGCCGCTACTCGTGTGGCTCGCATCTGATGAGGGCGGCGTCGCGAACGGACGCATCTTCGGCGTCAGCGGTCACCGCATCAGCCTCTACGAAGAGCCCGTCCGCGAGCGCTTCCTCTACTCGGAAGAACCACTCTGGGACATCGACAAGGTCTTCGAGCTGTGGCCGAAGACGATCGGCCTGCAGGACTACCCGCTGCCGGAGATCCAGGGCATCCAGCGCGAGCCAGCCGGCTAGATCACCGGCTAGATCAGCTGAGGTCGGCCAAATCAGGTGAGATAGATCAGGCGGCTAGAACAGCCCGCCCGTGCGAATCGCGCGCTCGAGCGCATAGAGGATCAGCAACCCGCCGCCCACGGCAAGCCACTTCCAGTAGAACCGTCCGGGATCCTCAAGCATGCCGTCACACTACGACCGCACGCCCCGAGGTGGTAGCGCCCCGATCGAGCTCCCCACCCGCTAGCGGTAAAACACCTGGTGGGTATCCGGCAGCGCCGACGGACACGCCCCCTCGCCGAACGCCGCCGCCAGTGTCACCCCCGAGGTCAGGGCCACGTACGCCCATCCGCGCCGCTGGTAGTCCACGTAGCAGTGCTCGCCGGTCATCGCGGCGGGATCGAGGAACGACGGATCCTCCGGCGCCACCCGCAGCGAAACGCCCGGCCCGCTCACGTCCAGGTAGCCATCCGCGGCGACCGTCGCCACCAGCCCCCAGTCCGCGGCGGCGTTCGCGACCGGCTCGAACGGCGCCTGGAACCAGCCCCCCGCAAGCGCGCCCGCCACATCCGCCGGCGAACGGCACCCCGCGTCGGCCGCACTCCCCTGCCACCACCCGAACTTCGCGCGGTACGCATTCACCAACCCGGGTGCGAGGTAGTCGCTGGGGCAAACGGCGTGCAGCAACCGCGCGAGGTCACCCGTCCCCTCGTAGCGAGCCTGATTCGCGAACACGTTGGTCACCGCCGTGTTCGAGACCGAGAAGTCCCAGACGTGCGCCGGCTCGGTACCCGTCGTCCAACCGATCAGTTGCCCCGCCTCCACCTCGACGCTGAGCCGAACCTCCGCGTCTCGCGTGTCCCGCACCGCTGCCGCCGGAGCCAGCGAGGCGAACGGCTCCTCGAGGCGCGACACATGGTCGAAACCGAACGTCACCTCGCACGACACACGAAAGCGAATGTCGTACTGCGCCAGCTCAAACGAGTCGCCCGCCCACGACACCATCTGACTGAGGTAGTACGTGACCCCCGTCGCGACCGCGTCCGCCGGCGCGTAGATCGGAACCTCGGCTGCGTGGTTGTCCGCGTCCGTCACGACCTTGTGGTACTGGCGATTCTTCAACCAGTTCCCGCTCGTCACGATCGTCGGATTGATGAACTCGATCCCATCGAGGTCGGTGTAGTGGTGCGTGAACACCGGCGCGGCATCCGAGGTGCAACCGGCCCCGCTGCCTCCCGCCGGACTCGCGTCCGACGTAGACCCGATCGCCGCCTCGGCAATCGTCGGGACGGCAACGCCGCTCGCACCCTCACTCGCCGTACCGCTTGGCGTCGCGAACTCCACCGACGAGCCGCCGCATCCGCTCATCGCCAGCGCGACCGCGCCGCAAACCAACGTCCAGAGCGCGCGATACCGCATGCCTGATCGTCGCCTCACGGCGACCGCGTCCAATCAGGATTGCCCCGAGGAGGCAGCAACCCCCGCTACTCCCGCCACCGCACAACCCCGAGGGCGTCACAACCACGTTCTCAGGCGAACCCGGCGACCTGCGCCCGGCGCCCCCGGCGCCACGAGCGCCACGAGCGCATTCGACAGCTTCACGTTCCGCTGCAACACCGGAAGCCGACGACCACCTTCGGTCGCCGCTCAGAACGTGCCAGCGCTAGATCGGAACGTGCGGGTGCTCGCAGAGAATCGCGGGCGCCGGCGGGCAGGTAAACGACGCGGGGTGCATCAGCCCCACAACCGGTAATCGCGTTGCGCGGGGCTTGCTGTACCGCATTCAGCTCTCCAGTCATCCACAGCGTGAGATGCGGTCAACCTATCGGCATCCTGTCAGCTATCGCAAATGTAATGGCGATGGCAGGCCCATCCCCCGCGAAGCCGAGACCCCGTCAGCGCCTGACGTGGTGCCGGGTCAGCCGCTCGTCACGCGTGGCCAACGGTCGGCCTGCCGCTACTCCGGCCGCCCCACAACCCCCGAGGGCGTCACCACCACGTTCTCCCCCGCGAACCCCTCGAGCTGCGCCCCCGGCGCCACGAGGGCATTCGACAACTTCACGTTCCGCAGCCGGCACCCGCCGCCCACCACCACGTTCGGCCCCAGCTCGCAGCCCTCGACCACGGCGTCCGGCGCAATCAGCACCGAGGACTCCCGGTCCGCCAGCAGCCGCGCCTGCGTCGCCAGCAGCGCCGCCAGCGTCCCCGTGTCCAGCCACTCGCCGTCGAACAGGCGGCCACCCACCGGGTGCCCCTCCTCGATCATCGCCGTCAGCGTGCCGGACATCTCCAACTCGCCCTTCGCGTTAATCACCGGATCGTCCAGTACCCGATCCACCGCCTTTGGCCCCAGCAGCCACCACGCCGGCGACGCCAGGTTCCCCTTCGGGTGCTCCGGCTTCTCGATGAACTCCACGATCCGCTCGCCCTCGAGCTGCGCGATCCCCATCGACTTCGGCACATCCGTCGGCGCCAGTGGCAGCCACGCGTCTACCGGCTCGCGAACCCACGACTCGAACTGTCCCCGCAGGTCGCCGCCGTACAGCAACGCATCCGCCGCGATCACCGCAACGTGCCGCCCGCGCAGCGCCTCATGCGGCACCTGCGCCAGCGCATCGCCTGGCCCGTTCGGTACCGGCTGCACCGCTACCTGGATCGTCATCCCCGCCGGCGCCGAGGCCCGCGCCGCCACTGCCGTCCGATCGTCGCCCGGCATCACCACGATCCACACGTCCGTCACGCCGGTCTCCGCCAGGCGCTCCAGCGCGTACGCGATCAGCGGGCGGTTCAGCACCGGCACCAGCGCCTTCGGCAGCTCCAGGCTCAGCGGCCGCAACCGCGTCGCCTTCCCGCCGGTCAGAATCACCGCGATCGGTCGCTCCGCCACCCGCATCTCCCATCCGTGATCGCCGCCATCGAGGTCGCCGCGATCCCTTCGATTCTCGACGACACCCCTCGATCAGCGCACCGGGACCTCACCCACCGCGCCTCACCGCCTCGACGCCTTCAATCCCCACCAAGCACAATGCGTACATCGTGACCAACCCGCCCAGCGCACCGACCACGACCCCATCGCGCATCGAGCTCGAAGATCCGCAGCTCGAATCGCTCTACCACCTCATCCTCCTCGACGACGATCACCACACCTACGACTACGTCATCGAAATGCTCGGCTCCATCTTCGGCTACAGCCCCCGCAAATCCTGGACCCTCGCCCGTGTCGTCGACACCCAGGGCCGCGTCATCCTCGAAACCGCCTCCCACGAACGCTGCACCGCCCACCAGACCCAGATCCACGCCTACGGCGCCGACCCCCGCATGCCCTCCTCCGCCGGCTCCATGTCCGCCATCGTCGAGGAAGCCGGCACCCCCAGCAGCGGATAACGCGACCTCCGAGGACCCCCTCCGTAAGCTGTCAGACAGGTTCGGAGGCAGGATGACCGCCAACAGTCGCACGGGGCCGCTCATCGCCGGCGTCGCCTCGGCGCTGGTCATGCTGTTCGGTTCCTCGCTGCCGTGGCTCACCGTCGGTCCGGCGTCGGCCTCCCTGAGCACGGGCAACAGCGACGCCACCGTCCTCTGCGCCCTCGCCATCGGGGTGACGTTCGCCTGGTGGGGCCTCACGAGGAATGGCACCGGCCCACTGATCGCCACGCTGCCGATCGCCGCGCTCGCGCTGCTAGTCATCGTGGTGGACGGCTCAAGCAGCTCGGTGCTGCTGCCGGACGGCAACCCGGCGGTATCCCAATCCGCCGCAGCAGGCCCCGGCATCTACATCACCGGCATCGGTGCCGCCGCATCGATCGTCGCGGCAGCCTACGGTTTAACCGTCGACTTCAGAGCGTGGTGGCGCCGCAGCAAAGAGGAGCACCGGCAGGCGCACGGTAGCCGCTAGACCGTCGGCCTCCGTGAGTAGCTGGACGACAACGGGATTCGGCCTCTGGCCACGAACACGCGGCGGGACCGATCTCCGGTGCCACGGTCCCCGGAATCGTCGCGCTCTTCCGATCGATGAAGCCATGGGCGACACTCGGCCCCCTGTCGATGTGAACATCGGCCGACCGACGATTCACCACCATCGCCGGCGGCCGGCCAAACCCCTGCACCTAACTCCCAGCGCGAGGTTCCCCACGCGCCATCCCCGAGGCGAAGCGCCAGCCGTCGCCATTCCGGCAGTGGGGGCCAAGGGGGCTACGCCCCCCGAGGTCCCGGATGGGTGGGCGGGGTCCCCCTCAACACAACGTCGCG
>JAQCIU010000033.1:0-33124 GCA_027593235.1 Chloroflexota bacterium
CGGACCGCCGGTTACCCCGCGGCGAGAGGGTGCCCGCCCTCGATTGACACCAGTCACCTAGTACCTCGCGTGCGCAATCGTCGTGCTGGACGGCAACGGGGCACGAGGCGATCCCCAGCTCATTGGCCGCGATCATCATGTTTTGCGCGACACGCCCCGCATCGAACGGCCGGCTGGCGCCGAGACGAACGACGATCACGACCAGCGGGCTCCGGGGCAGGTGCTCCGCGAAGTCGGCACACGTCGCGATCGATACCTTGTCCGCCTCCTCGGTGAGGAGTAGCAGCCGAATCGGCTGTTCGTTCTTCGAACTTCCCGCCATCCGCCCGGCCTGGACGATACGCGCGAGGTGATCCGGGGCGATTGGCTGCGCTTCGTATTCGCGGGTATCCCGCTTCGTGACAATCGCCTCGTACGCGTTCATACACCGGTCCCCTTCGCTTCTAGCCCGATATTCCGGGCTTTCGCTGCGCCTGGCAACCGCTTCATACGCTTTTCTTCCAAGCGGCTACCGCCCCTTTAACGGCTGGCACCGCACCTTCGTATCTGACCGGGACGCGGCGGGGCGTCTCGGTCACCTAAACGAGGGCGGCAGTGATGCCGCACAACAAGGAGCGTCGGGATGGGAATGGGACGAATCGGCTGGCGGCGATCGGACGAGGGCAGCGTGGCTGACCCGTGGTCTGATCTGCCGGAGCGTCGCGTGGAGGCGACCGCTGCTGCCGAGGGTGACGTGCTGACCGAGGACCGCGAGATCCCTCGCGCGTCGACGATCGTGCTCGAGCCTTCCGATGTGGCAGCACCGCGCATGGAGAACGCGCCGATGGTGATCGAGGCTGAAGGCCCGGTCATCGATCAGGCGGCTCCTCCCACCCGTGCCGAGCTCGCGGCGCTTCGTGCCCGCCTGCACCGATCGCTCATCTCCGACTTCGATCACCGTGGCCTCGCCGAACTGCCGATCGCAGAGGCGCGCCCAATCGTGATCGCCATGGCGCGACAGCTCGTCGAGAGCGACGTGCCCGCGAACTTCAGCGGTAGCCGCATTCAGCTCCTCAACGAGCTGGTGGACGACATCATCGGCCTCGGGCCGATCGAGCCGCTGCTCCGCGACAACACCGTCTCCGAAATCATGGTCAACGGCTGCTCCCGCGTATACGTGGAGCGCTTCGGTCGCATCGAGATGACCGACGTGCAATTCCGCGATGACGCCCACGTCATGCAGGTGCTGGACCGCATGCTGGCCAACGTTGGTCGCACGATCGATTTCTCCCAGCCGATGGTCGACGCACGGCTGCCAGACGGCTCCCGCGTGAACGCGATCGTTCCGCCGGCCTCGATCGACGGTCCGATGATCACCATCCGCAAGTTCGTCGCGGACCGGCTCACCTCCCGCGATCTGATCGCCATGGGTTCGCTGAACCAGGAAGCGGCCTCGCTGCTTGAGGCGGCGGTTGTCGGCGGCGCCGGCATCGTCGTCAGCGGCGGAACTGGCTCCGGCAAGACCACCATGCTCAACGTGCTCTCGGAATGGGTTCCGAGCGACGAGCGCATCGTCACCATCGAGGACCCGGCCGAGCTGTCACTCCGCCAGCCGCACGTCGTTGCCCTCGAGGCACGCGACGACAACAGCGGATTCGACATCACCCGCGCCCAACTGCTGAAGAACGCGCTGCGCATGCGCCCCGACCGCATCCTCATCGGTGAGGTTCGTGGCGCCGAGGCATTCGACATGCTCCAGGCGATGAACACCGGTCACGATGGCTCGATGACCACGGTCCACGCCAACGCTCCTCGCGACGCACTCCGCCGCATCGAGCAGATGGTGATGATGGCCGGCTACGACTGGCCGCTGCGCGCGATTCGCGAGCAGGTGTCGTCCGCGGTCGACATCATCATCCAGGTCGCCCGCATGCGTGACGGTTCGCGTCGCATCGTCGACATCACCGAGGTCCACGGCATGGAGGGCGACACGCTCACCATGCAGCAGCTCTACTACTTCGAGCAGCGCGGCGTGGACGAGGACGGCCGCATCGTCGGCGGGTTGGTCTCCACCGGCCTCCGACCGCGCACGTTCGACATGCCCGGCGCCCAGTCGTACGAGGCCCCGTTCCACGCGCTCCGCGCCGTGGACGAGCCGAACGACAACTAGGTCGCCAACGGGACCGCAACTACCCGTCACGAAGGAGACCTCCACCTCCCTCGTGTCACGAAGTCCCTGGCGGGACCGGTAGCGGCTCCACCCGACGCGGAGCCTCTACCTGGGAACCCCGGCCGCAAGGCCGGGGTTCACTTCGTTTCGGGGGTGTGCCTTAGTCGGCAGGCACGCGACCGAGCGCTTCCACGTGGAGGAATGTGAAGAACGCACTGGGAAGGCGCGCCCAGCGACGCCAGGCGTCGGCGATTGATTCCAACTCGGCGGGCGTCGCCAGCCCGTACTCCACTGCCTGCTCCGCCAAGGACGAGTGCGTGATCCGCTCCGCCCAGGAGTCGCCCCAGTTGAGGATCTGCCGCGGCTCGTTGAACACCCAGGTCGACGCGGATATCTCGATGTCCGCGATGCCGGCCTCCGCGAACCACCCGTTGAGGTACCGACCGGCATCGGCCTGCGCGCCGTTGCGCGTCGCCACCTCGTGATACAGGTCGCGCCAGCGATGTAATTCGGCAACGTCGGGCGCGTGGACCATCGTGCCGTAGTCCGCATCGCGCACGCCGATCATTCCACCAGGCTTCACGACGCGGCGCAGCTCGCGTAGCGCGCGGACCGGATCGGTGAGGTGCTGGAGGACCTGATGCGCGTAGGCGACATCGAAGCTGTTGTCGGCGTAGCGGAGCGCGTAGACGTCGCCTGCCTCGAACGTCACGTTGCCGACGGCGTTGTCGGCGGCGAGCTGGCGTGCTTCCTCGAGCACCCCGTCAACCACATCGATGCCGGTCACACTCCCTGCGGGCACCCGTCGCGCCAGCCCGACGGTGATGCTGCCGGGGCCGCACCCAACATCGAGGATCGACATCTCCGGCGTGAGCCTCGGGATCAGGAAGGCGGCGGCGTCCTCGGCCGTTCGGCGACGATGCTGGCCAACGACCGAGGCGTGATGGCCGTGCGTGTAGCGATCCGCCGGTGTGTCGCTCATGCGAACCGCTCCGCGACCCGTTGCTTCAACAGATCCGGCCGCGACGCGGTGATGCTGTCGACCCCCAGGTCGAGCGCGGCGCTCATCTCCTCCTCTGAACCGACACCCCACGTGGAGACGAGCACGCCGGCGGCGTGGGCCTCCGCCACCAGCTCCGCGGTCAGATCCTTGAGGTAGGGCGACCAGTACGTGCCACCGGCCGCCCGGACGGCGCTCGCGAACGAACCGCCGTGGTCGACGGGGTCCCAGCCACCCCACCACGTCGAACGTTGATCGATCGCCGGCCAGCTCCGATCCGTGGAGAGGTGGCGCGGGTCCATCGTGAGGAACCCGCTGCGGAGCGAGGGCTGCGCCTCCAGGGCGAGCCGGAGGACTCGCCAGTCGAAGGCGATCAGCACGCTGCGGGCGATCGCGTCGGCCGTCACCAATGCCGGCAGCAATGCATCGAGGAACGCCTCCGGCTCGGTCGTCTCGCCGGTCCGACCGAACGGATCCGTCTTCACCTCGATCCAGAGTTCGGTCGCCGTGTCCGCGCGTTGGGCGAGCACGGCTAGCAGCTCTTGGAGCGTCGGAATTGGCGTGCCGTCGACGGCGATCTGGTCGGGGTAGGACACGGTGTAGCGCGATCCCGGCCGTGCGCGCCCCACGTCATAGCCCCGCAACGCCTCGAGGGTCAGCGAGCGGATCGGCGGTCCCGCTTCGGCGAGCCACTCACCGCTCGCGTCGCGGGTCATGTCCGGACTCAGCAGGTAATCGTGGTGTCCAACCACCACACCGTCCGCCGTCACCTGGTAGTCGAACTCGATGCCGTCGAGGCCGGAATCCAGCGCGTGTTCAAAGCTCGGCAGCGTGTTGATCGGCCGCAAGCCGGAGATTCCGCAGGAACCGATCACCGTTGGTCTGCTTGCTGTCATCGATCACCCTCCGCTGTCCACGCGCCATCGTGACGATACGACGGCGCGTGGACAGCGGCGTGAGCGGCGGTGCTAGCGGCGAGCGATCTTCGCGGCGAAGGCGCCGCCCAGCGCGAGGGCTGCGAGACCCACGACGATCGTCAACCACTGAGATCGTCCGTCCCCGTCCAGGCCGGCGACCGTGTGCTGCTCGTCGGTTGCAGTCGTGCCGAGGCCCTGGGCTGGTGGATCGACAACCAGAGTCGCGGTCGTCGGATCCGCCGTTCCCTTCGGACGTGGGAGTTCGAACGCCACCGGCTGGACGCCATCGGCGTCGGGCCAGTTCAACTCGATCCATGTGCCGTCGGCGGCGAGGGTGATCACCCGCGAGCCGAGTGCCGCTGCTTCGGCAAGCTCCGGCGCCGCTTCGACCAGCGACGCGAACGCCGCCGATCCCACGACGATCGGGGAGATATCGGTCGCAGCCAGATAGCCGTCGCGCGTCCAGACGCCATCGACGAGGTAGTAGCTGTGAGCGCCGAGCTGACGCACCGAGCTGCCACCGTTATTGCCGCTCGTGAACGTTCCGGCGCGCAACTCTTCCAGGTCGGCGGCACCGGCCACCGCGTCTGCGCCGCTCGACGGCGCCGCGGCCGCACGCTCGACCCAGGTGTTGGCGGCGCCGCTGTCGGACAGCGCCAGCGCGGGCTCCTCGGCGAGGTAGGACGTGTACGGCGTCACGATGCCGAAGCGCGTCGCCAGCGCCACGATCTGGTCGATCAGTGAGTCGCGCGGACCCTCGATGCGGATCTCAGTCAGCAGATCGGCGACCCGTCGCTGCGCCCAGAGCTGGGCGACCGCTGGATCGGCCGTGTCGCGCGCTGGGAGCTGCACGGAGTACTCGAAGACCTCGGGACCATCGAACGAGTTGCCGCGCACGACGACCGTCATCGGTCCCGGGTCGGCATAGCGGCCGGTCAGTAGCGCCTGCTGTCCGGCGAACAGGCCAGTCAGCGTCGCTGGTGCCAGCGCGTCCACGTCACCACCGTGGATCTCGATCTCAACGTCGGTCAGGACCGGCGTCGACACCCGCTCGTAGAGGCGACCGACCTCGGCGTCGATGCGCTCCTCGGGGGTCACGTAGTGGCTGGTGCCGACAAACCGGGTCGCGAGCGCGTCCAGCAGCACCGTGTCGACGTCGTAGCCGACGCCGAACGCGAAGAGTTGGGCGCGCTCCGGGGCCGAGCGTGCGGCGATCTCGAGGATTGCGTCCGTGTTCTCCACGCCGACCGTCGGCAGACCGTCGGTCACGAAGATCACCGTGGCGGGGCGGTCACCGGACAGCAGGTCGAAGGCCGTCGTCAGGCTGTCTGCGATGTTCGTCCCGCCCCCGGCGTCCAGGCCGTCGACGTAGTCGATCGCGGCGTCCGCGCGATCGGCGCGCTCAAGGCCCTTGCCGAAGACGCGGACGGTGCGCGAGAAGCTGACGACCGCGAAGCGATCGTCGTCGCCCAGGCGGCTGAGCACGTAGCTGGCGGCGTCATGCGCCTGTTCGATCTTGTCACCCTCCATTGACCCGGAGGTATCGAGGACGAGCACGATGTCACGTGCGACCGAGGCGTCAACGCTGAGCACCGGCGCGAACAGCAGTGCGAAGAAGCCGTCCTCGCCCGCTTCGCGGTAGGTCAACACGCGGGTGTCGATCAGTCCCTCGCCGCCGGCGATGTAGATGCGCAGGCTGGTCGCGGCGGTCCAGCCACTCCCGGATTCCCAGCTCGCGGACAGTTCGCCGGCGGACTTGCGATCCACGTCGAGGTTCAGGCCGGGTGCGAACACGGAACGCACTTCCCACGGCACGTCGATGTCTAGCGAGACCGAGGCGGCGGCAGGACGAGGAGACATTCGTGCCCACGGGATCTCCACCAACACCTGATCGTCGGTCGCGACCAGCGGGCTGGTCACCGTGAACGACACGCTCCGCTGCTCGCCCGCGGGCACCGGGAAGGCGCGCACCTCGTAGAGGTCGTCGCCAAGCGAGCGAAGCAACGCGGGATCGATCAACCGGCGAACGATGTCGTCGTAGAGGCGCTGCGCCTCGTCAGCGTCGAGCACGCGCCCCTCGAGGGTCTCCGGGCCGCCCGACAGCACGAGGTCGGTGACGGAACTGCCGGCGGGCACTGGCACCACGATCCGACCTTCGGCGAGGCCCTCGCCCGGGTTCGAGAGCGCCAGTCGGTACCGCGCGACGAGGAGGCCGTCGGTGACATCGAGGTCGGCCTCGAATCGGTCGAGCGTGGCGATCGGTGTGACCGGCCACCAGCAGTCGAAGCAGCGATCGGGCGGCAGGATCGGCGGATCGATCGGCTGCTGCGCGCCGGCGAACGCCGGGAGCAATGCCGGAACCAGTGCGATCGCGACCACGAGCGCCGCGAGGAATCGAGGTGTACGCATCTGTCGTCCCTCCTCGGTGGCGGGAGCCTCCGGGGTATGGGTGACCAACGCCGCTGGCGAGCAGCCAGTTCCCGCCCTCTCTGGCTGCTGGCGCACGGCGCGTGAGGGCAGCTCCAGGGTGGCCGGGGTTGCGATGTCGTCCGCTCAGCGCCAGACTCCGCGCGAAGCCTCAGGAGGACCGCAATGGCCTACGAGTTCGCGATCTATGAGAAGCGCGATCGCATCGCTCACATCACGATCAATCGCCCGGAGGTCATGAATGCACTCCATCCGGACGCATCGCGTGAGCTTTCGACCATCTGGGACGACTTCGCCGCCGACGACGACCTCTGGGTGGCGATCCTGACCGGTGCCGGGAGCCGTGGCTTCTCCGCCGGCAACGACTTGAAGGCAACCGCGTCGCGGAACGCGGGGAGCACCGTCGGCAACACCAGCCGCGGTCCGATTCCGGGTGGGTTCGGCGGCCTGACCGAGCGGTTCGACCTCTACAAGCCGGTGATCGGGGCGGTCAACGGATGGGCGATGGGCGGCGGGTGCGAGCTGGCGCTCGCCTGCGACATCCTCGTCGCATCGGAGAACGCGCGCTTCGGGCTACCCGAGCCGCGCGTCGGACTCGCGGCGCTCGCCGGCGGGATCCACCGGCTGCCACGCCAGATCCCGCTGAAGATCGCGATGGGCATGCTGCTCACCGCAAAGCCGATCGACGCGGCCGAGGCCCATCGCCTCGGCCTCGTCAACGAGGTCGTGCCGCTGGATCAGTTGTTGGCGACGGCGGAACGCTGGGCAGCCGAGATCCTCGAATGCGCGCCGCTGTCTGTACGTGGCTCGAAGGAAGCCGCCATGGTCGGCCTGGACGTGCCACTGCGGGCCGCTATACGCAGCACCTACCCCGGCATTTTGAAGCACCTGGCCTCGGACGATGCGGTCGAGGGCCCGCGCGCCTTCTCGGATAAGCGGCAGCCCAATTGGACAGGCGGATAGCGCAGGCTGACCGGGGGGCACTCGTACCGGTCGCGAACTAGGGAGTCGGGCCGGCTCCGAGATATGCGGACTGCACCCAGCTCACGGCGGCGCCTGCGCGAACCACGCTCCAGCCGGCGCAGTCGCCGACTCCCTGCGCGATCACCGTCACGGCCGTGCCTTCGGCGATCATCCGTGGCGTCCGCGCTTCGGTCGCGCATGTCGAGCGAACGGCAACGCCCACGCCCTCGGTATTCGCGATCAACCCGAACAGCGGCTGCTCCGCAATCGGCGCGGTGAAGACGTCGGCGGGCGTGCTGTCATCCGCCGCCGGTAATACGGCGCCGAATGATGACACGCGGTCTGTGAGCCATCGCTCAACCACGTCCGGCGCGAGCGAAGCGGCGACCCGCTCGACCTCGGCGCGTTGCCCGCTCGCGATCAGGCCGCCCGACAGGACGAGGAACGCGAGCGAAATGACGAACAACGAGAGCGCGATCTTGCGGGTCAGGCGACGTTGCGACGCGGGTTTCGCGGGCGGCGCCGGCGCGACTGCCCGGCCGCGCGGCGAGTAGGCCGCTGCCTCGTCGGCCGCGAGCTCTTCAGCGGTCAGCGGTGCCCCGGCGGCGGCCATGATCGCAGCGCGCTGGGATGCCCCTGCGGCCGCGCGCTGTTCACGACCGGCCAGACGCGGGAACGCCATAATGCTCGGTTCAACGTCGTCCTCGAATGCCTCGGTCGGCTGCGGGCCACGCGACGGCGCGTGAGCTGGCTGCTGTAGCGCCCCCGTGGGTACAGCACTGATCGGGAACGGCAGTTCTGGCTCGTCGCCCTCGTCGAACTCCTCGTCCTCGAAGGTATCGTCCGCGGACTGCTCGATTTCGGTGTCATCGGCCTCGGTGGCTTCCGGCTCCCAGTGGGCCGGTGCCGCCGTTGGAGGCGTGGTGTCGCTGCGCTCGCGCTGGCCCTCGGAGACGAATGGCCAGGCGATGCGACGCTCGCCCGCTTCCGCGGAGCGGCGGTCTGTCGTGCGGCGGTCCTCGGTCGAGGCTTCGAGGGCATCGGGGCCATCGGAGGCCGCGGGGGCTGCGTGGGCGGCAGGCGTCGCGTCGGTGGTTTCCCACCAGGCGTCGGACTCCAGGGCGGCGGCGCCGCCCGGGAACACCTCGAGCGCGGATCGTTCGGCGATCTGTTCAGGGGTGAATCGAGGTACCGGGGGCGGCGTGTACGCCTCACCCTCGTCGTCGTAATCCCCGGGGACCGATAGCGGTTGCTGCATCCAGTGCTCCGCCGGTCAGGCGCCGTACATGTCGTCTACAGCCCGATCATCGGCACACCATCGTGACCTCCGCACCGCCAGCCAGTGTCTCGGCGACCCCCCCGCGGTCTGCGATCAAGATGCGATCTGGCCGCGGTGTCCCCCGATATGGCACCTCCAGAAGCGGTCGATACTTTCGGGTACCTACCGTGAGGAATGCTGTGACAGCTCGGACTGCTGGACTTGGTGGCGCGATCGGGCGGCAGGCGCGCATGCACCTGGCGCGCGGCCTGCTGCTGGGCGCCGGCCTCGTCCTCGGTGTGATCGCGCTCGTCTTCATGCTCTACCTCTCGTCCTTCACGGACTCCACCCGTGCAACCAATGACCTGGCGGCGCTGCGTACGCACGCCTACCAGGTCGCCCTGGCCGCCGATCGCTCCGTGCACGAGCAGGACCCCTGGGTCCTCGAGGACGCGATTCTGAGGAACCAGATCGTGACTGGAGATCTCTCGAACCACCTCCACGGCGCACTGCCGGCGGCCGAGGCCGACGCGCTCCTCGGCGCCGTCGATCGATCGTGGAACGACACGATCGGCACCGCCCGCCTCTTCGCGGACGGCGACGCGGAATTTGACGAGGTAGTCGCATCGGTCGATCGCACCGGTGCTGCCGTTGACGAGCTGATGATGGTGCTCGCCGATCGCGGCGAAGCTCAGACTGATCGGCTCAAGTCCGTCCTTCGCGCCGGCATCGTGCTGCTCGCTATCGGCGGATTCCTGCTCGTCTCGGCGTTCCTCCGTCAGCGCCGACGTTCTTCCGAGGTCGATGCGCTCACCGGTGTGCTGGCCCGTGACCGCTTCCGCGCTCAGCTTGCGGTTGCGCTGCTCAATCGGCGCCAGCTCACGAAGCTCGCCGTCGCCGTCGTCGATGTCGATCGGTTCCGGCGGATCAACAAGACCCTCGGCGCCGAGCAAGGCGACCGTGTCCTTCGCGATGTCGCGCGCCGGATCCAGGACGCGCTACCCGCCGGCGCGAGCGTCGGCCGGCGCAGCGGCGACGAGTTCCTGATCCTGCTCCCCGAACAGGATGCCGAGGGCGCCCGCGACGTCGCCCAGCGCGTCCTCGCGTCGCTCGATCGACCGCTCGTCTACCAGACCGGCGAGCTGCGGGCCGGCGTCAGCATCGGCCTCGCGGTCGCGCCCGACGACGGTGTTGACGCGAAGGCCTTGCTCGATGCCGCGGACGCCGCCCGCGACGATGCCAAAGCCGATGGCGGCGGCACGTATCGCTTCGTGCGCGGGGGCAGCACCAACGCCCCAGCCGAGGACGCACTGGCACTGGAGATCGAGCTGCGGAACGCGCTGAAGCAGGACGAGTTCGAGCTCTTCTACCAGCCTCAGGTCGACATCCGGACGGGCGAGATCGTCGGTGCCGAGGCCCTGCTCCGCTGGCGTTCGCCGAGCCGCGGCCTCGTTTCCCCGGATCACTTCATCCCACTGCTCGAGGAATCTCGTCTGATCGTCCCGGTCGGCGCCTGGGCGATCCATTCCGCGGCGCTCCAGGCGAAAGACTGGGTTGGCCTGGCCGACCGTCCGTTCCGCGTCGCCGTGAACATCAGTGCCCGACAGCTCCTCCAGTCCGATCTCGTCTCCACCGTCCGCGACGCGCTCGGTGCGAGCGGGCTACCGCCCGCCAACCTCGAACTCGAGGTCACCGAGACCGTCGCGATCCAGAATCCGGACGAGGCGGTGCGTGTCCTCGAGGCGCTCGCCGCGCTCGGGGTGCAGAGCGCCCTCGATGATTTTGGCACCGGCCATTCGTGGCTCTCACACCTGAAGCTACTGCCGCGCATGTCGCTGAAGATCGACCGCTCATTCGTCTCGGGCATCACCAAGAACGCCGAGGATCGCGCGATCGTTGCTGGTCTCATCACCGTCGCTCACACGCTCCAGCGCACCGTGGTCGCCGAGGGTGTCGAGCGCGCCGGAGAGCTGGCGCTGCTGGAAGAGATGCACTGCGACATCGCCCAGGGCTTCTACTTCAGTCGCCCGGTTCCGGCCGCCGAGTTCACGGCGCTGCTCCAGCGGGCGCACCCGTGGGCGCCGGACTCCGCGGCCTAGCACCGCCGCCGAGGGCCGGTCGATCGACAGGCGTCCGCCGACCGCTGCCGGGAGTCCTGCTAGCGAAGCTTCTTCATGAATGCGCAGACCGCCGCCACCGCGGTCGCCACGTTCTCTGCCTCCGTCACGCCGGATCGTTTTCGCGGCGTGAACGAGTGATCGCCATCCACTAACCAGACCACCTTGATGGCGGGCGATAGCGTGTATCCCTCAACGTCGGCGCGATCGCCCATCGCGTCGCGCTCGCCCTGCACGATCAGCGTCGGCGTGCGTAGTTCGGCCAGGTGATCCGTGCGCGTGCGCTCCGGACGTCCGAGCGGGTGGAACGGATACCCCAGGCACACGAGCCCGCGCACGCCGGCCGCGTCCGCGATCATCGAGGCGATGCGACCACCCATCGATCGTCCGCCGATCACCAGCCGCTCCGGCTCGCCGACCTCCGCGATCACCGCGCGCCATGTCGATTGCAGCACCCCCGGGGAATCCGGTGCGCCGCGCTCTGCTCCGGCACGCTTTCGGCGCATGTATGGAAACTCGAACCGCACGATGCGAATGCCGGCGTCGGCCAGCCCGGTTGCGATCGCTTCCATCCGCGGCGCGTCCATCGACAGTCCGGCGCCATGCGCCAGCACGAACGTACCGAGCCCGTCAGTTGGGCCCGTCGTCAGCAGTTCGAGCGGTGGCGAAGGCTCGGCCATGTCACTCCTGGTAATGCGCTCGGCGCTATCGAGGATCCGACGCGCCGGGCGTGGATGCGGATTCTAGGCGGTTGCGCCCTTCCGCGTAGCGGACGCCTCGACGGCGCAGCCGATCCGCGTGATGTCGGCCGGTCGGTCCGGCCGACGTCGTTGCACCCGGCAAGCCCCGAGGTCCGCCGGACTGTGCACGGCTTCGCGCTAGAGCCCGAACTTCTTGCCGATCCCGCCGAGTGCTCCACCGAGGCCCGGCACGCCACCGCCGTTGCCCTCGTCGTCGCTCTCCTCGCCTCCGAGGAAGCCTTCGATCTGCCCGGCGATCGGTCCGGGGAGCTTGTCCCTGAGTTGTTCGACGATCACCTCGATCGCCTTCGCCGCCTGGTTCTCATCGATACCGGCGCGTTCGGCGACCGTCTTGATCAGCGGGTTCATGCTGGTGTCCTCGTTCCTTTGCTCCGGGTGGGAGCACTCCGACCTTACCAAGGGCCTCCCGCCGCACGTGACGGGCGACGGTCACCCTGCGGGCTGTGCCACGGACCGCGCCGGCTGCCTACACTCGCCTCGAACGTTCCGTTCCAGGAGGATCGATGGACCGCACACCCGGCAGCTTCCGCCTCGGTGATTTCGTATCCGCGGACGGCGAACGCAGCGGCTCGCTTCACTACCCCGCCGCCGATCTCACCACGCACGGCGTCATCGTCGGCATGACCGGCTCGGGGAAGACCGGACTGGCTGTCGTGATGATCGAGGAGGCGCTGGCCGCTGGGGTGCCCGTGCTCGTGCTCGATCCTAAGGGCGACATGCCCAACCTGCGACTGACCTTCCCGGAGTTCGCGCCGTCCGATTTCCGCCCCTGGATCAACGAGGGTGACGCGCAGCGCGACGGTGTGCCCCCGGACGCGTTCGCGGCTGCGCAGGCTGAGCAGTGGAAGAACGGCCTCGCTGGTTGGGGCGCCACGGGTGACGACGTCCGCCAGCTCAAGAACGCGGCGGCCGTGACCATCTACACGCCTGGCTCCACTGCCGGGGTGCCGCTGAGTATCGTCGGCGACCTTGCACCGCCCGCAGCGAACGCCGATCCCGAGACCACGAGCGCCGAGGTCTCCGCGTTCGTCACCGGGCTCCTTGGCCTCGTCGGGATCGAGGCCGATCCGCTCGCCAGCCGCGAACACGTACTGCTCTCGAATCTGATCGAGTTCGCCTGGCGCGAGGGACGGCCGATCGACCTCGCAACCCTGATCGGGCAGACGATGGACCCGCCGCTCCGCAAGCTCGGCGTCTTCGAGGTGGACACGTTCTTCCCGCCGAACGACCGGCGTGCCCTCGCCATGCGGCTCAACGCCCTTGTCGCTTCGCCTACCTTCGGCGCCTGGACGGAAGGCGCGTCGCTCGATATCCAGTCCCTGCTCTATGAACCCGACGGGCGCCCGCGCTGTTCCATCGTCTACCTCGCTCACCTCTCGGAGCAGGAGCGTCAGTTCGTCGTCTCGCTGGTGCTGTCGAAGGTCATCACCTGGATGCGCGCGCAGTCCGGCACTACCGATCTGCGTGCGCTGCTCTACATGGATGAAGTGTTCGGCTTCGCGCCGCCCACCGCTAACCCGCCGGCGAAGGCGCCGATCCTCACGCTGCTCAAGCAGGCGCGCGCCTACGGCGTCGGCTTCGTGCTTAGCACCCAGAACCCCGTCGACCTCGACTACAAAGCGATGTCGAACGCGGGGACCTGGATGATCGGTCGCCTCCAGACCGAACGCGATAAGGCGCGCATTCTCGAGGCATTGCAGGCCGCGAGTGGGGACGTCGACCTCGACGCGATTGATCGCTCGATCTCCGGGCTCGGTAAGCGCCAGTTCGTCCTGCACAACACCCACGATCGAGGCGGCCCGAAACTCTTCACCACCCGGTGGGCGATGTCGTACCTGCGCGGCCCCCTGACCCGTGAGCAGATCGCCGAGTTGACCGCCGACGACCCCGTGCGCCGGGGTGCCGCCCAGCCGGAGTCCCGGACCCCCGCGGCGCCCGCCCTTGTCGCGGCTGCACCAGCGGCAACTCCGCCGTCGTCGCGCGTCCCGTCGCCCGCTCCAGCTTCGACGCTTGCCGCGGACGAGACGCTGGTCGCGCCGTCGACGGCGAAGGGCGTCCCCGTCTACTACCTCGATCCTGCCGCCCCCTGGGCCCGCGATCTCGGCATCGCGGCGCAGGGAACCCGGATGGCGCCGGCTGTGGTCGCGCGGGTGCACCTCCGCTTTGACGACACCAAGGCGGACGTCGATCACCAGGAGGAGTGGGAGGCCGTGCTCTACCCGCTCACCGCGACGACGGCTGCCGCCGAGGCCCGCGCCGTCGACTACGAGCCGCGCGATCTCCGCACCGAGGCACCGGTCGGCGCCACCTACCTGTTGGGCGAAGCGCCGATCGACGAGGCCACCTTCTTCCGAGGGCTCTCAACCGAGCTGAAGGACGCGCTCTATCGAGAGCGGTCGATCTCGGTCTTTCGGAACCCGAAGCTCAAGCTCTACTCGCGTGTTGGCGAGACGGAGGAGGCGTTCCTCCAACGCTGTGACGACGCGGGCCGGAAAGAGGCCGATGCGGCAGCAGCGAAGCTGCGCGATCAGTTCGCGAAGAAGGTGGACCGGGTGCGCGCCGCGATCGATCGCGCCGATGACCGTGTCGAACAACTCGAGGTCGACAAATCGTCACGCCGCAACCACGAGGTGATCGCTGTTGCCGGCGACCTCCTGACCAACGCCGGCGTCCTCCTCGGCGCCCTGTTCGGCGGGAAGAAAGACACTCGCCAGATCACCACCAGCGCCGGGCGGATCGCGAAAGGCGCATCGTCGCGTCGCTCGACCAGCTCTCGCACCGAGCGGCGCCTTAAGACCGCGGAGGACCGTCTCGAAGAGGAGCAGGTCAAGCTCGAGGATCTCGAGGCTGCACTCCTCGATGAGCTGACCGAGCTGAATGATCTCTGGGCGGATCACGCCGACGCAATCGAACCCGTGGAGATCGGCCTCGAAAAGAGCGACGTCACCATCGATGAGATCGCCTTGCTCTGGGTACCGGTCGGCTGACCGCCAACCCTCGATGCCTGGCCAACGCTTGCCGGAAGAAGTGATCGCGCGACTCGTGCCGGTCGGCGTTCCCGAGGGCGAGCTACGGGCGATCCGCGTCGTCACGAGGGCGCCCGCTCGCTGGTTGCCGCCGATCTTCCACGCCAACGCCATGACCTTCGGGCGCTACGTGCTGATCCGCGCCGGCCGCTACGACCCGGAGACCACCCGAGGACTGGCGCTGATCGCGCACGAAGCCGGTCACGTCACGCAGTGGCGCAAGCTTGGCGTCGCGCGCTTCTTCGTCCGCTATGCGCGTGGCCTGATCCGCGCACGCTTCGCCCACGCGCGCCATCCGATGGAACAGCCGCTGAACCAGCGGCAACGTGAGGTGCGGGCAGCGCTCGATGCCGAGGAGCCCCGCACGCTCTAATCGGTTAGTCGAGGCCCCACACAGCGGTGTCCGGGTAGAACTGGCTCCAGGCAAACCAGAACGACTGGTGTGTTGCGATCGGCTCACCGTCGCTCGTCGTCGCACTGAGCGCGCCCGCTTCAAGATGAACCGAGATGCCCTCGAACTCCACGGATTCACCGCGATCGAGGGCGACGCGTGCGGCGATCTCCGGGAAGGCGACGGTGACGCCCTCGAGGCGGACGCCCAGCACCTGGTCCTGCACCGGCAATCGCGGATCGACGTCGCCGATCGGGAAGATCGGCCCGTTGTCGTCACGCCCACGTAGCGGATCCAGCGGGTACTCGCGCCCGAGCCCGCCATCCTCGGCGACGATCGAGGTGTCGGGATGCCCCGCCTTCCACTCCGCCCATGTCGCGGTCGAGACGGTCACCGGCGTCAGCTCGAGTCCAACGTCCTGCAGCGGACCGCTCACCGCGCGCCCGCGAAAGGTGTCGAAGAACGAGAACGTGTGCAGTTCGAACATGACCTTGTTCGAGCGCGCCAGCAGCCCTGAGGTCCGCAGCTCGAACACGCCGCTCGGCGTGTCGATCCCGGCTGGGACTTCATCGGTGAAGAACGCCTGCGCGGTGCCGCAGAGGGTGCAATAGACCACTGCGATCCGTCGCCCGCCCAGGGTGTCGTTCACCATCTCGTGGACTTCCATCTGGTGCTTCGGATAGGCGCGGGTCTCGCCGTTCACCTCCACCGCGAAGACGAGGCGGTCATCCGGGTACCAGTCGCCCCCCGGCGCATCCGTGACCGCCGGGTCGTCGAGCGCGGGAATGCAGCCCGGGCAACGCTCGCGGACCTGCTCGACGGGGCGGTCGTCGATACCGACGCCACCCCAGCTCACCAGCCGCCAGTCGACGTCCGCATCTACGTCGTCGAAGAACGGCGCCCATCCCTCGCCAAAGCGCACGTAGAGCACGCGCTTCCATTCCCCGTAGCCCTCGGGTGCCGGCACATCCTCCGCGATGAGGTAATTGGTGACGCCAGTCCAGCCGCGGATGCTGCCCTCGGGCACTCCGGTCAGCTCCCAGAACGCACGCTCGAGCGCGGTCAACGTGTCGGAGCTGTCGACGAACCGGAACATGTCGGAGAGCACCCAGGCCAGCGGCAGTTCGCCCGATGCGCCAATCCGCTCGATCCGCGTCAGGTCCAGTCCACTGTTGAACGGCGCCAGCAGTGCGTCGATGTCCTCGGAAAGCGTCGGGATACCCGTCGCTCCCGCCGTTGCCGCCGTAGCCGCCGTCGCCGCGGCGCCTGGCGGCGTCGTCGCGGCTGGCGATGCCTCGTCGTCGCCGCCGCTGCACGCGGCCGCGACGAGGGCGAGCCCAACCCCGAGGAACCAGACCGCCCGAACCGCCGAGAAATGATCGCTCATCCTCCCAGCGTAGTGACGAGTTCTGACGAGCAGGTGACAGCCGTCACCCTCGCGGACCGGCGCTCCGGGTACTTAGCTCGGCGGTTTGTAGTCATCGGCGAATCGCATGAGTTGCCGCCGATTCTGCAACCCGGTCTTCTGCAGCAGGTGGCTGACATGTCGTTTCACGGTGCCCTCGGCGATTTCCAGCTCGTTGCCGATCTGCCGGTTGGTCGCTCCGGTCGCGACGAGTCCGAGCACCTCGTGCTCGCGCTTGCTGATGCCGAAGGCTCCACCCGATTCGCGGTCCGACGATGCCGCCGATGCAACCGGAGCGGACGGAGGATCTCCGAGCGCGGCGCCAAGCGTGCGGTCCCATTCGTCGCGACCGAAATCACCGAACGCCCCTCGCCTGGGCGGCTGCGCCTCGTAGATCGAGAGGATCGAGTTCGGTAGCAACGCCGCGATCGTCGCCGCCGGTTCGTAGTCCACCGGATTTCTCGCGGTCACCCAGGTTGGCACCTCGATCCGCGGCAGCACCTCGGTGAGGTCGAGCTGCTGCTCGGAAGCGAGATAGGCGGCGAACACGGACGCGGGGACGCCGCGCTCCCAGCGCAACGCCAGACTCATCGCCTCGTCCGGGGCGGCGCCGAAGTAGTGACGAGCGAGCCCCTGGAGGTGTTCCGAGTAGTACGGCTCCCATCCGGGCCGGTTGTACAGGCCCTGCCAGTTCTCCCCGGCGCGGAGCGCTCCGCCGTCGATTCGAAGGCTGCGGTAGCGATCCGGCATTTCGGCCGCATGGAGACAGACGGCGAAGCAGGCGCGGCCCCACGCGATCGCATCAACAGGGCCGGGTAGGGCGCCGGTTACCGCTTCGAGGTCAGCCACCAGCTCGTTGATATCGATCGGACCGTCAACCGGATCTGAAGCCCCCGCACCACGCCAGTCGAAGAAGGCGCCGGCTCGGCCGCGTCGAAACTGGGCGAAGGCGGCGCCGTGCAGCGGCATCGAGAGCCGTAGCGGAAGCGGTGGCGCACCCGGCGTGGACACGCTGAGAAACACCGGAGGCTCGCCCTGAAACTCGGCGTACGCGATGCCCACGCCATCGCGGGTGGTTGCGCGCTGCATCCGTGGCTGATCGGAGGCGGATCCCGGGCTGCCGGACATGGTTTGAGTATGCCCGATTACTGGACCAATTCGCTCCATCGGGCGGCCGATGCCTCCTTGGACACACTCGGCCATACAAAACCGCATCCCGATTGTGCCGTTCGTTCGATGTCAGGCGGACCGCTGACGGCCACCCTCGTCGCGACAACGGATGCGGAAGCGAGCGGCCCGGCTGGTCCTCAATGCTTCCCGACGCATCGACCTGGAGGGTAGACGTGACGACAACATGGAGATCAATACCGGTTGCGATCCTCGCGCTGGCGGTTATCGCGGCGGGGTCCGTCTTCGCGGGGACGACCGACGCGGTCGGGGCGTCGGTCGGTGGGGCAACCGGCACATTGCAGGACGCGGGAGAGCAAGACTCCAACTATGGCTGGTGGCGTCGCGGCGATGCGGTCGGCCAGCTCTATCAACTGCAGGCCGCGTTTCACGCAGCAGCGACACTCCGCGAGCCCAACAACTTGGATGAACGAATCGCCGATATGCTCACGCTCTGGACGAACGACGCCCCGCTGACGCTAGGACCCAACACCTTCGTCGGCAAGGGTGAGCCTGGTACCGCCTCCTGCGCCCCCGGGGCCGGGACGCTCTGTGACTTCTTCACCAACGTGGCGCCACCGTTCCAGAACCGCTGGATCTCGCTCAGCCCCTCGTACAAAACGGAGATCGAGGTGCACGGCAACACCGCCAGCCTCGACTTCCAGTGCCTGTACTTCGATGAGGCGTGGGCGCCGGCAGCGCGTCTCGCCGTCGACTCGACGGCGACGAGAGTGCGTGGCGATTGGAAATTCTCGAGCGCCGTGGTGACGCCGATCGCGGCACCCGGGATCCCGTACCCATAGCAGCGCGTGGACCCGATGCGACCGGCCGCCCGCGCGGCCGGTCGTTCGGTCCATCGCCGGCGCCGCTGCACACTGCCGCCGGCTTGACCCGACCGCCGGATGCCGCTCCGATGGTTGCGATGACCGTCTACGCAGCGCTGCTCCGAGGGATCAATGTCGGGGGGCACCACAAGGTGCCGATGGCGGATCTCCGCGCCACCTGCGAGGGCTTTGGGTTACGAAACGTCTCCACCTACATCCAGAGCGGCAATATCGTCTGCACGAGCGACCTGCCCGAGGACGAACTCGCCGGCGCGCTCAGCGACTCGCTCGAGGCCCGCTTCGGGTTCGCCATCCCGCTGGTGCTGCGCAACGCCGAGGAACTGGCCCGGGCTGCCACGACACACCCGCTCGCCCACCTCGATGTCGAGGAGAAGCTGCTTCACGTTGTGTTCCTGGCGTCGACGCCAGCGCAGGATGCTGCCTCCGGCTTCGACGGGGCACGGTATGCGCCCGACGAGTTGGTCGTGCAGGGAAGGGACGTCTATGTCGGTTACCCGAACGGATCTGGTCGTTCGAAGCTGACCCTCGACGTGATCGAACGAGCATTCGGCGCGCCCGCAACGGCGCGGAACTGGCGCACGGTGCAGCAGCTCGTCGAAATGACCCAGGCGATCAGCTGAGCCTCGTAGCCCAGCCGGCGTCGGCTCTGTTGTCGAGGTCGGCGGCGGGGCCGCGCTAGTCGCCGGCCGTTGCTCCCGCCAGCGCCCCGGCACGTTCAAGCCAGGCGTCGTCTCGCGCCGACGGACGCCGGCTCAGCCGCTCCTCGAGGATCGCGACCGCCCGTTCGCCCTCGCCAGCGCGCAGCCACGCCTCGATCAGCGTGTCCTCGAAAACCTCGCGCTGCGCGTGGCTGCCACCGAGGCGCACGACCTGATCCGCCACCGGCTCCAGAATCTCGGCGGCTCGCTGGTAGTCCTCGCGGGCGAAGGCCTCAAGGCTCTCGGCGATGCTCGGGACCATCTCTCCGGCCCGCGCCTTGCCCGACCGCTCGTGCTGCCAGAGCGCCTCGCTCAGCCGCTCCAGCGCGGCGGCGTCACCGCAGCCCGCGTACGCGAGCGCGTTGTGCGCATCGGCGAACTGGTTGCCCGGCTTCGGGAACGCGGACGACGCCAGCTCCGCGACTGGCTCCC
Source organism: Chloroflexota bacterium (assembly GCA_027593235.1). GTDB lineage: Bacteria > Chloroflexota > Dehalococcoidia > UBA2979 > UBA2979 > UBA6627. Next base: position 19,557 of record JAQCIU010000033.1, read on the forward strand.
ACGGCAGCTCGCGATCCGGATCGGAGAGCTGCACGCGCCAGAGGAATGACGCCGAGTCCATCAGCGTCCCCAGCGGTGCGAGGTCGTCGACGCCCGGACGAATGTGCTGCTCGTACGTCTCCAGCGCCCCGGACAGATCGCCGTTCTGGAGGCGGAACAACGCGTAGTGCCACTGGATGTGGCGGTGAAGCTGTGCCTTCGAGGCGAAGCCCGGCAGCCACTGTGCCAGGTACGTCGCGCCCTCGGCGGCCTGCCCGGTCTCGAACTGCACGTGCGCCATCGTGTGCGCGCCGTTGCCGCTCCGTGGCTGCAACTCCAGCGAACGCTCGATCAGCGGCCGCGCCTCTTCCGGACGCCCGGCCTCGTTGTGCGCGAACGCGTAGCTGGAGAGGAACCACCAGTCGTCGCCGTATGCCTCGGCGTAGTTGTCCAGGAACGCGAGCTGTTCCGTGTTCCGCTCCTGGCGGCCGCTGAAGCCGATCAGCCCGAGCACGCTCGATGCCGGTGACAGGATGAACGCGTCGCGTGGGAACTCGGACAGGTGCTCCCGGACGCTCGCCAGCGCCGTCGGCATGTCGTCGTTGATCACGGAGTTCATCGCGGCTACGTGCCCGCGTTCGCGGCGGCCCAGCCCCGCAGCCAGCGCAGTCGCCCGCGCGATCGTCTTCTTCGCCTGCGCCGGTTCGCCTCGGAGCTGACGCATGCGCGCCATCCCGGCGTAGCCGAGCGCGAAACCCTCGTCCGCCTCCACCGCCGCCTCGAACGCCTCGGGGGCGCCGACATCGGCCGCGAGCGTGAGATCGACCGCCTCGACATAGCGGGCGGCCGCCTCTGGTGAGGCGGTGGAAATCTCGTAGCCGTACCGGTCCATCGTCACTGCGGGCATCGCGGTTCCTCCTCACCCGATTCTAGCCGCGCCTGCCCGTCACGCGCTGTCGGCCGGACGAACGACGCCGATGCTTATGGTGACCGTGGCTCAGGGAGAACCCCTACACTCTGGATCCGATGCTCGAAACAGCCGCCCAGCTCACTGCCGCGACCGCGGATACCTCCGAGGTCGAATGGCAACTCGACGCGTCCGATCTGGACGCTGTTGAACGCTGGCTGTCCTCATCGGAACCGCACGCCGGCCTCACCGCCCGCCCGACCGGGCGCAAGCTGATCGTCGATCACTACGTGGATACGTCCGATTTGCGGCTCTATGCCGCCGGCTTCGCCGCGCGGCTCCGCGGTGCGAACGGCAAGTCCGAGGCGACGCTCAAGTCGATCGTGTCGGACGGGGATCCGGACGCCGGCCTGCGCCGCCGTCTCGAACTGAACGAGCCGATTCGCTACGCCTTGCTGCACAGCCTCGCCAACGCCCGCGGCCCCGTCGGATCCCGGATCCGCCAGCACGCCGCCGTGACCGACCTGCGCGTCCTCTTCACCGTCCGCACCGACCGCCGCACCGCGATCGTCTCCTCCGAGGGCCGCGACGTCGGCGAGGTCGCCCTCGACGACACCACCATCGAGGCTGGCGATCGCCGCGCCTCGATTCGTCGCGTCGAGGTCGAGGCGCTCGGCCCCAACCTCGAGGACGTACTCGCGCCCTTCGTCGAGCAACTCCGCGCGACCCATGACCTGCTCCCCGGGACCAGCTCCAAGTTCGGCGGCGGCCTCACGCTCGCCCACGAAGCCGGCATCATCGAGGGTGCCATCCCCACCCCGGGCGTTCCTACGGAGATGCGGCCCGCGGTGTCCGCCCCCCTCGATACGCCCCAGTTACCGAGGCTCTACGACACGCTCGCCGTCCTCGCCGAGGCCGCACCCGCCGATCTGCCGAAACGGGCGCTGCGCCCCGCGTCCCGCGAGCTGCCGAGGATCCTCAAGCGCCAGTTCCGCGCGTTCGACGCGCGCGTGCGCCAGATCGAAACCACCGCCGATCCCCCGGCGACCCTGCTCCACGAAACCCGGATCCGCGCGAAGCGCCTCCGCTACGCGGCCGAATTCGCTACACCGCTCTACGGCAAACGCGCCGTCGCGCTGGTCAGCGCCCTCAAGGGCGCCCAGGACACCCTCGGCCTCCACCAGGACGCCGAGGTGGCAATCGCGGACCTCCGGACGCTGGCGTCCAGCCCAGGCGCCGCGCTGCCCCCGGCAACTCTCTTCGCGATGGGCGAAATCGCCGAGCGCTACCGTCACGCGCAGCGAGCCCAGCGCGACGAACTTCCCGCGGTCATCACCGCCGTCCGCCGTCGCTGGCGACGGCTCCGTTCGACCATGCAGACACGACAGGAGACCGCGTGAACTTGCTGCTGATCCGCCACGCTATTGCCGAGGTCGCTGACAGTACCCGTTGGCCCAACGACGCGGATCGTCCGCTCACACAGCGTGGGATGAAGCGCTTCCGTGCCGCTGCCTCCGGCCTCGGCACGCTCGTCCCCGCGGTCGATCGATTGATCACCAGCCCGTTCGTCCGCGCACACCAGACGGCGACCATCCTCGAGGACCAACTGCGCGACTGGCCGACGGTCAAGATGCGCCCGCACCTCGCCGCTGGGGCACCGCTCGCTGGGGCGGTCGCGCTCCTCGCGGATTGCGGCGAGGACGAGACAGTCGCCGTCGTCGGGCACGAGCCGGCGATGTCACTGCTCGCCTCCGCCTATGCCACCAGCCCGGGCGCCAAGCTCATGCTTGACTGGCGTCGCGGTGGCGCGGCGCTGATCACGTTCGAACGCACCGCGGCCGTCAACGCCGGCCGCTTGGTCTGGTTCCTGCCGCCGCGCGTCCTGCGCGCCCTCGGCGACTAGGCGCGCTCCCGAGCGGACAGCCCGTCCGCGGCGCTAGCGAACCTCGACCGCGAGGCTGCGGCCGAATGCGCCCTCTACCCGCGCGATCACCGCGTCGGGCAGGTGCCCGATGCTGCTCGGCACCGAGAGACGGATCTCCTTCTTCGTAACCGTCGCTTCCAACATCGCGAAGGCCGCCGCCGGGAGCCGGCGGTGCAGCTCGAACGCCAGTGCCAGCGCCGCCGCCGCGAGGTCTAACTGGCCGCGCTCGTCGGCCGAGAGCAGCGGCGCGAACCGATGGACATCGAACGTCGGCTCTTCCAACAGCCGCAACAGCGCCGCAAGCTCCGCGATCATCAGGTGCGAGAACCCCGCGAGGTCCGTCGTGATCACGATCCCCGCCGCCACCTGTTCGCGGTTGTAGAAGTCGATCGCCGCGCCCGCATCCACCATCACCGCCGCGTAGCCAATCAGCTCCCGCAGGTTCCCCCCGACGGGGTCACCAGCGCGCTCCAGTAGCGTCAGCGCCGCCCGCGCCCGCCGTTCTCCGGCCGCCAGGTCCAACCCGGCGAAGCGCCCCGTCAGCGCCCGCATCGAGGCAGCGCGGATCGTCAACGGATCCGGCAGCGCGCTCTCCAGCTCCGGTGGCGGCAGTTCACCCAGCGTCGCCCGCATCACTCCCTCGCGCAGCCCCTGACCGGACACCACCAGCGACCGCGCTTTCAGGGTGCTCATGATCGTTTCCAGCACCGTCACGCCGGCGACGATCGTCTCCGCTCGTCCCGGGTTCAACCCGGACACCGCGCCGCGGTCGGCGGCGCGTAAGCCGCGCAGCAGAGCGCCCACCTTCGCCACCCGGCTCCGCCGGATCTCGTAGCCGTGCAGTCGCGGCACCGGGTAGACGCGACTCCGGCGGCGCCGGTCGATCTTCGCCACGTTCCGGATCGCGCCGCCCGTACCGATCAAACGCTCGTCCCGACGCAACGTCGGGATCGCGGAGTCGCGAAGCGCCTCCTCGGTGGCGGCGCGTAGCGCGTCGTACTGCGCCTCGGTCGGCGGATCGTCCAGCAAGAACCGCCCGCCGGCCCGCAACGTGCCGAGGGGAAACGACCACAGCTCCGCCACGCGGCGGTCTCGGAAGCGCGCGATCTCCACGCTCCCGCCGCCGATGTCGACCAGCATCCCGTGGTCGACCGGTAGCCCGTGCACCGCACCCAGGAACGCGTAGTGCCCCTCGAGCGCACCATCGACCAGCCGCACCTCAAGGCCAAAGGTGTCCCGGATGCGCTGTAGGAACTCCGGTCCGTTCTTCGCATCACGCAGTGCCGAGGTGCCGACCGCAACGAGGTGCTCTGACCCCGCCGCCTTCGCGATCACCAGGAAGTCCTCGATCGCGGCGGCCAGTCGGTCGTAGGCCGCCTCGGAGAGGTACCCGTCGTCGCCCAGCGCGGCGCCCAGGCGTAAGGGGAGCCGTAACTCCTCCACCACCTCCAGGTGGCCGCCAGCACGCGGCTGGATCACCACCGCGCGACCGGAATTCGATCCCAGGTCGATTACCGTCGTGCGGCCCGCGATCGGTGGTTGGCTGAGGTGAGATTCGTTGATGGGGTACTCCAGGTCACCGGAAGGCACCGCACGGGTTGATTGCCGCCGGAAAACGGTAGCCCCGCCCCCACGCGCGGTCGAATACCCCGCGCGAGCCCTTAGCGCGGAAGCGGCCCAAGTCGCGCCTCGAGGGCCGCGCGCACCGTCTCCAGCACCACCAGCCGGGAGTGGTTCTTGTTCTCAGCTGAGACCAGCGTCCACGGCGCACTCGCCGTGTGTGTTCGGCGCAGCATCTCCTCGACCGCCGGCTCGTAGGCCGACCAGAGGTTGCGGTTTCGCCAGTCCTCCGGCGTGATCTTGTACTCCTTGAATGGATCGGCCTCGCGCGCCTCGAACCGGCGCAACTGCTCCTCTTGCGAGATATGCAGCCAGAACTTCACCAACACCGTGCTGTTGTCCACCATGCCGCGCTCGAATGCCGCGATCTCGCGGTACGCCCGCTCCCAGACCTCGGGCGGCGTCAGTTCCTCGACGCGTTCCACGAGCACGCGTCCATACCAGGACCGATCGAAGATCGCGATCTGGCCGTACTCCGGCATCCGCGTCTGGAACCGCCAGAGGTAGTGATGACGCAGCTCGTCGCCGCTCGGCGCGGCAGTCGGGTGGACGCGCAGGCCGCGCGGATCGAGTCGGCCGGTCAGCCGCCGAATCGCCCCACCCTTACCCGCGGCATCGACACCCTCGAAGACGATCACCACGGGGCAGTTCGCGGCGTCGCGGAGCTGAACCTGGTAACGCAGCAGCTGGAGCTGCAACGTCTTCCGTCGCTTCTTGTATTCCTTGTCGTCGACCGCCAGCGTCGGGTCGAAGTCGGTCAGCGTGGGGACGTGATCCAGTGCTGTCGATGCGCCGTTGGCTGCTCGCTCGCTCATCGCCGCCACCGTGTCTGAAGTGGATCAGGAGCCTGACCGCCCGCGACCGGCTGACCATCGAATGTTGCGCGCGTCCGCCCGGGGATCGGCTCCGAGGACGCGACGGCCCCGACGTTCTCCGTTGGATGCGGCATGGAGCCTCCCGCGATCACGTTCCAGCGGGCGTCTGGCCCCGCGATCCGTACTGCCAAGATATCGCGCAGGTCTCCGCCAGTGCTGCTACGCGCCCGCTGGAACCCTCGGTAGGGAACCCACCATCAACGGTGACCGAGGAATGACCGACGATCTCCGTATGCCACAACAACTGCCGGTGCTCCCACCGGCGCGCGCTCGCGTACTCACGATCGTTTCCACCCCGGCGCCCGATCCGCACGAGGTCACCTCGATCGTGCGCTCGGATCCCGCGCTGGCCGCTGCCGTGATGCGCGCTGCGAACTCCGCGTGGTCCGCGCCACGGGCCGCCGTCCGCACCGTCGAGCGCGCGGTCATCCGCATTGGACCGCGCGAAACGCTGCAGATCGTTGGCGCCGCCGTCCTCAGCTCGACCTTCGACGACCTCGGTGAGGCCGGCCTGGACGTCGATGAACTCTGGCGACACGTGGTCGCCACCGCGCTCCTCGCGGAATTGTTGATCGAACCGGACGCGCCGCGCGACATTCGCGCCGCCGCCTATAGCGCGGGGTTGCTGCACGACATCGGACGCCTCGGCATGGCTGCCGAGCGACCGGAGGACTACGCCCGCGTTGTCGAGCGCGTGCGCGCGGGTGCGCCGCCTCAGGAGGCGGAGCACCGCGCCTTCGGCGCCGCGCACACCGTGCGCGGTGTGGAGGCGGCGGAAGCATGGAGCATTCCCACGGTCATTCACTCCTCGATTCTCGGCCACCACGATCCGCCGGAGCACCTGTCACCGCTCGCGCGTGCCACCGCCCGCGCCGTCCAGATCGCCTGGCGGCTGGGGATCGGCGATGGCGTGCAACTGCACGGTGGCGACGAGGACGAGTCCCTGACCGCCGAGGACGAGTGGGTGCTTTCCAAGATCGGCGGCCCGGACATGCTCCACGCCCGCGTCGAATGGTTCCGTAGCGCGATGCGGCCCGCCGCGAGCGCCGGCGATCGGCGTGCGAGCTAGCGTCAGCCCGCCGCGCGCTCCTCGGAGCGGCGCCTCAAGCCGGCGGCGAATTGATCGAACGATGGCTGCAGATCCGGCATCGTGCGCCAGATCAGCGGCAGCAGCGGCCCCGTGAACTCCTCATGCATCGAGAACGCCGTACCAGCCCCGTCAGCGCTGAGCGTGAACGTTCGCACGCCCGTGAACAGCCCCAGCGGCATGCCACCGCTCCAGACCATCTGACGGTTCTCCTGGAGGGTGCTCACGGTCACCGGAAAGGCCCGCTTCGGACTGATCGCCGAGAACACCTTGATCTTCGCACCGGCCGCAATCTCGCCCTCCACGCGCACGACACCGGAGTCCCACTCTGGGTACGCACCAGCGTTGGTCAATACTGCCCAGACCGTCTCCGGGACGGCATCGATCTGGATGCTCGCGTCATAGGACTTCATCGCGGGACCCTCTCAACATCGGGCGTGGACACCGCTGCACCGTAGCGATCGCCGAACTGTAACGCAACGGCTACCGTAATCCGCGTGCTACGATCCCGCCGATGCAGCAACCAGCTCACGAGGGCGATCCCTTCGGCGCGCTCGGCGATCAGAATCGCCGCTCGATCGTCGCGATCCTCGCACGCGGCGAACAGTCCGTGCAGGAGATCGCCGATCAGATGCCGATCAGCCGGCCGGCCGTCTCGCGGCACCTCCGGCTGCTCCACGAGGCCGGGCTCGTCAGCGTTCACACCGAGGGCACGCGTAATCTCTACCAGCTCGACGATCTCGGGGCCGCCGCCGTACGCACCTTCCTCGAGCAGTTCTGGGGGGAAGCGGCCGCCCGCTTCACGCTGACGGCCGAGAACACGGCCGGGAACCCCACGCCCCGGAACCCGACGGCTCAACCTCCGCCGAGACAGACTGTCCTGCGGCCTCGTGGCTGAGCCAATTGCGATCGAGCCGCTTCGGATCGACTTCACTGTCCGCTGCTCGGCCGCGCACGCCTTCGCGACCTTCACGCGCCGGACGACGCTGTGGTGGCCCCGGACGCACTCGTTCTCCGGCGATCCCGCGCTGCAGGTGGTCATCGAACCGCACGTCGGCGGCCGCATCTTCGAGCGCACCGCCGCCGGTGACGAACTGGACTGGGGCGAGGTCACCGTCTGGGATGAGCCGCGCAGCCTCGGCTACTGGTGGCACCTCGGAACTGAGCTGGCACGGGCGACCCACGTCGCCATCGAATTTGCGCCCGACGGCCCAGATACGACCGCGGTCCACATCCTGCACACCGGCTGGGAGGCGCTCGGCGACGACGCGCAACCGTGGCGGGACCGCAATCAAGCGGGCTGGGCTGGTGTGATCGACCCGTTCATCGCCGGCTGTGCCACGCAATAGCGAGTTGGCGGGACGACTCGGGTGTACCTCAGGTGCGAATCGTAAGAACGACCGAGCCCAGGCTGTCTGCGACGGGAACCGCTGAACGCCGTCGGTGAGGGTTCCTGAGACTGTTTCCGGGCCAATACAAGGCCCAACACAAGAAGAGATGGCCCGTCGGCCGTCCCTTCAGTCAATTCCTAGCGTGACTACCAGGCGATCCCACGGATCTTACGCATGTCGTACTCCCATTCGTCTGCCATAAGAATGGCTTGTCTAGACGAGTAGGAATCTAAATGTCCCCCGGATCGGTGTCAACCCGTTCAGAGTGATTACTGACAGAGTTTGCATCGATATCAGCGACATAATGCAAGGTACGAGGAAGAAAAAGGGCCTGATCGTTGCCAGTAACCATAACGGGTGAGTCAGAAAAAGCACAGAGACGCATCGAGTAGGCGGAGGGCAATTCGGCGGCGCGAACTAGGAGGCGAGGCGCTCCTGGGGAATGTGATTGCGCACCAGCTCGGCCGTGATCGCCGCTTCGGCCGGACGGGCGAAGTAGTAGCCCTGTCCGCTCTCGCAACCGATCTGCGCCAGGAAGTGCGCCTGTTCTTCGCGCTCGATGCCATCGGCGACCACGCGCATCCCCAGCGCCTCTGCCACGCGCACGACGGCGCGGACGATCGACGCCTCGCGGTCGTCGTGGTCAACGTCGGACACGAACGAACGATCGATCTTCAGCACATCCGCCGGGAGCTGCCTGAGGTAGGAGAGCGACGAGTAGCCGGTCCCGAAGTCGTCGATCGCGAGCTCCACGCCAATCCGCTTCAGCTCCAGGAAGATGTCGTTGGTCACGGCGCTGTCATCCAGCAACACGCTCTCGGTGATCTCGATCCGTAGCGCTCTCGGCTCTAGACCGGTCTCGCGGAGCACCCGCAGCACTTCCCAGGCCAAACCCGGCTCCAGGAACTCGTTCGCGGACAGGTTCACGGCCATCGTGAACGGCTGGCCGTGGAACAGCGAATCCCGCCACTCAGCGGCCTGTCGGCACGCCTCGTGCAGCACCCACTTGCCAATGCTAATGATCTCGCCCGTCTCCTCCGCCAGCGTGATGAACTCCGCCGGTGGGACCAGCCCACGCGTCGGGTGATTCCACCGCACCAGCGCCTCGAACCCCACGATCTCGCCGCTCGGCAGATCGATCTCTGGCTGGTAGTGCAGCCGCAACTGATCGCGCTCCACTGCTTGTCGCAGCTCCGATTCGAGCCGCAGCCGATCGATCGAGAACTTATCCAGAGTCTCGTCGAAGAGGACGTACCGGCTTCGGCCTTGCTCCTTGGCGTGCGACAGCGCGATGTCGGCGCTGCGAATCAGTTCGCGAGGCGTCTTCGCCCGCTCACCACTCATCGAGATGCCGATGCTCGCGGTGACGATCGTGTTGTGCCCCATCAGCTTCACCGGGCCACGCAGCTCACCCAGCAGGTGGTGCGCCAGCGCCGTGAGCGTCTCCTGGTTCTCGACGCGCGGCACCAGCAGCGTGAACTCGTCGCCGCCGAACCGCGCCACCATCGCACCCTCCGGTGCGGTCGCGTTCAATCGCTCCGCCAGCGCGATCAGCAGCTCGTCGCCCACGTTATGGCCCAGGCTGTCGTTCACGACCTTGAATCGATCGAGGTCGATGAACATCACCGCGGTGCGCCCGCCGGTCCGCTGGGTCATCGCCAGCGCGTCTTCCAGCCGCTCCAGGAACAGCGCGCGGTTCGGCAGGTTCGTCAGTGGATCATGGAATGCTTGGTGACGAAGCTCGTTCTCGAGCGTCTTTCGATCCGTGACGTCGCGCGCGTTGATGACCACGCCACCGACGGCCGCCTGGGCGACCAGGTTCGTCATCGTGGCCTCGTAGTCGCGCCACTGCCCGTGGGCGTCCGGCATCTTCAACTCGAGCATCGGCTCCAGGTCCGGATGCGCGCTCGTCGCGCGGATCGCCTCGTTCACGGCCTCGAGGTCTCGCGGGTGGACGAGATCCCCAATCGTCGTCGACTCGGCGGCAAGGCCGCCAATCGGCGAGCTCATGTACTGAATCGTGTGATCGGGGTTGAGCACGATCGTCACGCCGGGCGCGTTCTGCACCAGCGCGCGGTAACGCATCTCGCTGTGCCCCAGTGCTCGGTTCGCGCGCTGCAGCTCCACGGTCGTCGCTCGCGTGCGGTCCGTGTACTGGCGCACCGCGAACCAGAGCATCACCACCGGCATCGCGAAGATCGCGGCGCCAATCGTGCCGAGCGCCAGGAACGAGATCACCATCGCGTATGCAGCCACGCCGAACGCGAGGTAGTGCGGCGCGAGCCACGCGTACTTCTCCCGCCACACGGCGACGACGCCTTGCTCCCCGGTCAGCGAGACGATGCCGGCCACCAGCACGCTGTTCATCGTGAACGCGACCAGCGTCGCGCCGAGCGCGATCGGGAGCAGTTCCAGGATCTGACCAGACGTCGGCGGCGGCGCCGCGATATGGAAGACCGTCGAATACGCGACGCCGCTGAGCGTCATCACCGCGACGTTGAAGAAGAAACGGTTCCAGTCTTCCCGGTCGGGGAAGCCCGCCACGAACAGCCCGATCATCGCCGCCGCGCCAACGGCGCCCGGGGCGAGGAGCAGGCCACCGCTGAACAGCGCGACGAAGCTGAGGGACAGGCGGCTGTTCCCGAACAGGTCCTCGCGGGCGCGCTCCAGGATGCCGACGCCGACGATCAGCGCCAGGAAGAGTGGCCAATCCCAGCTGGAATCGGCTCCGGCGAGTGCTTCGGCGATCAGTGCGGCACCGGTAGAAGCGATCGAACTGATGATGACGAACCAGATGTAGAGGTTCGCCAGTCGTCCGCGTCGTTCAACGTTGGGCGCGGCAGGGCGAGGCGCAGTCAGCGCCTGAATCGCTGGTCCGGCGGCCTCCGGCCCGTTTTGGGTCAAGCGCACCACAATCTGTTGACGTGGCGCCCTGGATTGCGCCCCGCCTGTGGCAATTATCGGCAGGGTTGGGGCCCCGGTGAACGCGGATCGCTCGGAAAATCGGGGTGATTCGGGGCGTTGTTACACCACGTATGACCGCCCGATACACAAAGAAAGAGCGGCTCCCGCTTCCGGGAGCCGCTCTGGTTCGCAATCAGCGCAAACGGGAGGCCGCTTAGCGGCTGCCCCGCAAGCGTGGATCAAGCTTGTCCCGCACCGCGTCGCCCAGCATGTTGAAGCTGTACACGGTGAAGAAAATCGCCAGTCCCGGGAACACCGCGAGGTGCGGAGACCGGGTGAGGTGCTCACGCGCATCGTTGAGCATCCGGCCCCAGCTCGCCGTGGGTGGCGGAATGCCGTAGCCCAGGAACGACAGCGCCGACTCGATCAGAATCGCCGCGCCAACCTCGATTGAAGCGGAAACCAGCACCAGTGCGAACACGTTCGGCACGACGTGCTGAAGCATGATCCGCACGGACGGCGCACCCAGGGCGCGTGCCGCCTCGACGTACTGCTCCTCACGAACGGCGATCGCCCCTGAGCGAATCACCCGCGAGAGCCGAATCGAGATCAGTACCCCGACCGACAGAATGATGGCGGTGATTTCACCACCGACGACCCGGTCCTTGATCGACGTCACGACCAGGATGATGAAGATCAGCCCCGGCAGCGCGATGCCAATGTCGACAAGGCGCTGGAACGTCGTGTCGAACCAACCGCCGAAGTATCCCGACACCACGCCAAGCGTCGTTGAGAGCACTGCGGAGACGACCACGACCCCGAAGCCAACGATGATCGAGGTGCGTGCACCCACGATGATGCGGGAGTACAGGTCACGGCCAAGCTGGTCGGTCCCAAAGAAGTGAGCACTGCTCGGACCCTGGAACCGGTCACGAAGGACCTGCGAGTTCGGATCGGTCGTCGTAAAGAGGTCCGGGAGAATCGCCATCAGCACCAGCATGATCGCGAACGCCGCTCCGAACGCGCCGATCGGGTACTCGCGGGCGAATTTCACCGAGGACGTCAGCCACTTCCGTAGGAACCACGGATCGTTGCCCTGCGAACGCGAGCCGAGGGTATCGGTTGCAGTGGAGACCATTAGGAGTACCGAATCCGCGGGTTAAGCACCGAGTACAGAAGGTCCACGGCGAGGATTGAGAACACCGTGAACGTCGCCACCACCAGGTTGATCGCCTGAATCACCGGGAAGTCGAGCTGGTTGATCGACGAGATGTAGTACCGACCCATCCCGGGGATGGAGTAGACCGACTCGATAATCACCGTGCCACCAATGACCACCGGCAGCTGCAACCCGAGCACCGTGATCACCGGCACCAGGGCGTTCCGCAGCACGTGCCGTGTCACGACCGTGCGCTCAGCAAGCCCCTTGGCATGGGCCGTGCGCACGTAGTCCTGACGCATGACCTCGAGCACCGCGGAGCGCGTGTAGCGCATCACCGAGCCCGACAGTCCGAGACCCAGCAGAATCGCAGGCATCGCCATGAACTTCAGGTTCGCGATCGGGTTATCGAGGAATGCCGGATAGGTGGTCGAAGGCACACCCCAGAGGAAATACTTGGATGCGAATGTGATCAGCATGATCGCAATCCAGAAGTTTGGCGCCGCCAGGAACCCGATCGCCAGGCTGCGCCCCGCGTAATCGGCGAACGTGTTCTGCCGGATCGCGGAGACGATGCCAATCGGAATGGCGACCGCCGCTGAGACGATGATCGACAGGATCCCGAGTTCGAAGGTGACCGGCAGCCGCGACGAAAGTTCGCCCGTGACCGACCGCCCGCTGATCAGCGAGGTACCCAGGTCACCCTGCAGCATCTGCTGCGACCAATTCTTGTACTGAATCGGAATATTGTCCGCGAGCCCGAAGTCTTCGAGAATCGCGGCCTTCGTTTCCGGGGAAACCGCGCCGTATTCCCCTGCAATGAGGGCGACGACGTCTCCGGGGACGATTCTGACCATCAAGAATACGATCATCGAAAGTCCGACCAGTGTCGGAATCATCAAGGCTAAACGTCGGAGGACGTATTTCTGCATAACGTTCGGCGGTGCGGGCCCGGAACCTTGTGGTTACGGGGTGGCGCTCGCCGTTCTCCCTTCCCTCTGTGGTCGTTCGCCGGAACGTGTGCCGTGCCCCGCTGGTGGCTGCGGGTGGACGGTCAACGAACCGGGACTCCGACCAGATCTCTGGGTCGTGTCAACAGTCATCCCTCTCCGATAGCGCAGCCTTACTGCGGCACGTTGTGCTGCACGTGTTGGAAGATCAGCGGATCGCCATCGCGTTTGGGAATCATACGGGGAGCGGTGGCCCGTGGATCGCGATCTGCGCCATATTTGTGATGTTTTTTCGCGGATCGGGAGGGGCAGTCAGTGAGCAGTGAAGCGGAAGGGCGGACACAGCGGTGTCCGCCCTTCCTGTTTGGCATTCCGACCTAGACGTCGAACCAGTAGTACATGTACTCCTCGGCACCGACGGCGTAGCCGAGAGTGTCGCGGATGCCGCCCTGGACGAACGGCTGGTACGACCGGTAGGAGGTACCTGCACCAGCCTGGCTGGGCGCGTAGTACATCTTCTCGGCGTTGAGGCGCTGGCCCTCGTGCATGATCTCGCGGCGAGCTTCGACATCGAGTTCCGCCTTCTGGCGGACGTCGATGTCGGTCATCTCGTCGGTGATCAGCTTGCTGTGGTTGGCGGGGTCGCCACCGAACATGCGGTTCCAGTAGGAACCGGCTTCCGGGAACGGCGTCTCGTAACCGAAGGCCATACCGGTGAAGTCGCCCTTGAACGTGTTGGTGATGTACAGCGAGCTGTAGTCCTGCACGTCCG
>JAQCIU010000009.1:0-108238 GCA_027593235.1 Chloroflexota bacterium
GGTCAGGACGTCGTAAGAACCAAGTCTCTGGTGGACTTGCCAGGGGTTCGAGCCCCCTCAGGTCCACCACCCAATCCGCACGGTCCCAACCTCCTCCACGCCGCGCTCGATCCCGCCGAGGCTCACCGGCTCAGTCCTTGCTGCCCCTCCCTTCAGCGACCCAGCCGGCCGAGCGCAAGCCTGAGTAGAGCGAGCGCATCTGCGCGTGAATCAACCCCGTGGACGATCACGCCGCGATCTGGACCAAATGCCGCCACCGATTCACTGCGGGGATCGGCCCATGACTCGAAACCAACGGCCCGCGCATCCTCGGTGAAGCTCGCGAGCAGCGCACTTCGCCACCGCGCGAATCCGTCGCTGGTGTTGAACACCAACTGAATGAAGACGCCGTTGCCGCTCCAGTAGCAGGAGGACGCGATACGCCCGACCGGAGTGACATCGACGCCCACCACACGCTCGACCTCGGCCGCGGTAAGGAGCGCGTCGCACTCGATGTCGGCCATACCCAGTGGCGGCCCTCGGAACTCGATTGGCAGGCCGTCAGGTGAGCTGCTCGTAGGGCTCCCCACGCCCTCTGGCGGAACGGTTCCTCCAGCAACAGGCGCGGAGCCACCGTTACACCCGGCTACCGCTGCCAGGCAGAGGAGAAGAATCGCAACACGTGCAGAAACCATCGTTCGAGAGTGTCGGCGATCCATCAGCCAACTGTAGGGAGATTGGCGGGGTCGACCAGCACGTCACGCCGCACGACGCGCTGAGATCGGAGCACCCCAGCGCCAGCTACGAGTTCGGGGTGCGCCAGCTATGAGTTCGGCGCGTGCTCCGGTAACCGGAGCACCTGACCAACCTCGATGCGGTTCGGGTCCGCGAGGCCGTTCAACTCCGCCAAGGCCTGTGGTGTCGTCCCGTGGCGAACCGCGATCTCGTAGAGCACATCGCCTGCCGCCACCACGTACGTCCCCGGCGCCGCCTCGACCGGCGGCGTGCTCGCCGACGTGTCGACGCTCGTTCCCACCACCGAGGGCTGGTCGGTCACCGTCGTGACGCCGTCGTTCGTCGTCGCCGCGGGGACCTCGTCGCCGGCGTCGACGGACGCCGCGCTCGGCACGCCAGCCTCGGCGCCCCGGCTATCGAGGTAGATCGCGATGTTCGCGGCGGACCCCGCCAGAACCACCAGGAACCCCAGCGCCAGCGCCGTATCTCGCGCGATCAGCAACCAGGGTCGGTTGCTGAAACGATCCAGCAGCGACGGTTCGGCGGGCGGGGGTGGGGCGAGCGGAGCTTCAACGTTCACCCCGCGATCATCGACCACCCGTATCCCCGACTTCAGGGTTTGCCCCAGGACTCTGGAACCGGGAGGTGCGATGACGTTGAAACCCCCGCGCCCTGGTGGCCCGGGCGCGGGGGCGGTGCCGCTGGTGACGGCTAAGCGCCGCAGTTCACCAGCATCGGCGTCTGAGGCGGAATCTGCTGCGGATAAAGCGAGATCACCTGCGCGTTTACGAATGCCGGCGCGCCTGCCAGGTAGCCGATCATCGCGCCGCTTTCGCTCACCCAGAACGAACTCACCTCACAGCCAACCAGGTGACCGGCCGCCAGCACCTCATCGATCTGGCCTCCACCCCAGACCGCCAGCGCGATCCCGTCAGTCGGGAGCGTTCCGCTGAACGTCGGGCTCACCGCTCCCGCCGCCGCGGTGATCGAAATGTTCGCGATGTAGCCCCCGGTGCTCGAATCCAGCAACCCGCCGATCACCAGCAGATAGTCGCCCGTCACCGGAGCCGTGAACTGCAACAGCGGATTCAAACCCCAGACGCCGCCGCCACTGTCGTCATCCCACTCCAGCAGTTCCATCGTCCCGTCGTTGAACTCCACCGCCACGAACTGATCCACCAGCAAGCTGTCGACGGCGACGCCCAGGCGCTGCCCCTTCTCCAGCGGGACCACGAAGATGTCTCGATCAAACGGAATGTCTGCCTGCCCCCAGACGAGCTGGCTCTTCGTGATTACCTGGCGGTCATCCGAATCCGCGATCAACGACAACGCGGCAGTCGACGAAATGACGAACGTCCCCGCCTCGTCCGTCGCCTGAGCCACCACCACGTAGATCGGCATCCCGAGCGCGGGGATCTCGAGCGACAGCGTCAGCATGCCCGCTTCCTCCGACTCAGCCGAATCCAACACCGTGCCGTCATCCCAGACGAACCCCACCCACGCCGCGCCGGGCGCCTGCAGCTCGATCAACGCCGTCCCGGTGAAGATCGATGGAACCACGAAGAACGCCTCATCCAGGCTGTCCAACAAGGTGAACGACTGATGGTTCTGGATCGCCCCCACCGCCTCAGGGAATCGCTTCCCCAGGTGGTCGACGTCCTGCCCAGCGAGTTCTGCTTGCAGCCGCGCCGCAACGTCAACCGCGGATGGATTGACCGCGGACGTCCCGTTCAACGACCACTCGTTGAAGGCGATGAGCTGCCCGGTCGCCGTAATCAAGGCGCCCCCGCTCATCCCGCCCATCACCGCGATGTTCGATTCGACGTACTCGATCCCGAGCGCCGGCCACGTGCGGAACCCCGTGATCTTGCCGTTCATCACCGTCAGCGGATGGCTGCCGTCCGGCAGCCCTGGGTAGCCGATCGAATAGACCTCGGTCCCGACGGGGTAGCTCGAGTGGTCGACGATCGGTAACGGCGCGACCGGCGCGTCGGACTTCAGCTCCAGGATCACCATGTCCGCCAGCAAGTCCCACGCCTTGACGACGACGTTCGTGCGCACATCCCCGTTGCTGAACGTCACCCGCACCTGGTCGTGCGGGCGCACTACATGCGCGTTCATCATGATCTGCCGAGGCCCAACGACGACGCCGCTCCCGAACGCGAACGGCGTCTCGATCAGCACCACCGCCGGCGCGATCAGCGTCTCTGCCTGGCCGGGCGTCAGTGTCCGCTGCTGCGCCGAGGCGTGCGGCGCCGGCGTGAACATCAGACCGATCGCAAGCACCAACACGGCGGCAGCCGCACCACGGATTCCAGACATCGTGAGTTCCCTCCGCCGAGGCGCAATCGGCGGCGCCGTCGTGGCCCTGCAATCTCACAGATGCCTGTCTGAATCGTCGACCGGCTCCCTCCAGAGTGAAGGCCCCCGGCCGATCCCACAGCCCACGCGGATCGACCGCTCCGAGGGCTGGGCCAGCTGTCGCACCACGTGCGGACACGAAAACGCCCCCGTTTGGGAGCGCCTCCATCGGTCTACGCGCGCTGCCAGGTGCTAGACGGAGGCGGCCGCCTTTTTCGCCGCCGGCTTGCGGCTGCTCGCCTTCGCCGCGGGCTTGCTCGCTGCGGGCTTCTTCTCCGCCGCCTTGCTTGCCGCCGGCTGCTTCGCCGCTGGCGGCTCTACCTCCGCGGCCGCATCGATCATCACGGACGCGACCAGCGTGATCGCGTCGGACCACACGTCGCGCAGTTCGTTGCTCCACAGGTCGCCGGCGATCTCTCCGATCGTCTCGATCAAGACCGTCCCAACCGCCTCGTAGTGGGCCGGCACGGCGCCGTAGCCAACGTGACGGCGGCCCATCTCTTGCAGGTGCGGGACCAGCGCCTCCGGGCTCCGCAGCGACGCAATCACCGTCGCCAGGGCGGAGAGCAGCTTGCCGCGCTGCGCGGACATGTTCGTGCGGTCGAAGAGCGGCACCACAGCCGGGTGCTGCTCGAACAACTTCTCGTAGAACAGCGCCACCAGCTCCTCGGCGCGTGGCTTCACCAGCTCGAAGCTCTGCTCCAGTAGCTCGATGTTCAGGCCCAGGTCAACGCCCGCGAACTCCGAGGCGTCTGGCACTCCCGCCGGCGCCTCCTCGGCTGGAGCCTCAGCGGCCGGAGCATCCTCGGCGGCAACCGCGACGACCTCGGCCTGCTCAACCACGCGCTCTCGCTGGCGCGCTGCTGGCACCTTGTCGGCGCCGCCGGCCAGCGCTCGCTGCAGGTTGATCAGCACGATCAGCCGGCCGTCCACGTCCGCCACACCCTCGAGATACTCCGACCGATCGGTCGTCACCTCGCCGGACAGCGCCTGCAACTGGTCGGACTTCAGGCTGACCACCCCGGTCACCGCGTCGACGTGCACGCCGACAAGCGCGTCGTCGACCTCGATCACAATGATCCGCGTCGCGTCGTTCACCTCGGAGGCGTGGAGCCCAACCCGCTTGCGCAGGTCGACAATCGGCGTCACACGGCCGCGCAGGTTGATGATGCCTTCGACGATCTCCGGCGTACCGGGGACCACCGTGATTGGCTGGTAGCGAATGATCTCGCGGATATCGGCGATATCGACGCCGTAACCCTCGCCATCAAGCGCGAACTCGACGAGCAGGCGTTCCTGAACCGCGGCCCCGCGACTACCCGCGGCAAGGTCAAAAGACGTTTCGGCGGCCATGGATCCGCCGGCTACTCGTTGCGCTCAGTGGGCGCAGCACGAGTGTCGCCGGAGCAGGACGGCCTCCGTCTGCGGGTATTCCCGCAGACGGGGCCTGCGCGCGGTGACTGTCAGCCGATCAAAAGGATCGGAATTCCACCACGCCCACTGGCGATTAGGCCAACAACTCAGCCGCCTGCAGCTTGAACTCTTTCATCATGTCGTCGGCGTAGGTGATCCGGCCGGACAGCTCGCTCGCGGGGCTGTAGGACAGGCGCAGACAAGCCTCCGCCATGTGCTCCACCGGCGTCTGCCGGTCCTCGTTGGTCTCGTTGATCAGCTTGTGGTGGATCACGCCGGGCGTCGCCACCAGCCCGGGCGAAATCACGTTCACGCTCACGCCGTCGGCGTACACCTCGGAGGCCAGCCCCGTGGTGAAGCGCTCCAGCGCCGCCTTACCCATGCCGTAAACCGTGCCGCCGCGACCACCGGCGTCCAGCTTCGGGTGAATCGCCGCGTGCGAAGAGACGTTGACGATCCAACCCGTCTTCCGCTCGACCATGCTCGGCAGCACGAGCTGGGAGAGGTGGAACGGCGCGTAGACCTGCACCTCGTTCATCAGCTTCCAGCGACGCTCCGGGAAGTCGACCACCGGGATGAAGAAGGTGATCGCCGCGTTGTTGACCAGGATGTCAACCGGGCCGAACGCGTCGGTCGCCGCCTTGATCAGGTCATCGCGATCCTGCGCCACCGCGAGGTCGGAACGCACGGCCAGCGCTTCGCCGCCGGCATCGGTGATCCGCTTGACCACGCCGTTGATGCTGCCAGGCAGCGGGTGGTCGCCTTCCTCGACGGTGCGCGCCGAGACGACGACCTTCGCGCCCTCCTGTGCGTAGCGAAGCGCGATCGCCTCGCCGATGCCCCGCGAGGCGCCGGTGACGACCGCCACCTTGCCGGCGAGCAGTCCGTTCTTGTTAATCGATGCTGCCATTCGGTACTCCTTGCTCAACGCTCGTTGTCGCATACCGCCGGTGCGCGTCGAGCCGCACCGGCGCTATTCAATTCGATGCGGGGCTATCCCGCTGCTGCTGCCCCGGGTTTCGTCGGCGGCTCGATCACCGCGTCCGGTCGCAACGGCTTCTGCGCGAGGCTGATCAGCCCGATCGCCACAAGCGCGAAGAACGCCACCGCGAGAAACGCGCCGTCATAGTTGCCGACTTGGTCGAAGTAGACGGCGGTCAACAGCGGCGAGCTGGCGCTCAGGAAGAGCGCGAAAGGCATTCCCGCGCTCCGCACCGCACCCAGGTAGCGACGCCCGAAGAACCCCGCCCACACTACCTCCTGGAGCGGAATGAACCCGCCCCAGCCCACGCCCAGTAAGAAGAACGAGGTGTAAACGAGCACGTCGGCCCTCGCGCGTACGGAGAACACGAGCAGCACCAGCGATACCGCTGTGACGATGAATCCGAGGATCGACATCTGTTTCGCGTCGATCCGGTCGATGAAGTATCCCCATACCGGCTTCGTCAGCATCGCCGGCACCGAAACGACCGTGATCATCAGCGCCGCCGTGGTACTGGAATACCCGGCATCCTCCATGTACGGGATCGCGTTGATCAGAATCATCCCGATCGAAAGGCCGCCCAGCCCGAAGGCGATCACGATCAGATAGAACGACCGGTTCCGCAGCGCCTCCGCTCGCGTCAGCGATGTCGCGTAGTCCGCAGCCGCGCGGGCGCCTCCACCGGCGGCGACCTCCGCCGCGGTCTTGCCGTCCGGGTACAGGCCGTGATCCTCGGGCGTCCGCCGCATCAGGAACGACACCGGCAGCAGAATCAACACCGCACCAACGGCCAACCAGCGCCACGCCTCGCGCCAACCAATCGTATCGATGAGGACCGCGGCCACCGGCGTGATCGCGATTCCCGCGAAAGACACACCCATCGCCGCGATCCCCGCGACGCGGCCCCGCCGCTCAACGAACCATTTCGCCAGCGTGACGTTCACTACGAGGTTGCCGGTCATCGCGGCACCCGACGTGAGCATCACCCCGTTCAGCAGCCACCACTGCCACAGCTCCTGGACGAACGACTGCGAAAACATCGCGGCGCCAAGCAGCACCGCGCCGACGCGCATCAGCCGCCGGCCACCATGGCGGTCCACGTACGAGCCGATGAACAGGCCGGTCATCGCGAACAGCGCCATCCCAATCGTGCGCGCGGCAACGTACTCGGGGCGGCTCCACCCCAACTCCTCGGTCATTGGCTTCTGGAAGGCGCCGAACACGTAGTTCTGGGCGCCAACGGAGATCAACTGGGCGACGAACGCCGCACCAACCAGCCACCAACCGAAGTAGACCCCTCGGATGCCACGCGCGGGCGCGACCGGCGGCGGTGCGGATGGTTCGGTTGCGGCCTCGGCCAAGGCTCAGCCCTCTCACCGTGCCACCCTGAAACGGTGCAGCCGGTCGCGGCATCCTAGAGGAGTTTGGAGTTAGTTTCACGCGAACGTCAGAGTCGAGCCAGCTCCAACGTCCGTTGGCCCGATCGTGCCAGTTCGTCCCACCGCTCCGTGAAAACGTTGTACGCCTGCGCCTCCAGCCCGACGTAGAGCTGGCACGCGCGGAGCCGTTCGGCGAACCCGGGGACGCCGAGGCCAATCGCAGCGTAGTGCGCCCGCGCGGCGCCAACGATGTCGACATCCGCCCACGCCGGGTACCACGGCACCCAGAAGGTGAGCCGCGCCAGGTCATAGAGGAAATCGCCATACATCGCGTTGGCCCAGTCGACGACCGCCGACACCTCGTCATTCAGCATCCGCAGGTTGTCCCCAACGATGTCCGTGTGCAGCAGGTGACGCCCCTCGGGAACGCTGGGCACGAGCGCCTCGAGCTGTCGGTACCCCGCCTCGAAAACCGCGAGGTCATCCGGTCGAGCCTCGAGCCGCGCGCGCCAACCGTAGGTTCGACCGCCCGGCGGATCATCGCCTACCGCCAGCAGTGCCGCCCGCCAGCTTGCGAACGGCGCATCGCCATCCGGCGCCCACATCCCGTACCCGCGCGTCCCCGACACGTCGGCCTCCCGCAACGCATCGAGGAATCCCAGGATCGACGGCAGCGCCCGCTCCAGCCCGGCAGCATCGAGGTGGTCGAGCGGCTCCCCGAACCGGCGTTCGGAGACCGCGTAGTAAGCATCGAACGCCTCGCCGATCTCGATCACCGGCGGGATCGGCAAGCCGGGCCCCGCGTAGCGAACGGCGAACTCGTCCTTGCGGTAGTCCTCGATGTAGGCGCCGAAGCGGACGACCAGCTCGCGCTCCCCCGCGCGAAACGAAAACGCCTGAGACCACTCCCCCGCGCCAAGCGGAGCAACGTCCGTCACCGCCTGGAAGCGGCTCTCGAGGAAGCTCGTCGCCTCGGAGATGGAGTGTGACGCGCGAAACATCGCCCGCACGGTAGCGCACCGCGGGGCCCCTGCGCCCAGCCGTCATCGGGTGGGATGATGCCCGGGTCATGCTCGAGGATCCGCACCCAATCAACCCGCCGCACGGCCTCGTCCGTCCGCTCGCGGCCGTCGCGATCGTCGGCCCGCTGTTCTACATCGGCCTCACCACGGGGCTCGGCCTCTTCGTCGACGGCTACGACCCGATCCGTGACACCCAGAGCGAACTCGGCGCCGTCGATTCGCCCGTCCACCACCTGATGAACTTCGCGGGCTTCGCTCCGCTCGGCCTCTCGATCCTCGGCTTCGCGGCGCTCTACGCGCTCGTCGTGCGACGTGGCTGGGTGCAACTCCTCGCCGTGCTCTTGCTCGGTATTGCCGGCGTTGGAATGGTCGCGGTGTCGTTCTTCCCCTGCGATGCCGGATGCGTGGACATCACGGACACCGGTCGCATGCACGGCCTGCTCAGCGCGCCCGGCGCGATCGGGCTGCCCGTCACCGCCATGATCTCCGCCTACCTGTTCCGCGATGACCCGCGCTTCGGCACCCGCTGGCAGTCCGTCTCGTTCTGGCTCGGTGCGCTCGCGCTCGCCTCGGGCCCTGTGGTCGCCGCCGGCCTCCTCGAGGACGCGGTCGGCCTCCTCCAACGCGCCGGGATGTGGTCCCCGCTGATCTGGATGTCCATCACCGCAGCTCGACTCGCTCCCGCCCCGACAGGTACCGGCTCCGAATAGCACGAAGCCCGGCTGGTGCCGGGCTCCGCATAAATCGAATCAAGGCCGGCAGCGGCTAGCCGCGCGGCAACCCCAGACCGCGCGTCGCGATCACATTGCGCTGAATCTCCGAGGTGCCACCCGCGATCGTTGCGGACACCGTCGCCATGTACATCGTCGCCCAACGGCCGCGCTGCGGCGTGCCCGCGTAGTTACGGTCGCGCAGATCGCCGTACTTCCCCAGCAGCTTCGTCGCCGTCCGCGCGATGCGCTGACGGAACTCCGAGGAGAACAGCTTCGTCATCGAGGCTTCGTAATTCGGGATCATCCCGTGCGCCTGCATCGAGATCACCCGCTGCGACAGCGTCTTCGCGACATTCGCCTCGATGTAGCGCTCCGCGAACTCGTGGCGCGGCGCATCCGCCATCGACAGCCGCGACCGCCCACTGTTCTTGTCGCGCTCCTCGATCAGGTAGTCCTTCAGCGAGTCCAGCATCTGGAGCTGACCGACCGCCTGACCGATCGAGGACCGCTCGAAGTCGAGGTGGGTCGCGCCGACGTACCAGCCACGGTTGATCTCGCCGACGGCGTTCGCCGCCGGGACGCGCACGTCCTCGAAGAACGTCTCGTTGAATTCGGCAGCGTCGTGCATCTGGACCAGCGGCCGCACGGTGATACCCGGCACGTCCATCGGCGAGAGCAGGTAGGTGATACCGCGGTGTTTCGGCGCTTCCGGATCCGTGCGCGTGAGCATGAAGATCATGTTCGCGACATGGGCGCCACTGGTCCAGATCTTCTGCCCGTTGACGACAAAGTCGTCGCCGTCTCGTACGGCCCGCGTCTGCAGTGACGCGAGGTCGGACCCCGAGCCGGGCTCGGAGTAGCCCTGACACCACACGGTGTCGCCGGTGATCATGGGGGGCAGGAATTCCTTCTTCTGCTCCTCGCTGCCGTGAACCATGATCGTCGAGCCGACGTCCGGGACCAGCGGCTTCGGCGCCATCTCCTCGGCGAACGTCTCGTTCATCACGTACTGCTGGACCGCGTCCAGCTCGCCGCCGCCGTACTGCTTCGGCCAGGCGGGGGCGACCCAACCCTTCTCGTTCAGCGCGGCGCGCCACTGCTTCATCGCCGTTTCGCGCTCGCCACCGCGGGCCTCGCGCCGGAACTCTCCGGCCTCGTCGCGTTGCAGCTTCAGCTCCTGAGGCATGCGCTCGCGAATCATCGTCCGCACTTCCTCGCGGAACGCCGACTGATCGGCGTTATCGGCGAAATCAACCATCGGTACGATCCTCCTGCTGCGGGCGACGTCGGCACTGAGCCCTCACGTACGCTCCAGTTTACGTCAGGGTTACTCATCAGATCACCTGTCGCGACTCGTCGCACCTGAGCCGGCCCGCTCGCTGTGCTACCGTGCCCCGCGCTGGCCCTCGGCGCTTGCTGCCCGACGCCAGTCAACACCACAACCAGCAGATCGATGGGGGTACCAGATGGCAGGACGACTCGAAGGCAAAGTTGCGATCGTGACCGGCGCGGGACGCGGCATCGGCCGCGGTGAGGCGCTCGCACTCGCGAAGGAGGGCGCCGCCGTCGTCGTCAACGACCTCGGTGGCTCGACCGCCGGCGAGGGCGCGGACAGCACGCCCGCCCAGGACGTCGTAAACGAGATCGAAGCGGCCGGCGGCAAGGCCGTTGCCAACTGCCAGAACGTCACCGACTACGAAGCGTCCAGCGAGATCATCAAGCAGGCCCTGGACACCTACGGCCAGCTCGACATCGTCGTGAACAACGCCGGCATCCTCCGCGACCGTATGATTTTCAACATGTCCGAGGAGGAGTGGGACTCGGTCATCTCCGTCCACCTCAAGGGCACGTTCAACATCAGCAAGCACGCCTCCGTGCTCTTCCGCCAGCAGCGCTCCGGGCGCTTCATCAACACCGGCTCGGAGTCGGGCCTCGGCAGCCCCGGGCAGCCGAACTACGGCGCGGCGAAGGAAGGCATCACCGCCTTCACCCGCTCGCTCGCGTCCTCGATGTCCCGCTACGACTGCACCGCCAACTCGATCCGACCGCGCGCGGCGACCCGCATGACCCTCTCACCCGAGATGGAAGCCGCACGCCAGGCCCGCGTCGCCCGAGGCGAGGGCCGCGACGGTGACGAGGGCGGTGGCGGTCTCGCCTCGCTCGACCCGAACGTCGTCGGCATGTTCGTCTCCTTCCTCGCGTCCGACGCGGCGCAGCACATCAACGGCGGCGACTTCCTGGTCGGCGGCAACGAGATCGGCATGTTCTCTCGCCCAACCGTCCAGGCGCGCGTCTTCTCGACCGGCGCCAACTGGGAGCACGACGAGGTCTGGCAGCGCTTCCCCGACACCATCGGGAAGCTGTTCAGCTAGCGGCCACCGCCGCCGGCAAGGGAACGGGGGGCATCGTGACGTATCGCAGCATCATGGCGGAGGAGATCACCTACCGCGGGCACGAGGCCGAGCAGATCCAGGCCTACCTGGCCCGACCGCTCGGCGACGGCCCGTTCGGCTCGGTGATCGTCATCCACCACATGCCGGGCTGGGACGCGGGGATTATGGAAATCACCCGCAAGTTCGCCCACTTCGGATACAACGCGATCGCCCCCAACCTCTACACCCGCTTCGGCACCGGCGACGCGGACGAGGTGGCGGCCGTCGCCCGCGCCGCGGGCGGTACACCGGACGCCACCTTCGTCGGCGACATGGCCGGCGCCGCGGACTACTTGCGGATGATGCCGGCCGCCAACGGCAAGGTCGGCGTGATCGGCTTCTGCTCCGGTGGACGGCACGCCGTCCTCGCCGCCTCGCACCTCCCCGACCTCGATGCCGCCGTCGACTGCTGGGGTGGTCGCGTGATCGCCGCGCCGGATCAACTCGACGAACGCCACCCCGTGGCGCCGTTCGACCTGACCCCGCAACTCAACGTTCCGCTGCTCGGCATCTTCGGCAACGACGATCGCAGTCCAACACCGGAGCAGGTCGATCAACACGAAGCCGAGCTGAAAAAGCACGGCAAGACCTACGAGTTCCATCGTTACGACGGCGCCGGCCACGGCTTCTTCTCCGTGAACCGTCCCGCCTATCGCCCGGAGCAAGCCACCGAGGCCTGGGGCGAGGTCTTCACCTGGTTCGGGCGCTACCTCAGCGCCTGACGGCAACGAACATCCGAGGCGGGAGCAACCCATGTGCACCTGGATCGTCGAGCGAACCCCGGTTGATGGCAGCGCGAAGGGACCCAACGGCTGGTTCGAGCTGAACCAGGCGAACGTCTACTACGACCACCCGTACCACGCGCCGCTGGACCATGCGCTCATCATCGATTTCGTCGAAACGCCTGATCAGGTGGGCAATCGTGTCGCCGTCGAGCTCAGCGAGGCTGCCGCCCGCCGCCTCGTCGCCAGCATCCTCGCCGCCCTCGAATCTGGCGAGGAAGGCCACCCAACCCGTGTCGAGGTCAGCGCCGCGACCGCCTAGCCAGCGCCGTCCCTCTTCGCTCCAGTGCGGGTCTCCCCTCGCGTCCGTCCGCGTTTCGCGCCCGATAATCCGGGCATGGACAACGCCTCTCCTCACCAGCTCGCCGCTGCCCTCGCTGGTGGCGAACTCGTGCTGCACTACCAACCGATCGTCGACGCCGAGAGCGGCGCCGTCCGCGCCATCGAGGCGCTCGCCCACTGGCGTTCGGCAGACCACGAGGTCCGATCCGCCGCGTGGCTTTCGGATCGCCTTGGCGACCGCGCCACGCTGCTTCAAGCCTTCGATCGCGCCGTCATCAAAGTGGCACTCGAGGACCGCGCGGCGTTCCCGTTGCTCGGCGCCGCGAGGCTCTCAATCGCCCAGCACCGCCGCAGCATCTCGATGGACGCTGTCCGCGCCTTCGTCGATTCCTGCGCAAGCCGCGACGGCGGCCCCATCGCCGTCGCACTCCGTGAGCAGCTCGACACCGCCCAGCTCGCGGCGATGCCCGCTCTCGCCGAGGAACTCGCCGACGCCGGCATCGAGGTCTGGCACGACGACTTCGGCAGCGGCGAGCGCACGCTCGCACACCTGATTGCGCTCCCCTCGACGGTCGTCAAGCTCTGCCCGGAGCTTGCCGCGGACGGCGTCGCCTCGGCGCGCGTCCGCCGCCACGTCCGCTCCGTGATCGCGATGCTCCAGAATCTCGGCAAGACAGTCATCGCCGAGGGCGTCGCGAACGCCGCTTCGGCCGACTGGCTCACCGACGCCGGCACCGACTGGCTCCAGGGCCACCAGGTTTCCCGCCCCGGCACCGCCGCCGAGATCGCCGGCTGGCTCGAGGAACACAACGACCTCGCCGCCTGACTGTCGCCCTCGCTAGCGCACCTTGTCCGCGAAGAAATCCCAGATCGCGCTCGACGCATCGAGGTCCCGGCTCGGATCCGAGCGGAGCGGACCGGTCGGTGCCCCGCCCGCCCAGGCGTGCGTCGCCCCGGCCACTACCTGCGTCTCCACCACGACACCCTCGGCGCACCCGTCCCACCTCGAGGTGGTGACCGCGCCCTCGACGGTGGCGCGCGGCGTGGTGTCGCAGCCGTTCAGCGCCGCCCACGTCGCGGCGGTCGCCGCCAGCGAGGTGTAGTCGGTATCCGTGAGCGCGCGCGGGCCGTTACCGCCGCCGATCGGGATGTTCTCGTCCGCGTCCCCGTGGATATTGAGCACCGAAATCGGCTCCGAGGGCGTACAGGACGTCTGCAGCGGCCCGGAGTAGACCGCAATCGCCGCGATCAGATCGGGCAGCTCGCACGCCAGCCGCTGCGCCATCATCGCCCCGTTCGAATGCCCGGCGACGTACACGCGGTCCTGATCGATCGGGTACGAAGCTCCGAGCTGGGCGATCAGCGCCGCAATGAACCCGACGTCATCAACCTGCTCCTTCATCGCCGTCCCGCAGCAGCCGCCGGCGTTCCAGGTACGTGCCTCAAGGAGCCGCCCGCGCTCGATGCCGTCCGGATAGACCGCGATGAACCCGCCGCGCTCCGCCTGCTCGTCGAAGTAGGCGTCGGCAGCAAACTGCCCGCCCGATCCGAGGCCACCGTGGAGACCGAGGACCAACGGCACCTCGCCGGTTTGCGCGAGCGAGGCGGGGACGTACACCCGCCACTCCCTCGTGCGTCCGCCGACCTCGAGGGAGTCGCGGGTCGCGCCCGGAACCGGACGGCCGGTCGCGGCCGGCGGGGCGTCGGAGCTGCCAGTGGTGGCGCTCGCCTCGGGAGCCGCGGGCGCGGATCGGTCGGTGTTGCGCAGCACGGCGCCGAGAACCAGCAGCACGAGGACGGCAACCCCGACCCAGGCGAGCCATCCTCGAACGCTGCTTGGACGACCAATGTTCATCTGAAGACTGTCGAATCGTTCCCCGGGTTCGTGTACCGGCGGTAGCCCTGAGCGTACGCTGGAGGTCACATGCCTCGGACATCGATCCGCGGAGGGTGAAGCCGATGTGCGCACCAGATCCCAGCCAGCCTCGCCAGTCGCCAATGCACGTCATCGCCAACTGGCGCTCCTACGAGGGGCCGTTCCACGAGAAGCTGCGGCTCGCTGCTCGGAACACCTGGACGAAGGTCCGCACACGATCGAACTGTTGCGGGAACTACGGCGAACCCGGCTGCTGAGCACCCGCACATGAGCCGTCCGGTTCGGACGGCCCCAACGACCAGCCCACCGCCTGAACGACCGGCCTCGAAGGCTTCGACATCGAGGGCTAGGGCGACGCGCTCTCGGCGGCGATGCCGGCGGCAATTCGCCGTTCGGGATGGCCGAGCGTGACCGCGAGGATCGAGAGCACGGGCAGCGTCGCCATCACGATCACGCCGAAGTCGTAGCTCCCGGTCAGCCGGTGCATCAGCGCCAGCGGTAGCGGCCCAATCGCCGCGCCGGTGATTCCAACCATGGTCGCTGAGCCCTGCACGCGCCCCAGGCCAACCCGTCCGTAGTAGTGCGCCCAGATCACGCCCTGCACGATTCGCTGCGTCCCGCCGGTCATTCCCATGCCAACCACGTAGACGAGCGCCATCCAGATTGAGTTCAACACCAGCGCAAGCAGGCAGACGGTCATCAGGCCGACCATCGCCACCATGAACAGCCGCGCCGGTCCGATCCGGTCGACGAGGAATCCCGCCGCCATCGAGGTCGATGCCGACGCGATCGCGAACACGACGAACACCGCCGCCGCCGTCGTCGCGCTGAGCCCGTTCTCCTCGAAGATCGAGGTCTGGTGGAACACCAGCGCCGTGACAACCAGGCCCGGCGTCGCCAACGGGATCGCCAGCATCCAGAAACCGAGCGAGGTCAGCACCCGACGGCGCGCCGCCACCGCGGGATCGTAGCCAACCGCCCGCTCGGTCAACGGAGCCTCGTCCGCGCCATCCGGGTGGAGGCCCATGTCCTCCGGGCGATTGCGGACCAGGAAGATCGCCGGCGGGATCACCAGCAGCATGACGATGATGCCGAGCACGCCATAAGCCTCGCGCCAGCCGATCGTGTCGATCAGGAAGCGCGCCAGCGGCGGGAGCACCGCGTTGGAGAGCGGGAAGCCAAGGCCCATCACCGCGATCGCGCGACCGCGCTTCGTGACGAACCACTGGTTCACCATCAGCGTGGCGTTGATCGTCAGCGAGCCCTGTCCCAGCGCGCGCAGCCCAGCGAACGACACGTAGAACGCGGCGAGCCCGGCCGAAAAGGCCATACCGAAGCAGGCCGCGCCGAAGGCGACACCAACGAGGATCAGGTTCGAGCGTGCGCCCCAGCGATCCGCCATGCGGCTGATCACGGCAACCATCAGTGCGGAGACGCCAGTGCTCACGGTGTAGAGCGCAGAGATCGTGGAACGCGAGAACCCGGTGTCGTCGATCATCGAGTCGATGAAGACCGAGAAGACGAACGACTGACCCGGACCGCTGCTGAACGCGACCAGCGCGCCCACGCCGACGATCACCCACCCGTAGTAGAACCGCCCCCCACCGAGGGGCTCACGAGACGGTGTGAGAGCGTCGGTCGGCACGCGGCCCTTTCGACAGGAGGCTGGACGCGAAGCGCACAGCCTAGGCGCTCGCCCGTCGAGGGGGAACGCGGGCGCCGCGGCACCCCGGTCGCGCGCTGCCCTCGAGGGCTAGCCGCCGGTGCTCTGCTGCGCGGACGGATTGGCCTCGGTGCGTGGCGCGCGACCCGATAGCCCCAACACCACCGCCGCGGTGACCGTCCCGACGAGGGCGATCACGATCGTTGGGCCTCGGCTACCGGAGGTCTCCGCGATGATCCCCGCGACCAGCGGACCGGCCGCGCCACCGAGGCCGCCGATCATCCGCTCGGTCCCCATCAACGTCGCGACCCGGTTCAGCGGCACCAACTCGTGCGCGTAGATCGCCGCCATCGGCGACCAGATACCGATCGCGATTCCCGCGATCACCACGTAAACGAGGGCGATCGCGATGTTCCCACTGAACGCGAGCAGTACCGCCCCGACCCCGGCCAGCAGATACGTACCAACCAGCACGCGCTTCGTCCCGAACCGCGGCAGCACCGGAATGACCCCAGCGCGCCCGGCGAACTGGGCAAACCCGCGAACGCCGGAGATCGAAGCCGCCGTACTCAACGACAGTCCCGCGCCGACCATGAGCGGCACCTGGTAGACCATCATCGTGCTCAGCCCGATCCCACCGATGAACGAGGCGGTGAGCAGCCCTCGTGCAACCGGATCGCGTAGCGCCTGCCGTACCGAGGGCGCCGGCCCGGACGGCCGGCTGATCCGCCCGCCCCCGCGCAGCGCCAGCGACGCGACGATGAAGCCACCGGCCGACACCGCCGCCAGCACGACAATCGTCGTGCGCCAATCGGTCGCCTCGACGAGGAAGCCCGTCGCCGGCAGGTAGATCGGCCCGGCAAACGCGCCGTAGAGCGTCAGCAGCATGATTGCGCGCGCCGGGTTCGCCGGCGCGATCTTCGCGGTCGCCGCCTGCGTCACGTGGTAGAACCCGGACGCCGAAAGCAGCCCACCGCCGAGGGCGTACGTGACGAAGAACAGGAACTGGTTGGTCATCGCCGCCGACGCGGCGAACAGCGCGCAGCCTGCCAGTCCGCCAAACAGCATCACCGGTCGTGCACCAATGAGATCGATCAGCCGACCGGCCTGCGCGGCGCCCAACGCGCCGATCAGCGCCGTCGCCGAGAACGACGCCGTGACCAGCGCTTCCGACCAGCCCGTGTCATCGAGGATCGGTCCCAGCAGCACGCCGAAGGCGTAGAAGCCCGCGCCATACGCGGCGATCGTCACGAGGCCTAGCGCGGCAATCGCCAGGTGCGGGACGCGCGGCTTTCCCGGCTCGCCCGGAATCTCGGTCGCTTCGGCCATCGACTCCCCGATCGTTGCGCGAGTCTACGGCTGAGCGGCACCGCCTGCTGTCAGCTTCCGGTGGCCCGTACTATGACCGCCCGAACAACCACGCCCTGCAGCGCGAAGGCTCCCCGATGTCCCTCTATATGACCCGCGACGAGCGCGAGGCCTTCCTCGCCGAGCTCCACATCGGCGTCCTCGCCATCAACGAGGCGGGCGCCGGTCCCTCCGCCGCCCCCATCTGGTACCTCTACGAACCCGGCGGCGACATCGAGTTCTCGATGAGCGGCACCTCGCGCAAGGCGAAGCTGCTCGAGGTGGGGTCGCGGGTCACGCTGGTCGCCCAGCGAGAAACGAACCCACCCGGCTACGTCAGCGTCGAGGGCGTCGTCACCAGCATCGGCGATCGCACGACCCTCGAGTTCCTCAAGCGCCTGTACGGGCGCTACCTCGGTGCAGCGGAGGCCGAGCGGCGACTCGCGGCGATGGGCGACAGCGAGAGTAGCTCCGTGCTCCTCCGCGTGCGGCCGGAGCACTGGCGCACGACCGACTACCGGAAGCGCTAGCGGCTGTCCCCAGCCTCACCGGCTGGCGCCCGCCTCGATAACCGGTAGGATCACGGCATGCCGTTGACCCGCTGCCATTTCTGCTCCGCCCAGCCACTTCGCGAGGTCGCCGTGTCCCGCTGGCGCGACGACCCCGATGATCGCGAGCGCCTCACGATCGAGCTGTGCGCGAAGCACTTTCGCCGCGTCAACAACGCCGGCATCCGCGGGCACAAGCACCTCGGACAGTTCTACAAAACCGGGTTCTGGTAGCGCCTTCCGGGATGCCGTCGTCCGGTGCGCCGTTGACCCTCCGCCTGGCCACCACCGAAGACTTCCCCGCCGTGCGCCGCTGCGTTGATGCCGCCTACCGCAATTACATTGGACGCATTGGGCGCCAGCCCGCTCCGATGACCGCCGACTACCCGGCGCTGATCGCCCGAGACGCCGTCCACATCGCCGAGGACCCCGACGGATCCGCCGCGGTCGCCGTCTTCTGGCGCGAAGCGGATCATCTCTACATCGACAACCTCGCCGTCCGGCCCGAACGCCAGGGCGAGGGGATCGGCTCGCGACTCATCGAGGCGTGCGAAGCACACGCTCGCTCGCTCGGGCTCACCGAGTTACGGCTCTACACCAACGAGGCGATGACCGAGAACCTGGCCTTCTACCCACGACGCGGGTTCGTCGAGACTCGACGCGGCGGCGAGGACGGCTTCCGCCGCGTCTACTTCAGCAAGCAACTCGCCGGCTAGCGCGCCCGCGACGTCTGCCGAGCGATAATCCCTGCGGACCGCCTCGCCTGCCGAGCGCTAACCGCCAGCGGCGGCCCGCTCCTCGGGCGTCGCGATGCGGAAGACGGTCCAGTGACGCAGCCGCGCGAGGTCCGTTCCATCCGCGCCGCGCAGCAGCACGTCGTAGTTGGCGAAGTGGTGAGCGTTGCGCTCGTATGCCTCCAGGAAGTGCGCGCCGCCGGTCACCACCTGTCCCGAGTGAATCGGGGCCAGGTGCTGGATCCGGCTACGCGTGTGCATCGAGCTGGGCACGTACGTGTTGTGCCGGAGCAGGTTCTCCGCCCATCCGGCCGTCCACGCCGGGTGCAGCAGTGGCTGATCGCCGACGAATCGCGCGTCGTCCGAGTGCTGCTTGTCCGCCGCGAACTCGCGCGCCAGCTCCGGCGTCGCGTCGATCGACTTCGCCAGCCAGTCCTGTCCGACCGGTGCGGACTCCAGCACGAGCGCCGGGCGCGGGTCGGGCGCGGGTGCGTCGGTCATCTGCTGCGGGGTCGTGTACTCGTCGAGCCAGTCGGCATCGCCGAGGCCAACCGTGCCCCAGACGCATTGAACGCCATCCTGGTTCGTCATCGTGATCGACCACGCACCGGAATCGTCGTCCACCGGCTCCGCGACGATCGTGAGCTGGTCGCCCGGATAGGTCGGTTGGCGGAACCCGAACTCCGACCAGCCACGGCTGAGCCAGCCGTCGCCGAGCGCCTCGAGGATGGCGGGCGTCGCCCAGCCCCAGACCGTCACCCCGCCGATCAGCGCGCCACGGAAGCCGAACTTCGCGGCCACCTCGCTGGAGTGAATCGGGTTACTGATGTCGGCGCTGTCCTCGTTCGAGAGGTAGGCCTCGAGCTGGTGCTCAATCCGGCGTGCGGTGGTCATGCATTCCCTATCCCGGCGCGATCTGTCTCGACCGGATGATAGGCCAGCCGAGGCCCATCGCGACCAACACGGCGGGACGCGGGATGGGACCGGAAGCCGGAGGGACCGCCGTCCGTGACGCCCAGAGGAATGCGCGTCACGGACGGCGGGACGAAAGTGACTACGCCGAAGGCGTAACCACCGGGCAGTTCACGACCAGACCCGGCTGCAGAACCTCGAAGCCGGAGTCCACCACCGCCGCGGCGCTGGTGATGCTGTTCGGCTCGTAGTTGTCCGGGACCACCACCAGGTTCACCAGCCAGAAGGCCGAGTACCCGGCGTCGCCCGGAAGCGCGTCAATGATGTTGTTCTGGCCCTCGACAAACAGCGGGTTGCCGTCCGCGTCCATGCCTGTGATGAACGCCCAGATCGGGACCGCGACCGCCGGGTTCGCACCGAAGTCCGGGTAGAACACGCGCTGATCGCGGTACCAACCGCTCACCAGCTCCTCGCCCTGCTCCAGCGTGGATCCGGCCGGCACGACCGGGCAGTTCACCAGCAGGCCGGGCACCTCGGTCGGGTACGACATCGCCTGCAGATCCGCCGCCGAGTGGATCGAGTTCGCCACGTAGCCCTCGGGGACCGTCACGAGGTTCACCTGCCACAGGTCGGAGTACCCGGGTTCGCCCGGCAGCGCGTCGATGATGTTGTGCTGTTCCTCGACGAAGACCGGGTTGCCGTCGCCATCCTTGCCGGTGATGAACACCCAGATCGGCGCCGTCGCCACAACTGGACCGGTGGCCGGCGACTGCGTGCCAAAGTCGTAGTAGACGACCGGCTCGTCGCGGAACCAGCCGTTGACCAGCGCGAAGTCCTTCGCCGCGCCGAGGTCGGCGTCGGGCAGGTCCATCGAATCCATCATCTCTTCGGTCGCGGTGGCGGACGGGTCGTCATCCATCATCTCTTCAGTTGGCGTGGCGCTGGGATCGCCATCATCGTCGCCACAGCCAATCAACACCGCGCCGGCGACGCCGGCGACGCCGACTCCGAACCCGCGCAGCAATGCGCGACGACTCGGACGGCGAGCGAGAAACGAACCGGGAGCCTGGGACACGAATACCTCCTGGAGCACGAGTGGGCCTGCCAGGAAGTGTCCGTCGCCGAGCTTTCGTCCCCGTGTCGTTTCTTGCGCAAGCATTACAGCGGGGCTGATGTTCCCCCACGCCAAACACGAGGGTGATGCGCGACTGACGAGGGCGCGACGGGTGTCGGCGCCGCTGACGCCCCCGCTTAGGAGCGCGGCGGCGTCAGTGGCTGCGGAGGCGGCGGGTTGGTCCCCGCCAGGATGTGGTCCGTCCGCAACCGGATCCGGTCCAGTGGCACGTCCGGCGTCAGGATCCAGAACTGCTCGTCGCGGATCGCGCCCAGCACCTGCTCCGCCACCTGACGAGGTGGCAGGCCGTGTGCGAAGTACGCATCACCCTCGGCGATCCGCGTCGCGATCTCGTCCGCCGTCGGCTGCTCGTCGTCGCCCCAGAGGTCGTCGGGACGGTTCCGCCCTGACGAAAAGATGCGTGTATTGATGATCCCCGGGCACAACACCGAGGCGTGCACCTTCGCGTTCCGCTCCTGGAGCTGGAAGTACAGCGCCTCCGAAATGCGCACCACGGCGTGCTTCGTCGCGCCGTAGATCCCGGCCGCCGATCCGCCGAGCAGGCCCGCCATCGAGGCCGTATTCACCACGTGCCCCGGCTCGTCCTGCGCCAGCATGATCGGCAGGAACGTGCGAATGCCGTGCAGCACCCCGTCCACGTTCACCCCGAACGTCCAATCCCACAGCCGCGGCGACTGCTCCCACAGCGGAAGGCCGCGGTTGCGCACGAAATCGAGGTCGCCCGCGACACCCGCGTTGTTGCAGAGCACGTGCACCGCGCCATATGCATCCAGCGTCGCCTGCGCCAACGCCTCGATCTGCGCCGGATCGGCGACGTTCGCCGTCACGCCAATCACCTCCAGCTCGCGCTGGCGCAGCTCCGCGACCGTTGCCTCGAGGGCCGGCGCCTCCACGTCGGAGAGCACCACCTTCATCCCCTCCTCCGCGAACCGCTCCGCGAAGGCGCGCCCCATCCCGGACGCCGCTCCGGTGACCACCGCCACCTTGCCCTCGAACTCCTGCATCGCTCGCCCCCTCGTTGGCCCCGTTGGTCCCGTTGGTCCCGTTGGACCCGTCGCTCACCGAACAATCACGCTCCCGCGCCGTCCACGGCGCGGCGAAGCGGCGCGATGATAGCCGAGCCCGACCACCGAAACGAGGCGCCGGGCGTCCTTCCACCCGTCGCTTCGCTGTCGCCTTTCTGGCTGACAACGGTGCACGCTGATAAACCAATGGCTAGAATCACGCCAAGGGGACACGCCTGTGGACATCGATCTGCTCGACTTCATCGACGTCAACGTGGGCCAGGAGGTCGACACGGTCGTCTTCATGGCGATCGCGATCGTCGCCGCACTCCTCCTCGTCGTCACCTTTGTGATGGGCGAAGCGTTCGAGTTCTTCGGCGACGCCCTCGATATCGATGACGGCGGCGGCGTCTTCAACATGCAGAGCATCGCCGCGTTCCTCGCGGGATTCGGCTCGATCGCGTGGCTCCTCAGCGGCTACTTCGAGGTCCCGCCGCTGCTCTCCGCCGCCGGTGGCGTCGCCGCTGGCCTCCCGATGGCCGGCGTCGTCGTCCTCATGACGCGGGCATTCATGCGCCAGTCGGTATCGTCCGGCTTCAACCTCACCGATCTCGTCGGCGAAGACGTTCTGGTCTCGCTCACGATCCCGGAGCAGGGCATCGGACGGGTGCAGTTCACTCGGTCGGGTGGCACTCACACCGCGGGCGCGCGGTCGGCCGCGAAGGTCCGAATCCAACAGGGCACTGTCGTAACGATCGAAAGCGTGGTCGCGGGCGAAGTCGTCGTTCGCGCCACCAGCTAGGCAAATCGGCCAAGCGCCGAAGGGTGGGGTAACCAATGGCGGCAGGCATCGGACTGATCGTCCTGATCATCGTCCTCGTATTCGGGGCAATTATCGGAACCTGGGCACGCCGCTATCGGCGCGCCGGACCAGACGAAGTGCTCGTCATCTCTGGTCGTCGCAACAAGCGGCGCAACGCCGCCGGTGAGATCGAAGAAGTCGGCTTCCGTGTGATCAGGAACGGCGGCACATTCGTCTTCCCGATCATCGAGGAATTCGAGCGCATGTCGCTCCACGTCATCAGCACTCAGGTGGCGACCCACAACGCGATCTCCAAGGAAGGTGTCCCGCTGATCGTCGTCGGCACCGCCCTCTTCAAGGTCGCCGGTGACGACACCGGCATCATCAACGCCGCCGAGCGCTACCTCAGTCGCCCGCAGGAGGACATCGAGCGCGACGTCCAGGCCGTCCTCGAAGGCCACCTCCGTGGCGTCTGCGGACAGCTCACCCCGGAGGAGATCTACCAGGACCGCCAGGCGTTCCAGGAGCAGATCGCCGAGCAGGCCCAGGCCGAGCTCACCCAGATGGGCATCACCCTCGACACCCTCACCCTGCGCGACATCAGCGACGAAGTCGGCTACCTCGATGCCCTCGGGCGCCGCCGTACCGCCGAGGTGAGCCGAGACGCCCGCATCGGCGAAGCCAACGCCGACCGTGAAGCCGCCGTCGCCGAGGCGCTCGCCCGTCAGGCCAGCGAGCGCGCACGCGCCGAAGCCGACGCCGCCATCGCCGAGGCCGAAAAGGACCGCGACGTCCGCAAGGCCGCCTACGACGCCGAGACCTCCGCCGAGGAAGCCCGCGCCGAGCAGGCCGCCGAGCAGGCCGAAGCCGAAGCCAAACAACGCGTCGCCGAGGCCATGACCGCCCTCGCCGAACGGCGTGCCCAGCAGCGTCGCCAGGAACTGGAGTCCGAGGTCGTCGCGATCGCCGAGGCCGACAAGCAACGCCAGATCCTCGACGCCGAGGCCGACAAGCAGCGCGCCATCCTCCAGGCAGAAGCGGACGCCCAGGCCATCGTCGCCCGCGCCGAGGCGAACAAGCAGTCCGCCGTCCTCTCCGGTGAAGGTGACGCCCGCCAGATCTCTGACCGCGGTAACGCCGAGGCCTCGGCGATCGCCGCCAAACTTGGCGCGGAAGCGAAGGGCCTCGGTGAACGCGCGGAAGCGCTGAAGCAATACACCGACGAAGCGATCCGCGTGCAACTCGCCACCGATGTGATCCAGGCGTTGCCGGGCATCGTCGCCGCCGCCGCATCACCGCTCAGCCACGTCGACGAGATCCGCATCGTCGACTTCGGCGGCGGCAGCCGCGGCAACGGAGGCGCGGGCGGCCCCACCAGTCAGCTCTTCGGGCTTACCCCCGCGGCGCTCGGTGCCACCGACGAGGCGCTCAAGCAGACAATCGGCGTCAGCCTCGTCGACCTGATCGGCCTCGTCCGCAACGGGACACTCACGCCATCGGCGGGTGCCGCCGGAACGCCGCCCCCCGCGGGGCCCGCTGACGCGGGCGGTGCTGGCGACTAGCACCCGCGCAACCGCGGCGCCGGGCGCCGCGGTCTCTACCCGTTGCGGTTGTTCCAGCGTAGATCGAGTTCGTCCTCTGGCGGTGCTGCGGTATCCGCCCACGGATCGGGGCGCCCGCCGCCGCCGGCGTCATGTGCTCGGCTACCCCGCGCCGCTGGCGGCGGAGGCAACGACACCTCGGTGCTGACGGCTTCGCCACTCGGCATCGGCTCGGTCACCAGCTCGAAGCCCTCGTCGTCACCGATCGGCTCCGCCGTCAGATCCTCCGCGGCGCCCCGGCGCCGCGACTGCCGCGGCGGGCGATCGGGCTGCGAGTCTCGCTGCGGCTGCGCCCGTCGCTCCGGTTGCGCGTCACGCAGCGGTTGCGCGTCACGGTGCGGCGCCGTCCTCGTCGGTTGCGCATCCCGCACCGGAGCCGCCCGACGGTCCGGCTTCGATCGCCACTCCGCAGCAACTGATCGCGCCGTCGCCCCCGGGGCCGTCGCCGGGCGTAGCTGCGGAACCGCCGTCACGATCGACTCCAGCTCCGCTGGCGACACGCCAAGCGCTCGCAGCCGGTCCACCACCAGCACCTCGCTGCCCGGCATCCGCTCGACCAGCTCGCTGATCCGCTCCACCGTCCG
Organism: Chloroflexota bacterium; assembly: GCA_027593235.1. Classification (GTDB taxonomy): domain Bacteria; phylum Chloroflexota; class Dehalococcoidia; order UBA2979; family UBA2979; genus UBA6627. Next base: position 24,287 of record JAQCIU010000009.1, read on the forward strand.
CTCCTGCGACAGCACCGCGTTCACCACCGCCTCGCGCAGCCGAGGATTGCGACGCGCCACCCGGGTCATCTGGACCGGACTCACGCCGTCGCCGCGAAGCGCTTGCAGCGCCAGCTCACGCAACTCCGGCACATCCTGGATCAACTCCAGCAGATCCAGCGTGCGCGGCTCCCGCGCCAGCAACCGCCGGCCAAGATCCACCCGCAGCGCCGGGATCCGTTCGATCATCCCGCGCAACGCACGACGCGTCAGATAGCGATCCTCCAACGCCGTCACCACGCGGTCATGCATCTCCGGCGTCGTGTCCAGCAACTCGTGCAGTTCCTCGTCGTTCAACCGCCGCCCCTGGAGGAAGCGATCGAGCACCGTTGAAATCACCATCGTGCGCTCCTTGACATCCACCGCGCGGCCCGCGACGTCAGGTAACCGGAAGGATACAGAACCCACCTTCGACTCCAAATCCGCCGCCCCAGAACTGGGCAAATGGCCCGTGCGACGCGTCCGTCGCTCAGGTACGATTTATCGACTGACCGTGCGGTCAGCGACCCTCAGTCCGCTTCTGGTCGTGTCATCCGAACACCACGTCGAGCAGCTGAGCATCCCAGGGTTGCCGCAGTTCATGCGGCTGATGAGCCGGTTCAGTCCGGCGTGGAGTTCAAGTCTTATGGCCCAGAGAATCTACGTGGGGAATCTCCCCTACACCTCCTCCGAAGAGGAGATTGAGCAGCTGTTTGGTCAATACGGCGAAGTCATCTCTTGCGCACTACCGACCGATCGCGAGACCGGTCGCCCGCGTGGCTTCGGCTTCGTTGAAATGGGCAACGACGATGCCGCGAAGGCGATCGAAGCCCTCGACGGCGCCGACTTCGGCGGTCGCTCCCTCGCCGTCAGCGAGGCACGCCCCCGTCAGGACCGCGGCCCGCGCGCCGGTGGCGGCGGTGGTGGCTACGGCGGTGGTGGCGGTGGCGGTGGATACGGCGGTGGCGGCGGAGGCCGCGACCGCGATCGCGACCGCCGCTACTAGACCCAACCGGGACCGCCAGCCCGGACCGGAGCGCGGCCCTTGCCGCCCATCGGATGCACCGGAAGACGGCTGGCAGTCACCGCGGACCGTTTGACCTGGGAGCCCGGTTCGCCGGGCTCCCTTCATCCCTAACAAACAGCGAGCCCGGTCCATCGGGCTCCCTTCATCCCTAACAGACAGCGAGCCCGGTCCGTCGAACCCCACGCTCTGGGAGCTACCGCGACACGGTAGGCCGACTGCCCTCGTGGGTGGTAACCGCGCGACCGGGCCCCGCGCGGCACGGTGCCCTCGAGGAACCTCGCGCGCCGTAGCGCATCCGTCGACGCGTACCTATCGAGGCCTATCCGCCGAGGCGCATCCCTCGAGGCGTACCTATCGCCGGCGCGGCACAATCCGGTCGCCGACCCAGATCCCAGCGCCGGCCACGGTCGCAATCACCGCAAACTGTAAGAAAAGCCCATCGCAAAACAGCAGCCGGTTCGCGATCCCAAGCGGTCCCATGAACGCGACCAGCATCCACCAGAAGCGAGGCGTCCGCATCGGCGCACGGGTCGTCATCATCGACAACCCAAAGCGCCGCAGTGTCAGCGACACCCCGCCGATCACCAGCACCGCCACCGCAACCTGCGCCAGTGGATGGGCATCGCAATACACAGCAGCCCCCACAACCGAGGGCTATCGAGACCGCCCTCTACCGCGAGGAGTCTACGCGAGCGCGCCCCGCCGGCCCGAACGGGGCCCCGGACGTCACCCCGGCTCTCCAACTGGCGAACCGCCCGCCCGCCGTATCGAGCCTCAACCCGCGCGCCGCCAGCGCGTCCCCTCGCGTGCGCGTCGCAGATCCACCACCGCCTCCAGCAGCGGCTTCGACGCGTAGAAGACCGTCCCGCAGTTCACGCAAAACACCCCGTCCTCATGCCCGCGCAGCGCCCCGGTCACGCATCGCGGGCACGGATCGGACGCAATCCTCGTCATCGGACCTCCTCGGCGCGTACGTTGTGCCCCGGAGACCGTGAGTCTATGCGAACGTTCGTTCGCATGTAAGCATCGCCACGTGCCGCAGCGGAGGCCGTGAAGGCGGGCGGCCGAGACGGGTCGCAACACCATCGCGCTCCCCCTCGAGAAACTGTCTGTCGCTCTCATGACTCCACAACGCAAGCCACCGTACAACCAACAGACATAATTCTGTCCGGATTCCGCGCATCTCACGTGTGCATCGGATATCGTCCCGGCGGAACGGCAGCGGAGGCGTAGTCATGCAGACCCCACCCACCCCCTCAAAGACCTCGATCGGCCTCGGACGCACCTGGCGCTTCGCCACGGTTGCGCTCGTATTCGCCATCGCCGTCGCACTGATCGGCCAGGCAAACGCCCCGATCGCCTCGGCGCAGACTCCGGATGCGTACCAACCGACGGCTGTCGCTGGAGACGTCGTCCCCGGTCGATACGCCATCAAGTTGGCTGAAGGCGACCATGAAGCAACATTCGACGCTATTGCTTTGGCCGGTTTCGAGGTGGTGCGGGAACTCCCAACGCTTGGTTGGGTAATCGTCACCGAAGCCAACCACGAACTGCGGTCACGTTCCCTCGAACATGTCGAACTAGCCTTAGCAACTGTGCCCACCGTGCTATCGATCGAACCGGTGCTCACGTACGAACTCACCGGCATCGCCTCTGCTGAAACCACCAGCCTTCAAGCTCCCGCCGCAGCTGCATCCAACGATCCTCTGCTCTGGCTGCAATGGGGAAATTTCAGCACGAATGAGACGGATGCTTGGGAGATCACCGAGGGAGCCGGTGTCGTTGTCGCCGTCATCGATTCCGGAATCGACCTCACGCACGAAGACCTCCCGGCGACCGTCCTCCCTGGCTTCGATGTCATCGACGGCGATACGGACGTCACGGACACATCCGGCCACGGCACTCATGTTGCTGGGACGATCGCCGCGCCGCGAAACAACGGCCTCGGTGGCTCCGGAATCGCCCCGGCGGCTCAGATTCTGCCTGTTCGTGCTTGTGACGACATAGTTTGCACATCCGAGACCGTCGCCGCAGGTATCGAGTGGGCGGTCGCCAACGGAGCTGATGTCATCAATATCAGCATCCGGGGTCCCCATGACCCGTTGCTGGAGTCCGCGACCTTGCTCGCGCTTGCAAACGACATTGTTGTCGTCGCGGCGACTGGCAACGACTATTTCGATGGCGTCCCGATCTACCCGGCAGCGTTTCCCGGAGTGATCGGGGTCGGCGCACTCACTCCCGGACGCGAGGTGGCCGATTTCTCGAACACCGGGAGCTTCGTTGACGTCGTCGCACCCGGTGCTGAGATCTGGTCCTCGGTACCGGCAGCAGTCGAAGGGGTTTCGTATCGGGCATGGAACGGCACCTCGATGGCCACACCCCACGTCGCTGCGATTGCGGCGCTCCTCCGGGCGGCGAACCCATCGTTCACGCAGGCGCAGGTCTCTGCCCGGATTCAGGCCACGGCAGTCGACATCGGCATTGGGGGATTCGACACCGAATCGGGGTTCGGAGCGGTCGACGCGTACCGCGCGTTGACGAACGGAGCGAACCCGACAGGCGACTACGTCGAGATCGATATCGAGCACGCGGCGGTCGGTAACCTGCAAGTCGAACTCGGACATAGCAATAGCGGCTCCCGTCTCCTGTTCGCACCTAATCCCGGGAATTCCCACGACGACATTCGCGTGCGGTACTCCCTGCCCGATTCCGCCCTCGCGGCGGTTCCCGGCACCTGGATCCTGGGCGTCGCCGACGTCGTTCCACTTGTCAGCGGAGAGATCACGGGTTTCAGACGGCGGGTTCAAGGGATCGACGCAACGAGTTGGTGAGCACCAAGGTTCTTGGGGAGCTCGTCAAGGAGGGCGTCGATCCCTTGAACCCGCCCATCCAAATCCTGGATGCCCTGGGCAACCCGCTCACCAGCTTCCCAACGGCGATCGAACTCTCGTTCCTGCTCCCGGACGGCGTCGACGGTGACGCCCTCTCCGCCTACTTCTGGGACGAGCAGACCGAGGCCTGGGCCAGCGTCGGTGGCAGCGTGGTCGGCGGACGGTTCGTCGTTCAGACGAGCCACCTCTCCACCTATGCGCTGTTCCAGTTCGGGGCCGGTGGTGGTTTCAACGGGACGCTCCCGGCCTCCGGGGTCACCATCGCCACCGCACAGGGCGGCACCCTCACACAGCTCCGTGCCGTGCTGGCACGCGACGGGGCGCAGTCCGTGTTCATCTCCTATCGAGGTCGGTTCGTCGGCTACGTGCTGAACGCGCCGGACTTCGTGAACGCGGAGTTCCTCGCCGCCACCGGCGGCGTGCTCACACCCGGCCAGGCGTTGATGGTCGTCATCCGCTAACCCGCGACCCCGCGGACCAACGGAACGGGCGCCCCGCTGGGGGCGCCCGTTTTCGTTTCCGCCCATCCCGCCACACCTCGAGCTGCCACCCACCATCGAGGACTGCCGCTAGCGCCCCCTCAGCTGCGCCCCCACCCACCACAACTGGGCAGCCCGCATCAGCACTGCCACGCGCCCTCCCGAGGGCAAACCCGCAGGATCAGCGCCGCGCCGGCAAGCGATCATGAGAGCCCACGCCGGCAGACCAAACACGCAGAGCCCGATGACCGACCGAACGTCCGGACACCTCGTTCGCTTTGCCGCCGTCGCCGCGCTGCTCCTCGCCATCTCTGGCATCCGTGACCACAGCCTCGCGCTCGCCTCGAACGTCCACGTCATCCAGGTCGCCGTCGACGACGTCGCGCCGGACCTGGCGTCGCCGCTCGTCGCCACCGAGGGTGGTGTCGTTGCCGAGAGCACCGCGCCGGCCGGCGTTCCCGTCCCCTCGGGCATCGCCACCGCCGCGCAATCCCTCGACCTCCCGCCGGCGGAGCTGATCGAACGTGCCATCGTTCACGTTCAGACCGCACAGAGCGCCGGCTCCGGGTTCGTCGTCGCCGGGAGCCGCGTCGTCACCAACGCCCACGTCATCGGATCCGCCACCACCGCCACCATCTGGTTCTCGAATGGTGCGCGTCGCGACGGCACCGTCGTCGCCAGAAGCGATGAACTGGACCTTGCGGTCCTCTCCGTGCCGCGCATTCCCATCAGCGCCGGCTCGCTCGAACTCGCCGACCCCACCGCGCCCGCCGCCATGGGATCCGCCGTCTGGGCCTGGGGCTATCCGTTCGAGGCGGACGTGGTCGCGGCCGGCTTCAGCCGCGCGCCCACCATCTCCGCCGGCATCGTCTCCGCCCGACGTGTCCGCAACAGCGTCGCCTACATCCAGACCGACGCCGCCGTGAATCCCGGTAGCAGCGGCGGACCGCTGCTCGACGCGAACGCCCGCGTCATCGGCATCAACACCCTGGTGCTCACGCCGGGCGGCAAAGACGCCGAGGGCCTGAACTTCGCCCTCGATGTTGCCGCTCACATCGACGCACTGCTGTTCCTGATCGCCCCGGAAGCCGAGCGCTAGAGCGCAACCGGCCGGCTCCCCAGCGGCAACCCTCCGTCCAACCCACCGAGGACCAACGCGACCTCGGCGTGTCCGAACGAGGACCGCCCGCCTGTTACCGGCGGTGCGGGTCGATCAGCCGCTCTTGCGTCCCGCCAGTCACCGTCAGCGTCAGCGGGATGTCCTGCCGCCGGTACATGCACACACCGGTCGCGTCGTCGCAGACGAAGTACAGCGCATACGCCTCGACGATTGCGTCGCCCGCCGGCGCGTCCACCGGAGCGCGCAGCTCGAACTCGAACGACCGAGGCTCGTCGCTCGTCTCCTCGGGCGGCAACTCCACCTCCCCCAGCGCGCGGTCAAGCTCCCACCCGGCCGGCGCCTGCACCCAGAGCTGCGTCGGCGCCATCTCGTTGTTCCAGTGCGCGCCCAGCGTCGCGTCCGGGCGCAGCGTCAGGTGCACCCGCAACGGATCCCCCGGCACCGCCGTCGGTGGGATCGAGGTGGCCTCGACAGTCACGAGGCCCTCGATGTCGCGGTCAATCCGCCCCGCTGCATCCGGCTCGCTCGCGGGGCCGGTCGCCACCTCGAACGTCGCCGTCGGTTCGGCGAACTCAGCGCCACCCGGCTCCACCGCGAGCGCCACGGGCACCTCGCCACGCGCCGCGATCTCCGCGCGAGCAGCGGGCACCCAGTCGTAGAACGGATACGGCTTATCCAGGCGCGGACCGTACTGCTGTAGCCGCCGCCGCCAGATGTAGTTGTTCGGGCCAATCTCCAGCGCCGTCGCCCAGTGGCGCGCCGCGCGCCCGAAGTCCCCCGCCTGTCGTCCGTCCGAGTCGTAGCGCATCCGCGCGATCACGCCCGCCACGAAGTGCGCGCGGTCGCTTGGTTCGAGGGCGATCGCAGCGTCGACAGCAGCCATCGCGTCGTCCAGGCGCGCCGCGCCCGCCCACGTCGCCAGCGCCATCGCGCGCGCCAGCCAGCCAGCCGCGTCGGTCGGTTCGGCCGCCGTCATCTCCGGCCGCAGATCCACCACCGCCGCGCTGCCCTCGGAGGGTGCCGGCGGCGCGAACTCGCGCTCGATGAACTCCGCCTCCACCGTCGCCAGATCATCCAGGCGCGGATGGATCATCCGCACCACGCCGTATTCGTCCAGCAGGAAGGTGCGTGGCACCGCCGTGAACCCCAGCAGATTGAACGGCTCCACCATCAGCGGCCAGTCAAGCTGCTTCCACTGCATGAACAGCGCCGCACGATCGGGGTGCTGCTCCAGCACAATCCCCGCCGTCTGCAGCTTGCCCGCTTCACGCCACGCCGAGGTCGATTCGTGCCACCCGGGCACGTGCTTCCGACAGCCCGCTCACCACGAAGCAAAGACGTGCAGTGCCAGTTTCTGCCCGCGGAACTGCGAGATCGAACGCGGGCGCCCGTCCTCCACCCCCGGCAGCACCAGCTCCGGAAACGGCTCGCCCAGAGCGATCCGCGGCGCCCCGCCGGACTGCTCCTGCAGCGTCTCGGCCACCAGCCGCGCTCTAATCCCGCCGCGGCGCGCGGTTGAGCGCGGCCACCGGCACATCCAGGTGCAGCGTCTTCGTCTGCGGCAGGAAGCACTCGCGATCGTTGCACGCCTGGTAACTGACGGTCACCTCCAGCGGGATCGCCTCAAGGTCCGGCGCCAGTCGCTGGATCCGGATCTTCACCCGCGCATCCTCGGCAAACACGCGGAATTCATCATCCAGCCCCTCCAGCCGGAAGGGCGTCGTCGGCGGGTACTCGGGTTCGCCGACCTGGACTCCCTCGGGCGCGCTCACGCGCACCTCGGTTGGGATGTAGCCCTCGGGAATCGGTTGGCCGTAAACGTGCAGCCCCGGATCGACATGCAAGTCGACATAGAGCATTGCCGTCTCCATGAAGACCAGGCTCTCGCCGCCCAGCGTCGCTTCGATTCGAATCCCATCCCCGGCCACATCGGCGTGCGGGTGGTTGTCGACCTCGAAGTCCAGCCCGAATCCCTCACGCAGCACCGTCGAGGCCGAGGGTCGGGTGCGGTAGTGCTGGAAGAAGAGCTTCTCCTCGACGCGCCCGTCAATCCCCAGCACGTAGATCCCCGGGAACGGGATCCCGTAGACCGCCTCATCCGGGCGGACCAGCGTGTTCAGAATTCCGGTCGCCTCAATCGCCCGGTGATCCGGGTCGGCCATCATCGGGAACGTGATCCCGAACTCCTCGGCGAACTTTCGCTGATCCTCGACCGGGTCGTACGAGATCGCGAACAGCGCGATCCCGGCCGCCTCGAACTCTGGAAGATGCTGTTGCAGCTGCACGAGCTGCGTTCGGCAGAACGGTCACCAACGAACGGAGCGGTGGAACAGCACCAGCGCCCGGCGGCTGCCGCGCGCCTGCTCCAGGTTCACCAGTGCGCCGGTCTGATCCGGCAACGCAATCTCCGGTAGGCGCTCACCGATCGCCGGTCCCGTCGGGAAATCATCGCTGGCGGGATTCCGCCCGGTTGGTGGCGTCTCGGGAGGCGTTTCGGGCGGTGTGGTCACGCGCGAATCCGTTCTGGTGCGAACGATCGAGGATGACCGAAAGCTTACCAGTCCCCGGTACCGTACCTGTGACCGCGGTCTCACCCACCGGCAACCGCAGCGGCGCATCGAGGACTCGTCGAAGAGTGTCGAAGGACCGTCGAGAAGCGCCCCGCTCCTACGGCTGAACGCCTGCCTGTCGAACCCCCGGTGCAGGCGAAATCCGCACCTGTACCACCATCGATCCAGCCCCCGCTGGGTACGCCGACAGCGCCACCCAGCGATCCTCGGCGCGCTTGGAGATAATCACCGTCGTCGGCCCGGACACCTCGGACCAGCCCAGCGAGCCCATCGAACCGGCGTACGTCTTGAGCATCTCCTGGGCCGCAGCGGCCGGCAGCTCGTACGACAGGGTCAGATCCGCGCTGTCCTCGGTGTTGACCAACCGGCCCTCGGCCGGCACCAGTACGTCGCGGCTCTGGGTCGATGCGACCAACCGCAATAGCGGCGGCTTCGGGACCGGGGTTGCGCTGCTGGTAGCAGTCGCTGCGGGATCGCCAGTCGAATCGGCCTCGGGGGTCGCGACCGGGAACGTCGGCGTCCGCGGCGTCACCGCCAGCGCCGGCGGCACCAGCGCGTGATTGATCGCCGCCGCGATCTCCTCGATCGCCCGCACGCCCGCCGACTTTGTCGCCGCGCCCTCCGAGAGCACGACCACCACATGCGTCCACGGATCGTCATCCAGGTCGGGCACGCTGATCGCACCGGCAGAGTTCAGCAGCCAGCCCCCGACCAGCGGGTACCAGCCGTTCTTGATCGCCAGCGTCGCGCCGCTCGATGGCGACAGATCGACACCCGCCGAGGCACCCCAGCGCTGGTCCGCCACCACGGACTGCATCAGATCGAGGCCTGCCAGCCGCAGTTCGTCCGCCAGCGGCGAATCCTCCGCGATCAGTAACTCCACAAGCTGGGCGATCACCAGCGCTGACGCGCGCGAGTCCCCCCACTGCCCATCGTCCGCGAAATCGATCGACGTAATGTCGAGGGGCTCGAGGAACGCCGCCACCCCGGCCGCGCCACCCAGCGACTGCCACAACACGTCCGTCGCGCTATTGCTGCTCGCCGTGATCATCAGCTTCAGCAGTGTGTGTTCGTCCGAGGTCAGCGCCCGCTGCTCGAGCGCGGCCCGCTCCAGCGTCGCGATCAGCACCGGCAGCTTGACTACGCTCGCCAGCGCGAACTTCCCGTCGTCGCCGCCCACATAGTGCTCGCCGTCAGCGGTGACTACCGCCACACCAAGCCGCGCCGTGTTCTCGTCGATCAGCGCGGCGGCCGTCGCGAAGCGCACGCCGATCTCCAGCGCGTCGTCCGATGTGAAGCGAGAGCCGGGCTGGATGCTGGTCGTCACGCTCGGCGCGGCGGACACCGCCGTCGTCGGTACGGGCGCCGACAACTCAGTCGTGGTCGCCTGCACCAGCGGCGTCGCGGTACTCACGACGACGCCTGAGCCGTCGCCGCGACACGCCGCAGCGAGCGCCAGCACGCAGAGCAATGTGAGTCCGGGGATTCGAGCCATCGAAACGCCGTCCAGTGCCCCGCCGTTCCGCGGTTGAGGTTAGCGGTTTTCTGGTCGTTATGGTCAATCACAACCAGCATTCGGCGCATCGGAGCTACCCCGAGGCACTGGAATCACCCCTCAGGTGGTCACAAGGCGGGGGTGCCACGCTCGGAACACGCGCAGTTCGCGCCTGTCACGCGGGACGGCGCTGTGCTCAGCCGCTCAACGCACCGCGGAATGCTTGGGCGATCCGCGCGTGCCCAGGATCGCTCGCGTGCAGGCAATCCCCCGTCAGTTCGCCCTCGGACAACGTCCCGATCTCGGCGACCGCAACGCCCGCGGCGACGGCCGCCGCCCGAATCTCGTCGTTCACCCCGGCGCTCAGCCCCAGCGCCTCTTCACCTTCAAGCACCACATCGCCGATGAGCTTGAATTCATGCAGCGGGCACCCGGCGTGAACCAGCGGGTTGTAGTACGTCATCACCGCGATCGGGACATCCGGACCCGCCGCCGCCTGCAAGGTCTCGAGGATGAACAACAGGTTCTTCTGAACGTCCCGGATCCGCACCGCCGCCATCGCCAGGCAGGCGTCGTCGACCACCCCATCGCACAGCGCGACCAGGCCGAAACCGTCGTTCCCACCGATGCCGACCGTGATCACCTGCACGTCGTCGCCGCGACTCGCCGTCGCCGCGCGGGCATCGATCATCGCGACCGCCTCGGCAAGCTGCCCGCCCTCGATCATCGAGAGCGTGCCCGCCCCTGAACGCCCGACGTTCACCAGCTGAAGTGGCGCGCCGCCACGATCGTCATTCAGCAGATCGAGCAGCCGCGGTACGTAGCCCCCGCGTCGCCAGTCCGTCGCCCCAACGCCCACCGCCAGTGAGTCGCCCAGCGCGAGGTAGATCGGCGCGTCGGTGGGAGGTCCGCTGGTAGCAGTCACGGGTGCCGCGGTCCCCGTCGTTTCCGCCTCAAGCATTCCGTCGGACCCACACGCCACCCCGATCAACGTGATCGCGGCGGCCAGGGCGGCGGAACGGCGGAGCAACTGCATCGTGAGCTTCATCATCGCGCAGTGCTCCGCCGCAAGGAGTTAACGGTTAGTCATCGTGACCGCCGTGGTGCCCACGGCCCTGCCACCAGATCGACGTGTACGGCCAGTGGCCGCCACGCTTGTACGGCCAGTACCCGAACCCTGCGTTGCGCAGGATCGTCTCGACGATTGCCGCCTCGGCCTGCGCCGGAAGCTGTCCACCCTCGACGAGGTTGCACAGCGCAGGCAACGACGGGTGCTGGTAGCGATCGAGGTGATCGCAGATCTCCTCCACCCGCGTGTTCCCGTTCGCCTCCCACTCCACGAACACCGTTGCCTGTGGCTCCCCGCCATCGAGCACCCCGTCACCATCGAGGTCGGCCCACGCGAGGATCACATCCGTGCCGGCGCCGCCGTCACCTCGGTAGCTCCCGGTGGCGCGGCCCTTGTTGTCGGTGCGCTCCTGGTCCGTCTCGCCCTGGTTCGGGCCGCTCGTCACCTGGAATCGAACCAGCACGCCGCTCACCTGCGGCGACACGGTTGCCGTCACCTTGTGCATCTTGCCGACCGGCCGATCGTCGAACTGTGGTACCAGCGAAATCGCCGAAGCGTTGAGTGCCGTCCACTGCTTCGTCGCGATCGCCTGCGGCTCGCCGTTGTCCACGCGCCCATCTCGGTCGAGATCGACCCAGGCGAGAATCACGTCGCTGCCGACGCCACCCTTGCCCTCATAGGACAGATCCGCGCGACCGCTCGAGTTCGTCTTGTCCGAACCCTTCGTCCCGTTGTTCGGCCCGGACGTCACCTCGAACCGCACCAGCAGATCGCGCTGGGCAGGTGACACCGTCGCCGTCATCTGATGCTTGCTGTTCACCGGGTTCGTGTCGCTCGCGGGCGTCAACGACAGCGCCGGCGCCACCGCTGCAGTCCACTGCTTTGTCGCAACCGCCTGCGGCTCGCCTGCATCGATCTGGCCGTTGCGGTTGAAGTCCACCCACGCCAGCACTACGTCCGTACCGACACCCTTCGTGCCGACGTAGGAGAGGTCGGCACGACCGCCGTTGTTGGTGTCATCGGAACCCTTCGTGCCGGTGTTCGGGCCAGCCGTGACCTAGAATCGGACTAGCAGCCCGCTCTGCGCCGGCACCACGGTCGCCGTCATCGAATGCCGCGTGTTCACCGGGTTCGTGTCGTTCGCCGGTGTCAGCGCGAACGAGCTGGCGGCCACCGCCGTCCAGCCTCGGATCACCGCCGTCTGCGGCTCGTTGGCGTCGATCACGCCATCGCCATCGGTGTCGGCCCAGACCAGCACCAGATCGGATCCGACACCGCCACTCCCGAGGTAAGCGAACGTCGCTTGCCCGCTGGAGTTGGTCAGCGCGATCCCTTCACGTCCCAGGTTCGGTCCCTGGTTGACCCGGAACCGCACCAGCACGCCGTTCACCGTCGGCGACACCGTCGCCGTTACCGTGTGCTGCGTGTTCACCGCACCGCTGCTGCTCGTCGGCGTCGCACTGATGCCGCTGGCCTGCGTCGAGGCCCAACGTTGCGCCGCCGTCGCCTGCGGCTCGTTCGTGTCCCGCACACCGTTGTTGTTCACGTCGAGCCACGCCATCACCGCGTCGGACCCGACTCCCCCGTCTCCGAGGTAGGCAAACGTCGCGCGCCCCAGGCTGTTCGTCACGCCAACCCCTGCGTCACCCTTGTTCGGCCCCGCCGAAACGAAGAACCGCACAATCGCGCCGCTCTGCAGCGGTCCGACCGTCGCCGTCACCGTGTGGGTGGTCCCCACCAACGAAACGTTGTCCAGCGGCGCCAGCACAATCGACTTCACCGGAACCGTCGACGTCCACGTCTTGGCCGCCGTCGCCCGCGCCTCGCCGCTGTCGAGCACCCCGTCGTCGTCGGCATCGATCCACGTCGCGATCGCGTCAGTCCCGGTCGTCGTTCCCCAGTAGCTGAAGGTCGCCTGACCGGCGGTATTCGTGAGCACCCGGCTGACCGCACCAATGTGCGGCCCCGCCGTGATCCGGAACCGCACGACCAGACCCGACTTCGCCGGGCTAGCCGTGGACGTCACCGTGTGAACCGTCCCCACGCGGTTGCTCGCCGTTCCTGGGGAGACAATGATCGTCTGGCTCGGCGTTGCGGTTCCCCAGTTCGCGGTCGCCTGTCCTCGCGGCTCGTTCGAGTCAAGCAGGAGGTTCTGATTCAGGTCCGCCCACGCAACGATCACGTCAACGCCGTCGCCACCGCGCCCAAGGTACGTATACGTGCCGCGCCCACCGCCATCGGTCAGCGCAACGCCGCGCGCCCCGGCGTTCGGTCCCGAGGTCACCTCGAAACGCATGTAGAGCCCGGACTGGGCCGGAGCCAGCGTCGCATTCACCGTGTGCTGGCCGCCGACCGCCCGCTGTGCTGTGCTCGGCGCTACGACCACGCCACTGGTCGACCCGGTGGTCCAGACCCGCGTGGCTGTCGCCTGCGCCTCGTTGCCGTCCCGGATGCCGTCCGAGTGAAAGTCCGGCCACGCCGTGATCGAATCGGTACCCAGACCGCCGTTCCCGCTGTAAGTGAACGTCGCCTGTCCGCTGGCGCTCGTAATCGCAATCCCCGAAGTCCCGACGTTCGGCCCACTCGGGATCTGGAACCGGACGAGGACGCCGCCTTGGGCGGGCGACAGAGTCGCCGTCAGCGTGTGTCCGCTGCCCTGCGTACCGCTGGAGCTGCTCGGCGAGAGCTGGATGCCCGTACCGGCGACACCGACCCACTGGACGATCGCTGCACTGACGGGTTCGGTGCTGTCACGGACGCCATCTCGGTCCAGGTCTGCCCAGACGAGAATCGCGTCGGTTCCCACACCGCCCGTGCCGTTGTAACTGAAGATCGCGAGCCCGTTCGAGTTCGTATCGAGCGCACCGCTGCCACCGGCATTCGGGCCCGATAAGACCTGGTAGCGAACCCGCACGCCACTTTGCGCCGGCGACACAGTCACACCCACGGCATAGGACGAACCAATCTGGTTCGTCGCATTCGTCGGGCTCACCGACACGCTGCTGGTAATCGCCTGCTGCGCGTCCGCCCGCGTCGTGAGGATCAGCGCCATCGCTAGCGCTGCCACGAGGGCGACCGCGGCGATCCCGCCCAGTCGCCCCTTCGTCATTGGTGGTCTCGGCAGTTCGGTGAAACTCATTCGGGGCCCCGCAACCCTCCTGCGGACGCAAGGCGCCCGCGGCAATGATTAGAATCGTTGCATAATTGCATAGGAGAACGTCGTCCGAGGCCGTTAAGTTCCCGGACCTCGAGGGCGCCCCGGCGCGATCCCTGCGCCACCTCCTTATGTATCGCGCCCACGACCGCGACGCAATGATCGTAAGAATACAGACAGCCACCCGCATGCGCCGCTCCGGCTGTTATTCCCGCGAAACGTTCGTCGCGGAACCGCGGATTCGCATACCGTGTGCCGAGTCACCAGCCACCGAGGGAGCGCCATGCCATACCGCGTCAACCACATTCACTTGAAGTCGCACGATCCCAAAGCGACCGCCGATTGGTGGGTCAAGGCCTTCAACTTCACCATCGTCGCCGACGTGGTCCGCGACGCCGGCGATCGGTTCATCACCTGCCAGAGCGAGGACGGGATGCGCGTCCCGATCTCCGAGCCAATGCCCGGCCAGACCTTCGCCCCCGGCGACGCGGGACTCCGCGAGGGCCTCGAGCACTTCGGCATCGACTCGGACGACCTCGAGACCGACATCGCCCGCCTCGAAGGCCTCGGCGCCACACTTCTCGACGGCCCGCGGAACAACGGACCGACGATGCGCATCGCCTTCATCGAGGCACCAGACCACGTCCGCGTCGAGCTGATCCAGCGCCTCGAGGGCTAACTCACCTCGGCGGCGGCCTGACACGGGACCAGGGGGCGTATCCGGCGTTAGCGGGTCGCGAACGCCGCCAGGAACTCACTCTCGGTCGCCACCGTCACCGCCGCGAACGCGTCGTATAGCGCCGACTCCTCGTCACGGCAGACGTGCCAACCGGCCAGCGGCTCGCACAGCGCTGCTGGAAGTTCCCACGTCTCCGCCAACAGATCGGTCAATTCGCAACGGTCCAGCCCGAACAGCCGGGTCTCCAGCCAGTGCAGTTCCTCGAACGTCTCGGTTTCCAGAATCGCCTCGACGTACAGCTCGAAGTTCTCGGGATCGAGTGTCATCGCAAGGATGCTCGCGTCGACGAGCACACCGGCCGCCGCCGTCTCACCGCCGAAGCGGCTCCACGCGCGAGCAACCGAGATTCCGTGATTCATCACGTCGTCGAACACCAGTGGCGAGTTCGGTGCGCCAAGCTCGCTGAGCAGGGCGCAGCCCACCGCGACCCGCGTCGCTTCCGCCACCCCGATCGTCACGATCGCGTCGCGGACGTTCGAGACCGCCTTGCGACGGCTGAAGTACGCGCTGTTCGCCATCCGCAGCAACTGCATCGTCATCCGCGGATCGCTCTCGATCGCACGCGAGAAATCCGCCGCGCCCGCCCCCTCGTCCGAGGCCAATGCGAGCACCTCCCGCGCCGCGCGCGGAATCGGCGGTAGTTCGCTGAGCAGCTCGATCGTCAACGACACCGCGACCCCTACGCCGACAGCAAGGAGCGATCGACGGAGCCCCAGTGGGTCGCCTCGCTCTGATCCTGCAACCGCGCACCACCCGTCGTGATCGCCAGCAGCAGCCTGTCCAACTCCCCGCGATCGGATCCCTCGAGGGCGATCCCAATCCGAGGTGAGTTCTCCCGGTTCGACCGCACGATCCCGACCAGCCGGATCGGCGGCGACCCGATCGGCTGCAGCAGGATGTCCAGCGTCTCGCCCACCTCGAAGTCCGCCGCCACGCCGATCCCCGCCCAGGAGACGTCCAGCGTCGCGCCAACGTGCGACCGCTTCGAATCGCGGCTACGAATCGCCAGCGGGATGCGCCAAGGGAATCGATACGTGTTCCGCTGCAACGTGCGCGTCCACAGCAATGGGATCGCGCTCGCCAGCAACAACGTGTTCAGCGTCGCCCAGAACAGGCTCCCCGCGATCAGCCATGGTGGGAACGAACCACTCGGACCGATCCCAAAGAGACCGGCCAACCCCAGCAGCACGGCTCCACCTGAAGCCGCCGCCAGTACCACCAGCGCGTATGCGTCGATCGATCGCTGCCCGGTGCCCCGCTTCGGCGTCACCGCGAACCCGAGCGACCGTGAGCCGGCAATCAGCGTCAGGCTCGCGCGCAGCGAGATCAGCATCTTCGCCAACGTAAATCGCTCCTGGCGCACCAGGCTGCGGAACCCTCGCTGGTTCAACACCGCCACCGCCATGCTCGACACCAGGTACGGCAGGAAAAAACCGAAGTAGCTCCACGGCGCGACATCGATCGGCGGCACGCCAAACAGCATCACGATCACCGGCAACAGGATCAGTAGGAACCGGATGTGGGCGTCGAAGTAATTGGACACCGACGAGAAGTAGCTCGCGCGCTGCCCAATCGACAGCCCCGGCGCGATCAACGGATTGTTCCGCGAACGGAGGATCTGCATCGCCCCCTGTGCCCACCGCAGCCGCTGCGTCTGAAACGAGACCGCGTCGTCGGGCGCGATCCCGTACGAGAGCGAGGTCGGGTCGTAGTAGGTCTTCCAGCCGGCGGCGTGCAACTTCTGCGTCGTCAGCATGTCCTCGATCACGCAGTCCGTGTTCATCCCGCCGATCGAATCGATCGCCGACCGCCGCAATACCGCGCACGACCCGCACCAGAACGCCGAGTTCGTCCGGTTCTTCGCGGTCATCACCACATCGAAGAACACGCGCTGCTCGTGCCAGTGATCCTGCGTTCCCAGGTTCTGCGCTGCCGTGTGCTGCACCGAGGTGAGGTTGTAGTAGTCCTGTGGCGTCTGCACGATCGCGATCCGCTCATCAACGAAGTACCCCAGCGTCCGCGACAGGAAGTCGCGCTGCGGTACGTGATCCGCGTCGAAGACCGCGATGAACTCCGCCGTCGAGTGCTTCAGCCCGTTGTTGATGTTCCCGGCCTTCGCGCCCTCGTTGGTCTCGCGCGTCAGGTAGTCGCAGCCAATCTCCGCCGCCATCGCGCGCATCGACTCGCGCCGGCCGTCATCCAGGATCACCGTGCGATGCGGGTACCCCATCGCCAGCACACCGAGGGCGGTCGCACGGACGATCTCCTCCGGTTCGTTGTACGTCGTGATCATCACGTCCACGGTGTGACCCGCTGCAAGCCGGAACGGTGCCTCACGCACCTCGGCCCACGTCACGTACCCCAGCAGCGTGGCGTTGAAGTAGATCCCCACCTCCACGAGGAACAGCGGCAAGTTGATGAAGATCACGCCCGTATCCAGCGTGTAGAACGCGCGCCACCCGAGATAGATCGCGCCCGCGACCACCATGCATGCGATCGCGACCTGCTTCGTCCTGATCGCTCTCGGCCCCGGCACCGAGGGCACCCGATACACCCCTTCGGGTCCCGACACCCGCAGCTCAGCCGGCTCGCCATCGCCGGTGCCGCCACCATCCCCCGAGGCGTTCGCTTCGCCGGTTCCGTTGCGACCGGCGTCGGCGCCGTGGAGCACGGCAAGCAACAGCAA
Organism: Chloroflexota bacterium; assembly: GCA_027593235.1. GTDB lineage: Bacteria > Chloroflexota > Dehalococcoidia > UBA2979 > UBA2979 > UBA6627. The sequence continues at coordinate 41,535 of JAQCIU010000009.1, forward strand.
CGGCAGGCGCGACTTCGTTCGCGACCGCGGGAACGCTAGGGGGCGCTTGCCTGCTCGATGCGCACGCATCGTGCTCCATTCAGATCGTCGGGGCGTCTCTACTAACCATCGAGGTTTTGCGAACCCCAAACGATGAGGAGATCCCCACGCCGCCCCGTTCCGGGAGCACCCTCGGACCCGCCCGCGAGAACACCAAGGCCCCGCGCAGCTATCCCTACCGCCCGCGCGCCCGCGCGAGCGCTTCCTCGCTGAACGTCGTGCCGACGTAGCCAGCGTCGACCAGCGCCTGGATCCGCGCGTCGTCCCATCCGAGGAGTTCGCGGTACACGTAGTCGTTGTCCGACCCCAGCTTCGGTGGCGGCCGCCGCGCGGGCATCGAGGTCGCGCGCAGCTTGAACAGCCGCCCCGGGTAGTCGGCCGTCCCGAGGTCATCGCGGGTGATCGGCTCGTACCAGTCGCGCGCCCGGAGCTGTCGGCAGCCGAACGCGTCGCAGTCGTCCTGCACCGGTCCGGCCGGCACGCCGGCCGCGACGAGCGCCTCGAACAGCTCCTCGCGGTTCCGCCCCACCGTCACCGCCTTGATCGCTCGATCCACCTCGCGCCGTCGCGGCCAGCGGCCCGCGGCAGTGCCGAGCGACTCGTCCGAGGCGAGGTCGGTCAGTTCGAGGACGTCGCACAGCGCGCGCCATTGCGCGTCGGTCTGCACGTCGATCGCGATCCAGCGGTCGTCACCCGTGCAGCGGTAGGCGTTGTGCGGTGCGCGGCTGCGGTGGTCGTTCGCGACCGACTCGCGGACGCGGTCGTTCATCTGCTGGTCCAGGTACTCGACGCCCATGAGCTGCATAAACGCCTCGGCCTGCGGCACCTCGACCTGTTGGCCCTCGCCGGTGCGGGCGCGGTGCCGCAGCGCGGCCATCGTCGCGAACGCCGCGGTCAGCCCGGCGACCGAGTCACAGGCGTAGGTCTCGCCGGCCATGTCCGGCGTGCCGTCCGGGTAGCCGCGCAGGATCAGGTGCCCGGCCATCGCCTCCAGGTGGTTGCCCCAGCAGCGCCAGTTCCGGTAGTCGCCCGTCAGCCCGAGGCCCGGCATCCGCACGTAGATCAGCCGCGGATTGATCGCGCTCAGGACCTCCCAGCTGAGGCCAATCCGATCGATCGTCTCCGGGACGTTGTTCTCGACGATCACGTCCGCGGTCTTCACCAGCTCGAGAAACGCCTCGCGGCCCTCGGCCGTCCGCACGTCCCCCGTGAACGATCGCTTGTCGAGGCTCGAACAGTTGAAGTTCACCGCGCGGTTCCACGGCGGGTCGTTCGGATCACCCGCCAGCCAGCCCGGGTTGTTCGTGTTGATCGGCCGGGTCTGCGGTTGAACCGTATTGATCGGCTCCATCTTGATTACCTCGGCGCCCCACTCCGCGAGGAGCTGCGCGGCAAAGGGGCCGGCCCAGACCACCGCCATATCGAGGACGCGAATCCCCTGCAGTGGCAGCTCGCGCCACCCCGACGGCGCGGCCACCGGCGCCTCCCCCGAACGTTCGAGGTCCATGAGTTCCCGCAGCACCTCGTCGCGGTGCTCGTCGAGGAGCGGCGCGCGTTTCGCCTCCGGGCGCGGTGACGCCGACAGGATCGCCGGCCGCCCGTGGTAATCGAGGGCGCCCGCGACCGGGTGCTCGATCCGCTCCCAGACGCCGCGCGCGCGGAAGGTGGGGTCGGCCAGCGTGTCGGCGACGGTGTAGACCATCCCGCCAAGCACGCGGTGCTCCTGCGCGATCCGCACCGCGTCGCGCATCTCGTGCTGCAACGACCACCCGAGATACGCCGCCTCGATCTCCTCGACGAGGTCGATCGGCACCTCGTGCGCCGCACCGCCGATCTCGGGACGTTCGGCGAGGTCGGGACGGCCGACCATCTTCAGCATCGCGTTCAGCCGGTCGAAGCCAAGCAGGTTGATAAACCCGTCCTGACAGGGCTTCACCCCGGTCGCGATCGCGAACGCCGCCGGACGGCGTTCGGCGATGTATCCCGTGTACGCGTGCCCCAGGATGTTGAGCTGGCGGCGGTCCTTGCCGCCCGCCTGCGTCTCGTAGATCGAGAGATCGATCGCGTCGCCACCGCCGCCCGCCTCCGCGCGGAAGGCAGCGAGCAAGACGGCGAACGCTGCCGTCAGCCCGGCATGCGAGAGCGCGAAGTCGCCACCGAGGCGCAGCGGTTCTCGCTCCGCGTGGCCGGTGGCGTACATCGCCCCGCCCATCGCCTGCAGCACGAGGTCGCTCTCCGGGAGCTGCGCATACGGCCCGTCCTGCCCGAACGGCGTGATCGAACAGACGACCAGCGCCGGCCGCTCCCGCCGCAACGCCTCGAGGTCCAGCCCCAGCTCCGCGAGCCGTCCGGGCGCCAGGTCCTCGACGACGATGTCGCTCACCCGAGCGAGCCGCGTCGCCAGCTCGATGCCCTCGAGAGTTTCGAGGTCAGCGACGACGCTGCGCTTGTTCGTGTTGCGCAGCAGGAACGACGCGCTGGCCTCGGGGTTCGGTTCGTCGCCCGGGAACGGGCCGTCGCGACGCGAACGGTCGCCACCGGACGGCTCCAGCTTCGTCACGATCGCGCCAAAGTCGGCAAGCAGCTTTGTCGCGTGCGGACCGGCAACGCCCTGCGTCAGATCAAGGACACGCAACCCCTCCAGCGGTGCAACCACCGAGGCGGGCTAGCCGCGTGGCTGGCTGCGCGGACCAAACGGCTCCGGACGGAACGGATCGTCCCGTGCCTTCAGGAACGCCCCGAACCCACCCTCGGCCTGCGCCTTGTCCAGGTGCTCCGTGTCGGGACCGTCGTTCTCCGCCTCGACGATCGCGGAGATCACGCCGTTCATGTTAAGCGCGGAACGCAGCCCCATCGCCTCGAGACCGTAGGTGGTGATCGCCTTGTTCAGCCGCACCGACTCCGCCGGCACCTTCGCCAGCCGCAGCGCCAGCTCGCGCGCGCGCTCCATCAAATGATCGTGCGGCACCACCTCGTTGATCGCACCGATCCGCAGCGCCTCGGCCGCGTCGAAGTGATCGCCGGTCAGCGCGTAGCGGTGCGCGTTCTTCCAGCCGCAGAGAATCGCGAACAGCGGCGCCAGCGCCGCCGGCGCGGGTCTCGCCGGCGCGGTACTGATCGGCTGTGGCGGAGACGACGATCCGGCCGACGGCGGAGGCGGTAGCGGCGGCGGCGGCAGCAGTGCCACCGCGGCACCAACCTCAGCAGGCAGCGGAGGACCCGCTCCCGCCGATCAGGTGCGTATCGCCCCGGGCATCTACAACGAGCCCGTGGCCGCAACCGCCGCGGAACTGGATCCCGCGAACAACGCCAAGTACGGCGGCACGTTGCTCACCCGCTACCTGGATCCGCCGCGGATGGACCTGAACCGCACCATCTCCTGAACGATCTATCACACGCTCAACTACACCAATAACAAGCTGCTCCGAGGCAAGACCGGTGCTTCTGCTGACCCGTTCAACGTGGAAATCGAGCCGGACCTCGCCGAGTCATGGGAAGCCGTCAGCGACGCGAACGATGAGTTCGTCTTCCATCTCCGCAAGGGCGTCTTGACGCACGAGAAGGAGCCCGTCAACGGTCGCGAGTTCACCTCGGAGGACGTCGTCGCGACACTCGAGCTGATGAGAGCCGGTGGCACGCAGAAGGACGTCATGTCCGCGGTCACCTCCATTGCGGCCCCCGATCCGTACACCGTTCAGATCAAACTCGGCCAGTCACTCGCGGACTTCCCCACCACCCTCGCGTCGTGGGGCTTCATGTACGTCAAGGAACTCGCCGAGAACGAAGACCTCCGCCAGGAAGTCGCCGTCGGAACCGGCCCCTTCATTCAGGAGGAGTGGTCCCGAGGCGAGCGCAGCGTCTTCAAGAAGAACCCCAACTACTTCGAGGACGGTCTCCCCTACCTCGACGAGATCATCGCGATCGCCCAGAACGACGCGAACGCGCTGCGCGCCGCGTTCCAGACGGACAACATCTTCGAGTGGGCGCCGCGCGATCAGCCAGACCTCGAGGACATGGCGAAGACCAAGGACGACATGGTCGCCTCGATCTTCCCACGCTCCCGTGGCGCGAACGTCAACGGCTTCCAGTTCCAGATGAAGAACCCCACCTTCCAGGACGAGCGGGTGCGCCGCGCCCTCTCGCTGGCGTTCGACCGTGTCGAGTACGACCTCGCCCGAAACTCCGGCGACAACCAGAACCCGGAGGGCCCGTACTCCAACGCACCGATGCCATGGCCGCAGCTCTTCGACGAGTACCCTACGGCCGCCGCCAACGGCCCCTGGTACCGATTCGAACCCGCCGAGGCATCCAAGCTCATGAACGCCGCCGGCTACACCGCCGACGCTCCGCTTGAGATGGAGATGCCTTCGTTCTACTACCGGGTCGAACTGGCGGAACTGGTGGTCCCCGGAATCGTCAGCGAACTGCCCGAGGTGAAGATCGCCTTCCGCGAGGTCGACAACCCGACTCACGTCACACTGATGTCGGACCGCAACTTCGACGACTCGATCGGCTTCCTCTGGGGTCCCGGCGGGTTCTCCATGGACCAGTGGGTCTACCCGTTCTACCACTCCACTGGTGGTACGAATTACGGCAGCATCAACGACCAGACACTGGACGCGCTCCTCGAGAAGAACCGCGCCACCACCGATCTTGAGGATCAGAAGGTCATCTGGAAGGACATCTTCGATCGCATCCACGATCAGGTGTACCAGGCGTGGTTCCCAGAACCACTCGTCCGCACCGCCTGGCCCAACTACGTGATGAACTACCGCTACCACGGCTTGATGGGCAGCTACGTCTGCTACGTAAGCGACCAGGCACGATCGATCTGGCTTGACGACGGTGCCCCAGGCATCACCAACGTCAACCGGTAGATCGGCACCCGAGGGACCGGGCACACCGCCTTGGCGGTGTGCCCGCCTCGCGAGCTCCAGAGGGAGGTGAGCAAGTGCAGGCACCCGAGGATCCCCGCTGCGATCAGGCAGTCACCGCCGAGGGCTATGGAGACGACTGTTGCGGCCCCCAGGCCGCCTGTGGAAAGCCTGCCGGTTGGCTACACGCTGAGTCAGGCCTCTCACTCTGCGACGAACACGAAACGAACGCCCGCAAGTACAGCTACAACAGCGGCACATGGCGCGTCGGCGACGTGGCAGTCTCCTACCCCGACGGCTGGCGCCGCATCGAGGGCAATCGGGTTACCGAGAATCCGCCAGCGCTGGAGGTCGTTCACATCGAGCGCTAACGCGCATCGACCCGGACTAGAAGCGCGTGTACCCGCCGTCGATCACAAATTGATCGCCCGTGTGATAGGCGCTCGCGTCGCTCATCAGGTAGACCGCCAGCCCACCGAAGTCCGCGCCCGTCCCCCAGCGTCGCTCCGGAATGCGCTTCTTCACCGCGCCCTCGAACACCGCGCTGCCAAACGAGCGCTCCGTCATCGGCGTCTCGATCCAGCCCGGGATGATCGAGTTCGCCGTCACCCCGTGACGCGCCAGTTCCACCGCCAACCCCCGCACCATCGACAGCATCGCGCCCTTGCTCGATGCGTACGGCTCGCTCCGCGGCGCCCCGTGGATCGTCGACACGCTCGAGGTGCCGACCAACCGCCCGCCCTCGCCGCGCTCGACCATGTGCTTCGCCGCCGCGCGGAACGTCCAGAACACCCCGTCCAGATTCACCCCCAGCACGCGCCGCCACTCTTCGGTCGAGATGTCGATGAACGGCGTCCCGTTCCCACCAACCCCCGCGTTCGCCAACGCGCCGTCCACCTTGCCGAACTGCTCAACCGTGGCCGCGAACGACGCCTCAACTGCCGCCTCGTCTGACACGTCGCAGATCATCGCCGCGGCCTTCGCGCCGGTCGCCTGGAGCTGCGCCAGCGCCACCTCGTTCTTCGCCGGGTTGGTACCCCAGATACAGACGGCCGCGCCCGCCTCTGCTAGCGCCTGCGCCATCCCGAGGCCGATCCCACTGTTGCCGCCGGTCACCAGCGCAACCTTCCCGCTGAGGTTCATCGGTTCGTAGGCCATCGTGCTCATCTCCTCTGGGTCGGATCGGTCGATGTCTCGTCGCCCGGAATCCTACCGGAGTTGCCGTTCAGGCGACCGCCGTGCGATCTCTATGAGCAGACGCGCCCACGATCCGCGCGCCTGCCGCCGTACGAGAAAGGCACCCGATGAGCGCAACCGTCGAACGCCAACTGCGCTCCTACATGGCCGAAGCCGCCAACCCCGATCAACCGAACGTCATCCACTCCACCGTCGGCGCGCAGGCGTTCGGCTTCCCCGACGCCCTCGTCCCCGGCTCGATCGTCTACGGCTCGATCGTCTACGGCTGGTGCACACCCGCCATCCTCGAAGCCCTCGGCCCGGCGTGGCTTCACGAGGGTTGGGCCGACGTCCGCTTCCGCCGCCCCGTCCACCCCGACGATCTGCTCACCGTCCGTCTCGACCCCGTCGGCGACGACGCCTGGTCCCTCGAGGTCCTGCGTGACGCCGAGGAACTCGCGCTCGTCGGCACCCTCGGCCGCGGCATCCGCGGCGACCTCATCGACGGCTTCCACGAATCGCCTCGCGTGCCCGCGATCCCCGTCCCCGATCCCCCGCCCGTCCTCACCCCGGAGAACATCCAGTTCGGCATCCAACTCCCGACCTACCGGACCGCACTCCCCTGGCCGGCTGTTCCGCCGAACGAGGCCTCACCGCGCCAACGGCTCGCCGGCGTCCTCCTCGATGGGACCGCGTACGCCAATCCCGCCGGCGTCTCCGGGCGCATGAGCTGGTACGGCCACACCTCATACGACTACGCCGGCCCCTCGATCCACACGCGCACCCAGGCGCAGCACTTCGCCCCCGCGCACGTCGATGAGCCCCTCGACATCGCCGCGTTCATCCAGGACGGCTACGCGCGCAACGGCCACCACTACATCGTCTACGACGGCACCGTCCGCAACGCCGCAGGCGACACGCTCGCACACGTCCGCCACACGGTTATCTACCGCGTCGCGACCCGCTCGGAGGACGCAAGCTAGCCCCGAGGATCGACCGGGCTCGGCGGCGTCCCGCCGCGCTCGATCGCCGCGCCGGCGCGCAGCAAGCGCGCCTCGTGGTGCCGCCCTGCCACAAGCTGAACACCCACCGGTGACGGACCGAGCGGCGTGTCGACTATGCCCGTACTCACCGTCAGCCCCGGCAAACCCATGAACGGGAATGCGATCTGCAGCAGTTGCGCTTCCATCACCCGCTCGAACGCCGCGCCTGATTCGAACATCAGCAGATCCGGGAACGGCAGCTCCGAGGACACCGGGCACAGCAGGACCGGATACTCCTCAAGGAACAGTCGCCACTGACGTGTCAGCGTCGCCTGCACCCGCAGCGTCTCCATCATCTGATCGAGGTTGGGAGCCGGACAGCGCGCCTCCATGTGCGCGATTGCGAAGTTCGCGTCCGGATCGTCCTCGCGTGCAAACGCGCCATAGTCGCCCTGCCGGTACTGCCCCAGCCAGAGCCGCGCCTGGTGCTCCCCCGCCAGCCGGATCGGCGGCGTCTCCACCTCCTCCACCGTCCAGCCGTCAGCCTCCAGCCGGCGCGCGGCGTCGCGCACCGCCGCCTCGACCTCCGGCGCAACATCGAGGCCTTCCGGCGCGACGCACATCGCGGCGCGCTTCGGACCCAGTGGAAGCTCCACCGGCACCGCCGCGTAGCAGGGGTCGCGCAGGTTCTCGGCGGACATCGCTTCGAGGCCAAGTCGTAGATCCTCGATCGTCCGCGCGATCGGCCCCGCGACCGCCATCAACTGACCACCGATATTCCGGTCGCCGCCAGAAGCGTTGTGCTGAGGCACCCGACCGAGGGACGGGCGCAGGCCATGGATCCCACACGCATACGCCGGATAGCGCACCGACCCGGCGATGTCCGTGCCCTGACCGATCGCCCCAATCCCCGCCGCCACCGCCGCGGCCGCCCCGCCCGACGATCCCCCCGGTGTGAGCGCCGGATTCCGAGGATTGCGCGTGTGGCCGTGGACTCGGTTCCGCGTGAACCAGTGCAGCGAGAACGCCGGGGTATTGGTCCGGCCGACGATCACCGCGCCCGCCTTGCGGAAGTTCGAGACCACGGGGCTGTCGACCTGAGCGACGTTGTCCCGCTGGATCAGCAGGCCACCCGTCGTCGCATGCCCCGCCTGATCCGTAACCACCTTGATCGTGACCGGCACGCCAGCGAGGGCGCCCGGATCCTCCCCGCGAGCGATCGTCTCGTCGACGCGTGCCGCCTCGGCCAGCGCCTCCTCGGGGAACTCGTCGACCACCGCCGTGATCGTCGGGTTCACCGACGCGAGCCGTTCGAGGACCGATCGCGTCACCTCGACTGCGCTGATCTCCCGCGCACGTACGAGGCGTGCGGTCTCCGCCGCTGAGAGCTGCCACAGCTCGCTCATCGCGTCCCCTCGCGACGTGCCTCGACGCGATCGATGAACTCCATCACCCGTGGCGCCACGACATCGACGGCGTCCGCCGCGCCGCCGTGGTCGGCTCCCGCAACCGCGAAGAACGTCGCGTCGTGGGCCGTGGTCGCCAGCGGCGGCATCTCGCGCGCGGCGTCGTTCGGGTCCTCGCTCCCCGCGAACATCAGCACCGGAAGCGCGGTGGTGTGAAGTGCCTGCCAGGCGCCTCGCCAGTCGCGAAGTGCCTCGAAGCTGTGTCGCATCGCGTACGGGAAGTCATCGAGTGAACGCGCGAACAGCGGGTTCGCACGCACCACCGGATTCGACTCGACCGCCGCCCACTCGACCGCGGGCGCCTTGAGCGGGCTGAAGCCACCGATCGTCAGCGATCGGAACCGCTGCGGCATGTAGATCGCGATCCCGTAGCCGATCCAGCCGCCCATCGAATAGCCGAGGTAGTGCGCCGTCTCGATCCCCGCGTCGTGCAACACCGAGGCCACGTCCACCACCCGCGTCCGCAGCTCGTACGCCTCCGGGTCGTCCGGCTTGTCGCTCTTCCCGTGGCCTCGCGAGTCCACGAGGACGCACTGGTACTTCGGCGCGAGACGCTCGAGGTACCCGCGGCTCCGCCAGCTCTCCAGGCTCGACAGCAGGCCGTGCTGCAGCACCAGCGGCGGGCCGCTGCCTTCCAGCTCGTAGTGAATGCGGACACCGTCAGGGGCATTGGCGAATGGCATGCGACGCTCCTCGCTGCGGGGCGGATGCTAGCAGCGGAGTCTCGCGCTCAGCGCTGCTCCGTCAGCTCATCTAGCAGCATCGAGGCCCCGATCGTTTCGTAGTGTCGGCGCGACGCGGCGATGTGATGCTTCATCACCTGCAGGTCGCGGTACGCCCGCTCGATCCGGTTGGCGCGAAAGATCGCTGGCGTCCCAACCGCGTCGTACAGGATCCCGACCGCCCGTCCCGCCTCGTGCACCGTGTGTGTCAGCGCCAGTCGTGCCTCCCGGTCACGCGCCGCGAAGTCGGGCGCGCCGTTCGAGGCCGCATCCCACGCCGCTCCGACGGCGTCGAACAGGAACGCGCGCGCCGCCCGCACCACCGCCTCCGCCTCGCCGACGGCAAGCTGTACGTGCGCGCGGTCCCGCAACAACGCTGGCGTCACCTTCGACGCGTTGTACTGGGCAAGCGTGTGCAGGTCATCCAGCGCCCCACGCGCGATCCCCACCGCGTTGCCCCCGTGCAGGCACCAGCCCCACATCTGGCTGAACGGCAGCCGGTAGCGCGGGCTCGTCGCGAACGGCCGCTCGTCGTTCCGCATCGTCCGATCGGCGCGTACGAACGCGTCGTCGATCACGAAGTCGTGGCTGCCGGTCCCGCGCATCCCCATCGTGTCCCAGTGATCGACAATCCGCCCGCTCTCCGGCGGCACGAACAGCACCCGGGTCAGCGGGTCGCCGTGCCCGTCGCGCAGCCGCTCACCCCCGGGACCATCGAGCACGAACACACCAACCGAGACCCAGTTCGCGTGCACGATCCCGCTCACGAAGTTCCAGTGCCCCGTCGCGCGGTACCCGCCGTCAACGGCGTACCCCGTGCCCTGCGGCTGAATCGCGCCCGCCATCCGCAGGTTCTGGTCCTCGGACCGCATCTCCTCGATCGTCCCCGGCGAGAGCCAGCCGAGGAGCGCCGCCTCGTACGAACTGTTCGTCGCGAGCCAGCCCGCCGATCCGTCCGCACGCCCGATCTGCTCCACGGCCCGTATCGCCGTCAGCGGATCGACGTCCGACCCGCCGTGCTCGGCGGGCGTCAGCAGCGTGAACAACCCCGCCTCCGCCATCGCATCCGCGATCGCGGCCGGGAGCTGTCGATCCGCCTCGATCTGATCGCCGGCGGCACGGATTCGCGGGGCAAGCCGGCGCGCGGCCTCGATGACATCGTCCATCGCCGGATGATACGAGGCGCCGTCGGACCCGCGTGGGGCCACCCACCCCGCGGCGCTGTATCGATCCGGTCATCACTCTCGATATTACAAAGCGTATAGTGCGACTCAGGTGAGTCTCAGGCTGCGGCGCTGCTCGCAAGAACGCGAAACGAGCAGCCGCCGGTCGCACATCAGGGGGTCTTTGTGAAAGAGCTACGCGGTCGCAACGCCATCGTCACCGGCGCCTCCCGCGGGATCGGCGTCCACATCGCGCGTGCACTCGCCGACCGAGGCGTCAACCTGATCCTCGCCGCCCGCACCACGGACGAGCTGGAAACGGTCGCGACCGAAATGACCGAGTTCGGTGTCCGTGCACTCGCCGTCCCCTGCGACATCGCCGACCCGCTCGCCCGCCAGGCGCTCGTGGATGTCGCGCTCTCCCAGTTCGGGTCCGTCGATCTGCTCATCGACAACGCCGCCATCGAATCAACCATCCACTTCCAACAGCAAACCGACGCCGAGTTCGACCACATGGTGGACGTCAACCTGCTCGCGCCTGTCGCGCTCACCCGTCTCGTGCTCCCCGGCATGCTGGAGCGCAAGCGCGGACACGTCGTCAACATCTCCTCGTTGGCCGGCAAAGCCGGCACGCCGTACGAGGTCGCCTACTCCACCACCAAGCACGGATTGATGGGGATGACCCGATCGCTGCGCGGCGAGTTCCGCGACCGCGGAATCGGCTTCTCGGTCATCTGCCCCGGCTTCGTCTCGGACGTTGGCATGTACGCCGACAGCATGGTCGCCCATGGCATCAAAGCCCCCTGGACGCTCGGCACCTCCAAGCCGGAGAAGGTCGCCCGCGCGGTCATCAAGGCGATCGAGAAGAACAAGCCCGAAATCATCGTCAACCCGAACGCCACTCGCATCCTGATGACCATCGCCGAGGCATCGCCGATGGCCGGCGAATGGCTGCTCGCACGCATGGGTGTGAACAAGGTCTTCCGACAGGGTGCCGAACTGCACGCGGCGGAGCAGGCGCGCGCCGCAACGCGGTAGTCCCCCACCCACGAGGCCGGGCGAATCCCCGCGTGCCACGACCTCACCAGGCCGGTACGCTGGTCGCCTGATGGACGAACTCACCCACCTCGAAGCCGGCATGCCGATCGTCTACGGCGGCAACCGCGTCGCCCACGTCGACGCGGATCTGGCGAACGCCTTCTCCGAGGGCGATCGGCTGGTCGTCGTCCAAACAACCGGCGATCTGCTGCACATCCCCGCCGACGTCTGGCGGATCGCGCAGGACGCGGTCGGCGCCGCCTCGGACGCCTTCGCGCAGATGGGCTCCGTGACCGACGATCAGATCAGCGCATTCTTCGAGGCGTTCGCACGACGCCTCGAGGACGACGCCACCTTCGCCCCGATCGCCGCCGCTAACGCCGCCGACGTCGCCAGCGCACAGGCACGAGGTCGCACGACCACCCGCCTCGTGCTCAGCGCCGGCATGCGCGCCGACATGGTCTCCGGGCTCCGCATGTGGCGCGACGCTCCCGGCGGGAGCGGCGAGGTCGTCGAGGAGATCCAGCACGAAGGCTGGCGCATCGAGCAGGTGCGCGCCGGGCTTGGCCCCGTCGGCTTCGTCTTTGAGGGCCGCCCCAACGTCTTCGCCGACGCCACCGGCGTGATGCGCAGCGGCAACACCGTCGTCTTCCGCATCGGCTCGGATGCCCTCGGAACCGCTCAGGCGATCGTCGAGCACGCGCTCGACCCCGCGCTCGCGGAGGCGGGCCTGCCCGCCGGCGCCGCATCGCTCGTTGCCAGCGCCTCGCGGGCAGCTGGCTGGGCGATGTTCTCGGACCCCCGTGTCGCCCTCGCGGTGGCGCGCGGCTCCGGCTTTGCCGTCGCTCAACTCGGCGCGGTCGCCCGTCAGGCCGGCCTGCCTGTCAGCCTGCACGGCACCGGCGGTGCCTGGATCGTCGGCGCAACCACGGCCGATGCCGCCAACTTCACCGCCGCCGTCGCCAACTCACTCGACCGCAAGACCTGCAACACCCTCAACACCTGCGCGATCGTCGCATCCCGCAAGGACGACCTCGTCCCTGCCTTCCTCGACGGCATCCGCCGCGTGCAGCAGCGCCAGGACGTCTGCGTGAAGCTCCACGTCGTCCAGGGCTTCGAAGACCTCATTCCTCGCGAGTGGTTCGCCGAACAGCCGATCGGCCGCGCCGAAGGCGACGTCGTCGAACCTCAAACCGAGCTGATCACCGCCGACCGCCTCGGCGAAGAATGGGAATGGGAAGCCAGTCCTGAGGTCACGCTCACGATCGTCCCGGACGTCGACACCGCCGTGCGCCTCTTCAACGAACAGAGCCCCCGGTTCGCCGCCTCGCTCATCTCCGAGGATCGCGACGAGCACGAGCGCTTCTACAACCTGATCGACTCCCCCTTCATCGGCGACGGCATGACCCGCTGGGTCGACGGCCAGTACGCCCTCGGCCGCCCCGAACTCGGCCTCTCCAACTGGCAGTTCGGCCGCCTCTTCGGACGCGGCGGCGTCCTCTCAGGCGACTCCGTCTTCACCGTCCGCACCCGCGCCTTCCAGTCCGACCCGGACCTCGGTCGCTAGGAACCCCCGGACCGCCCTCGCCGTTCTGCCTGTATGCGCACTGCCCTCTACCTCGTCGTCGCTGTCTCGCTACTCGCCGTTACCGCCTGCACCTCGCATGACGGCGGCGACACGGCCACCGCAACCCCCACCAGCGCAATCGCCGACGCCGCCACTTCGACGGCCACAGCCACCGCCGTCCCGAGCACCTCGCCCTCACCGACCGTCCGCCCCGAACCGCGACGCGTCTCCCCCGGCGCCGATTACCCGACCGTCGGCCTCCGTCCGGACGGGCTCCCCGTCGCCGCCGAGGGCGCACTCGTGGTCTACGTAAAGGAGCTTCGAGGCGACTCCGCCGTCGAGGTAGTGATCTTCGACCTCTCCAGGGGCGAACGCCTGTCGTCGTTCTATCTGGAAGCGAACCAGCACTCCTCGGTGCAACTCGCGGGAAATCGAGTGATCGCCTCGTTCGGGAGCAAGATCTGGTCGTACGCCCTCGACGGCTCCGGCGGCGTCCTCCTCGATGACAAGCTGGTCACCTCCTACGTCCTGCCCTCCCCGGACGGCCGCTACCTCGTGGCCACCGGGTCAGACGAGGGTTACCCAACCTCGGTTTCTACCTTCGATCTCGAAAGCGGAAAGCGGCTCTTCCACGTCGACCTGCTCGATGAGTTCCCGGACTGGCAGGGCGAGCCGCACCCCGTCCGATGGCTCACCACTGACACCGTCCTCATCGGCGGACTCTGCCATTGCGACGGCCCGGGCGGCGGATTCTTCGACGTCGTCGTCTCGGCGGGTGGAGGGGCCACCCGCGCCCCCGCCGACCTCCCACCTCCCGCGCCACGATCCGCCGTCATTACAGACCAGTTCGCACCCGGGTGTCAGCTCGTGGGCTACGCCGGTGGCCGGACGATCGCGCTCGTCGATGCCGCACGAGGCGATGTCCTCGCCGAGGCACGCGCGTCTGCGCCAGTCTTCCTGAGCTACGAGCTGTCGCCCGATGGAACCGAGGTGCTGGTCGTCAGCCTCGACGCCGATCAGCCGCTGCGCGATCGACTCAACGAGCTGCTCGCCTCGGGCCGCTGCAGCGACGATGGCGGCATCGACTGGTCGACCACGGGTCGCACGCTCGGCCTGCTCCGCGCGGGGGGCGATGCACTCGAGGTCGTCGATTCACGGCTCGCGGTACTCGACCGCTGGTACCCCGACCAGCTCCCCGTCTTCGTCTGCGACGGCGAGGAGCGCGCGGGCGCGAACACCACCCCCTGGCTCCACCCCGCGCTCTGGCGCAGCCCGGTCGGCTTCGGCACCCCGTGGGGCTTCACCTCCGAGGCCTGCCAGGACAACCGCACCACAGTCATCGATATGCGCGTCGGCACGACCGTCGTCGACACCGCCGCCGAGGGCTATCGCGTGCTGGCCTTCCTCGACTCGACCCGCACCTCCGAGAACTAAACCACCCCCTGCGCCCGGAGCTGCGCCACCTCGTCCGGCGCAAACCCCGACTCCTCGAGGATCGCGTCCGCATGCTCCCCGAGCAGCGGCGCCCGCCGCTGGATCTGCCACGGGCTCCCGTGGAAGAGATACGGCGCCCCCGGATAGGTGAACGATCGACCGAGGTCCGGGTGTGGCACCTCCGTCGGGAAACGGCGCGCCTTGAAGTGACGGTCCTCCATCACCTCCTCCGGCGAATAAATGATCCCCACCTGAAACCCGCGCTGTTGCGCCCCCTCGAAGAACTCGTACGCGGACATGTTCTGGGCGAGCAACACCATCGCGTCGCGCCCCGCCTGGAACATCTCCCGGATCGCCGGATCCGTCGCGATCTTCGACAGGTCGAGGATACCGTGCGACTTCCCCATCTCCAGCAGCGGCGTCGCCGGGAACTGCTCGTCGAGCCCCCGCTCTGCCAGCCACTGCAGCACCATCTCGTAATCGCGCCCGCGGCGCGCCGGCACGCCCGTGTTCACCCAGCGCCCGTCACCGCACTGCACCTGCGACGGCGCCGAGGGGTTCACGCCCGCGTGCCGCCCCGTCTGCCGCTGCACCGTCTCCTCCGCGACCAGCCACGAGTAGCTCCCCGCCTCGGTCGTCACGTTCTGCGCGGCGTGCATGTCGACGTCGATGTGCTGCCCCGCGCCGGTCACGTCCCGGCTCACGAGGGCGACCAGCGCCGCCATCACCGCGTAGTGACAGCCCGTCTGGTAGCCCTGGTTGCCACCACCCCGCACCGGCGGCAGCGAGTGATCGTCATAGCCGCAGCTCCACGCGGGCCCGCCGCCGGCCAGCAGCGTCAGGTCCGTCGCCAGCTCGTGCTCGCGCGGCCCACCGCGCATGAACGGCGCCATCGAGACGCTGATCAGCTCCGGGTGCCCGGCGCGCAGCGACAGCGCGTCGATCCCCAGCGCCTCCAGCCGCCCAGCGTCCTCGCTCTCAAGGAACACATCCGCCGTCGCCACCAGCCGCCGCAACGCCCCGCGCCCCGCGTCGGTCTCGAGGTCGATCGTGATCCCGCGCTTGCTCGTGTTGTAGTGCCAGAAATAGAGGCTGCGCTCGTCGCCCGGCTCGTCATCGAGGAACGGCTCGTAGCCCCGCGTCGCGTCGCCGCCCGGCGGCTCAACGAGGATCACGTCGGCGCCCATGTCCGCGAGCAGCTTCCCCGCGAACGCGATCCGGTCGTTCGCCAGCTCGATCACGCGCAGATCGCTGAGGGCGGTCATACGACCCCCTCCTCATGCAGTGAGACAAGCTCGGCCGCGCTGACCCCGAGCAGCTCGCCGAAGACGTAGTCGTTGTGCTCGCCGAGGCACGGCGCGCCGCGCTCGAGCTTCCAGTCCGTCTCGGAGAGGTGCACCGGCATCCCATCCACCCGTACATCCCCCATCTCCGTCTGCTTCACCGTCGGCCACAGCCCCCACGCCGCCGTGTCGCCGTCGTGGTCGACGCGCTCCCCCGGCCGCTGCACCGCCGTCGCCGGCACCCCCGCCGCCTGCAACCGGCTCGCGAGGTCAAAGCGCTCCTGGTGCCGCGTCCAGTCCGTGATCCGCCGATCGAGGTCGTCCTCGTTCGCCAGCCGGTCCGCCAGCGTCGCGAACCGCGCGTCGTCCGCCCACGCGGTCCCGGCCACGCCGCAGAGCGCCTGCCAGTCCTGCTCGTTGCGGCACGAAATCCCGATCCAGTTGTCGTCGCCCTCGGTCTCGTAGATCCCGTGCGGCGTCATCGCCGGGAACTGGTTCCGGTTGGAGTTCGGGCTCCCCTCCCGGCGCAGCCCGCGCCCGTTGACGGTGTAATCGAGGAGTGCCGGTCCGTTGAGGCTCGCCCCCGCCTCGGTACAGCTCATGTCCACCCACTGCCCCTCGCCGGTCACGTTGCGGTGGTGCACCGCCATCAGGATCGCCATCGCCATGTAGTAGGCGCCCGTGTGATCCATGTAGCTGTAGCCCCAGCCCGCCGAGGGCTGCCCCGGAAGCCCGGAGGAGAACGTCAGCCCGGAGACCGCCTGCACCACCGGCCCCCACGTCTTGTAGTTCACGTACGGACCGGAGTGCCCAAACCCGCAGTTGGAGACGTAGATCACGTCGTCCTTCAGCGCCCGCAGCTCCTCGTAGCTCAGCCCCAGCCGTTCGAACACCCCGGCCGCGAAGTTCTCGCTCACCACGTCCGAGATCTTGATCAGCTCGTGCAGCAGCTCCTTCCCGCGCGTGGTGCGCAGGTTGAGCGTGATCCCCAGCTTCTCCACGTTGTGGTTGTTGAACGACCCGCCGAGGTTGATCCCGCGCCGCTCATCCTTGAACGGCTGCCCGCCGCGCAGGATGTCCCAGCGTCCCTCGTTCGTCGGATCCTCAATTCGGATCACCTGCGCGCCAAACGCCGCCAGGAACTTCGTCGCGCCCGCACCGGCAAGCTGGCCGGTGAAATCGCAGATCCGCAGCTGCCCCAACGCCGTGCCATCGGACTCACGCATCGTCTCGCCTCTCTCGTACGCGGCGGAGCATATCTCGAACGCCGTTTGAATCACGAACGCAATCCGATTGCGAGCCCACCGGGGCGCGCCTACGCTGCGGTCGCCCCGGTGGCACCGCCGCCCGGGGCCAGGAGGCCCACATGACCACCGCCACGTCCCCGCTCACCAGCCGCATCGCCGCCGCCGCCGACGACTTCCTCGAAATGCTCGAGCCCGAGCAACTCGAGGCCGCGACGTTCGCCTTCGCCAACGAGGACGAGCGCACGCGCTTCTTCTACACCCCAACCGATCACGGCGGCATCGAGTTCGTCGACATGTGGCCGCAGCAACACGCCGCCGCCATGCGCCTGCTCGCCGCCACCCTCAGCCCCGGTGCCTACTCCACCGCCGCGACGATCATGGGCCTCGAGAACGTGCTCGCCGGCCTCGAGGGCTTCGTCGACTTCGACCACGACGCGGACGAGGTCCGCACGAGGAACCCGAACCGCTACCACGTCTCCGTCTTCGGCACGCCCGGCGAAGAGCCGTGGGGCTGGCGCTTCGGTGGGCACCACGTCTCGGTCAGCCTGCTCGCCGCCAACGGCGAGGTCCGCCTGCTCCCCAGCTTCCTCGGCGCCAACCCCGCCAGTTACGACGGCGTCGGCGCGAACCACATCCGCCCGCTCGCCGCCGAGGAGGATCTCGGCCGTGAGCTGGTCCACCTGCTCAACGAGGAGCAGCTCGCGACCGCCCTCCTCTCGCCCACCGCGCCACCGGACCTGGTGACGATCAACAGCTCGCGGCTCGCGACGCCAACTCGTACCGAGGCGGCGCCGTGGAAAATCTGGCGGAGCCGTACCGCGGACGACTTCACCGAGGGCGCGCTCAGCGCCGTGCGGACCGCGGTCGATCGCCTCGGCGAGGAGCACCTCGCCGCCCTCGAATACACCGCCGAACCGAAGGGGATCCGCGCCAACGCCCTCGACTCCGGCCAGCGCGTCGCGCTCGCCGCGCTCCTCCGTCAGTACATCGCGCGCATGCCCGACGAACTCGCCGCGACAGAGTTGGCACGCATCGAGGGCATCGATGACGCCGCGATGACCTTCGCCTGGGCTGGTGGCCTCGAGCGCGGCCAAGGCCACTACTACCGCATCCAGGGACCCGGCCTCCTCGTCGAGTACGACAACACCCAGAACGACGCCAACCACATCCACGCCGTCTGGCGCGATCCGGAGCGCGACTTCGGCCGCGATCTCCTCGCGGAGCACTACTCCGCGGCGCACTGATGCCTGCGAGGGCCGGAGCACCGATGAAGCGCCCGCTCGCACATCGCCTGGACGTGCTCTTTCGCCTGCACGCGGACCTCGCCGCGACGCTCCCCGCGGAGACGCTCGCCTCCCACCTCGGCACGCTGCGTTCCAACACCATCGGCCAGCAGCTCTGGTGCGTCGTCGGTGGCCGCGAATCGTGGGCGAAAGCCATCCCCGCCGGCGCGTGGCAGGGCTTCGCCTGCTCACTCGACGAGCCGCACGACCCCGCGAGGGTGCGCGCCGCCCTCGAGGCCGGCGCCGCCCAGGTCCGCGCCGTGCTCGACGCCGAACGCTCCGACGCCGGTGAAACCCAGGCGCTCGGACTCCTCGAACACGAGGCCGGCCACGCCGGCCAGCTCCTGCGCTACGTCCTCGGCCTGGAGCTGCCGCTACCGAAAAGCTGGCAGGCCTACTTCGGCGTCTAACGCCGCTCCCCGAGGGCTACAGGTCCGGAGCCGCCCTCGAGGGCTACGGGTCGAGGTTGACCAGCTCGCCCGCCACGAAGTCCAGCTTGCGGTAGTAGCAATTCCGCGCCTCGCCGGCCTCGTTCTTCGTGTGACAGATCCCGCCCGCGTTCGGACGCACCAGGTACAGCAACGAGTTCTGCTCGCAGTTCACCCGCACCTCCAGCAGATCGAACGTCTCGCCGGAGGTCTTGCCCTTCTCCCACAGCTCGTTGCGGGAGGTGCTCCAGAACACCGCGGACCGCGTCTCAATCGCCTTGTCCAGCGCCTGCTGGTTCACGTACGCGACCAGGATCAGCTCCTGCGTGTCCGCGTTTTGCACCGCGCACGGCAGCACCTGGTTCGCTGGATCGATCGTCGCCAGCTTGTTGAAGTCCAGCGCGACCGCCGCGCCCTCTTCCAGTGCGTTGCTGCTGGTCATCTCGATCCCCCGGGTCGCTGCGAACGGAAAAATGAGGGGCCTCGCAGCCCCTCACCATTCTGGGAGTCGAATCGGGTCTGTGACTACCCGCGCGAAGGCACCACCACGATCGCCTTACCGGGCGCACCCTGCAGGCCGTCCTGGTTCACCACGTTTACGTCCAGGTACACGCGGTGCTCGCCGTCCTCCACCTTCTTCTCGGTGACCACGGCCTGTGTCGTCAGCGTGTCGTGCTTCTGGTTGATCGCGCGGAACTGCATCGACAGATCGCGGACCTCGGCCTCGTCACCGATCCAGGCCTGCAGCGCGTTCATCACGTACGCCCAGCGCAGGTTGCCCATCCCGAACGCCTCGCCCTGGCCGGCCGCCTTGGCGACCGCGTCGTCCATGTGCAGGTACACGAACTCATCGTTCACCGCCGCGTAACGGTTCCAGTTCATAAAATCGGTCTCGCGGACGACCGGCGGAACCTCTTGCCCGACCTCGACGTCCTCGAAGTACACGTTGATTGCCATCAGACTTCCCTTCCTTCGAGGCCGGTTAGTAGCGCACGCCGGTCGAGATGCGGCGCTTCACGAGTTGGCCGTTCTGGTTATGCCACTCTGTCTCCGTGAACGTGAAGATCGTCAGCCCGTGACGCCCCTCGCGCTCGTTCCAGTCCGACAGACGGGTCTTCGAGGTGATCACGTCGCCTGCCCGGATCGGCGCAAAGAACGTGTCCTGCTGACCGCCGTTCAGGATGTTCTCGCCCTTCTTCGGCGTCTGCCCGGGCACCGGCCCGGCGGACGCGCGCGCCGGGCGGTCGACTGGCCACGTGAACGGGTTGAAGTCGCGAGGCGCGATGATGCTGCCCCACGTCGTGCCCGCCGCGTACTCCTCGTCCCAGAAGATCTGCGGCGGCTTCTCCGGCCAGTACGTCGCGATCGCCCACTTTCGAATGTCCGAGGCGGTCACCGGGTACGAGGTCGTCTCGGCCCCCCAGACGCCCTTGGCATCGATCATGTCCTGCGTGACGAGTGTCGTTGGCTGTTCGGTCGTGGTCATCGCTTACCCTCCGCGAGTGCTCTCAGCGCGCACGATACTACGCAGAACCAAACATGAGTAGAAACCGCGGGCCGAAGCCCGCCGTCCCCCACCCTCATAGACGCGTGAGGAGCGCTTCCCGGATAATGGGGGGCACGCCAGCTTCCTATACGGAGGCTTGACGAGAGCGGAACCTGAATCGTGATCTTCTGCACAGCCTGTGGCAGCGAAGCAGACGACCAGGCGCTGTTCTGCGATCACTGCGGTACCCAGCTCGTCGCCGCGCTTCCGCGCGTCTGCACCGAGTGCGGCCGCCGCAACCGCACCAGCGCCAGCTTCTGCAACGCCTGTGGCACCAGCCTCCAGGCCGCGCCCGCCGCAGCCGTCGCGCTCACCACACCGCCACTCACCGTCTCACCGACCCGCGTCGAGCCGTCGCTCCCTCCCGAGGTGCCCTCTGCCCCTGCGGCGTCGGCGCCAACCCCGGCGTCAGCGCCGGCGCCACCCCCACCCGTCGAGGCCGCGCCATCGCGTCCGCCACCGACGCCCGAGTCGGCAACGCTCGAACCAATCGCGGCGGCGCTCGAATCGGCCGTTCCCGCGGTCGAGGCACCGACAGGCACCCCGGGGCCCGATCCGTCCGCGGCACCGCCGCCGTCCCGACCGCATCGCGAATCGGACCCTGCCACCCGTGCGCGTCGACCGGGCCCGCCCCCGCCGCCCTCCCGTTCTGCCGCCGAAAGCGCCAGAGAATGGGCCGCCTCTCGCCAGGCCGACATCCTCCTCTACCTCGGCGCATTCCTGCTCGTCGCCGCCGCGCTGCTCTTCGTCTCATCGCAGGGCAACGAACTTTCGTCCGAACTGCGCGTCTCGCTGCTGCTCGTCTACACCGTCGCCTTCACCGTCGCCGGGCTCCTCGCTCGCCGCACCACCCGGATCCGCGAGGCCGGCGCCGTCTTCCTCGCGATCGGCGCACTGATCACCCCGCTCAACTTCCTCCTCATCTACACCGAGATCCTTGAGCAACGGGACGTCTCGCCTGATCTCGTCTGGCTGATCGGCTCGCTCTACAGCGCGCTCTTCTACGCCCTGCTCTGGTCCCGCGGCTACGGCAAGCTCTACGCCGTTCCCGCCGGGCTCTCCATCGTCAGCGCCTGGGCCGCGTTGGCCGCCGTCGTCGATCTCCCCGCCGAGTGGTTCGGCACCTGGTGGATCGGCTTCCTCGTGATCGCCTCCGCCGTCGCGGTCCGTGTCCGCTACTACGGCACCGAGGTCGCGGCGGTGCTTGGCGCATTGATCGCGCTCGTGCTGCTGGGCGAACTCATCGCCTCCGATCTCTTCCTCGGCGATCACGGCGCCGTCCCGCTGCCGTTCAGCTTCGCGCTCATCACCGCCTGGTTCGCGCTCACCGGCTGGTCGCTGCGCCAGCCGCTACTGCTGCCGTGGGGTGCGACCAGCGCGATCGCCATCGGCATCGCCGCCGTCCGTGCGCTCGGGCTCGCCGAGGACTGGGGCGCCTACTCCCCGCTCGCGATGGGCTTCGTCGCCGTCTACTCGCGTCGCTGGTGGGCCCGCTGGAACCTCAGCATTGCGCGCCTCGGCTGGCCGTACGCCGCCGGCTGCGCGCTCACGCCGCTCGCGCTGATCGGCGCCTACGACACCTCCGCCCACGGCGCTGTCTCCTTCCTCGTCGGTGCCGCCGTGCTCGCCTCGGTCGCCTGGCGCGACACCACCGATGGCGTCCGCCTCCTCGACGAGGTGCCGCGTGGCACCCCCACCACCGTCGCTGAACGCACGGTGTTCGCCTGGCTCGGCTTCATCTCGCTGCTGATCGGCGTCGGCTACACCCAGCGCGAACTGGGCATCGCGGCTCAGAACACCGGCTGGAGCTACCTCGCGATCGGCCTCGTCACCATCGCCCTGCTCGCCCGCACGGGACGTCGCTGGAACCCCGCGCTCGCGGTGTTCGCGCCGCCTGCGATCCTCGCGATGCTCGTGTCGCTCGCCGACCCGGGCGAATACCCGGGCCACGTCGCCGTCCTGCTCGGCGTGCCGGCGCTCGCCTTCCTCGCCAGCTTCGCGATCACCCGCCGCTGGGGTACGACACTCGTCTCGGCCGCCATCGCCGTCTTCGCCGTCGCAGCCGCCTGGGACGCCCTCGGCTGGACCCCGTGGACGCTCGCCGTCGCCTACTCGCTTGCCGGGACCGCGCTGTTCGCGTCCCTCACGCCGCTCCGCAGCTACCGCCCCAGGAGCACGCCGACGATCGTCGCCATCCTCTCCTGGAGCTACCTCCTCATCGGTCCAATCGTCGCCTTCGGTGAGGTGCTCAGCGGCGAGAGCGGCGCCTTCTCGGTCGAACTTCCCGCCTACCGCGCTGGCCTCTACCTGCTCCTGCTGCTCGCCCCGCCGCTCGCCTACGAGGGCTGGCGCTTCCACAACTGGAGCGTCACCGCCGCCGCCACCACGCTCGCTGCGCTCGTCATCGCGCCGCTCTGGAACTCCTACGGGTGGCCGGCCTGGACGCTCTCGCTGACCTACCTCGGCGTCGGTGTCGTCCGCTTCGCGACGATGACCGCCGTCCGCACCTACGCCCGCGACTGGCGGCAGATCCCGATCGTCTTCCTCTCCTGGGGCCTCACGCTCGCCGCGCCAATCACCGCCTGGATCGCCCTCGCCGATCGAATGGCCTCGGACGGCGGCGCCGCCGTCGAAATGGTCGAATACCGCGCGTTCATCGTCGGCGTCCTCGCACCCGCGCCGTTGCTGCTCTTCGAGGCCCGCCGCCTCCGCGCCCGCTGGGCGCTCGTCTCCTCCTCGGTCGTCGCGATGGCGGCACTGCTGCTCACCATCGCCGTCTTCCGCTTCGACTCAGTGCACGCCTACACCGTGCCGGTCGGCCTCGATCTGATCGCCTTCGGCCTGATCGTCCGCCGCTCGGCCGTGATGATCGAACGCCATCTGATGCTCCACGAAGCCGTGCTGCTCCTCGGTGTCGCCATCATGCTCGTGCCGCAGGCCGCTGAAGGAGTCCAGCCGGAGGGCGCGGCCTGGGGTGGCGTCGTCCTCGTCGAAGGCATCGTCTTCCTGCTCGTCGGCATGGTGCTCGGCTCGCGCTGGCTGACCGTCGGCGGCGTCCTCGCCGTCTCCGGCGTCGCCATCCGCTGGCTGGCCGATAGCACGGGCGACACCATTCCCTACTGGCTCTCGCTCGGCGGCGTCGGCATGGGGCTGCTCGTCCTCGGCACCGTGCTGCTACTCGCCCGCGATCGCTGGATCGTGATCAAGAACGCAACCGTCACCTGGTGGCGGCGCAGCGCGACCCTCCGTGGCGTCGGAATCGAGTGGCCGGTGGTCGCTGCCCCGGCCGCCGTGATCGTCATCGCCCTGCTCGTCGCGTCTATCGAAGACTGGGTCCGCCGCGTCGCCTAGCCACGCACTCCCGCCCGATCGTCTATCGTCTGCTCGCGGAAGCGAGGTGGATCGATGGCTGATCTCTCAGGACGGGTCGCGATCGTGACCGGCGCCAGTCGCGGCCTCGGCAAGGACATCGCGCTCGCGCTGGCGACGGCCGGCGTCTCCGTCGTCGCCGCCGCGCGCACCGACTCCGAGGGCGACTCGCGCATCCCCGGCTCGCTCGGTCACACCGTCGCGCTGATCGAGGAAGCCGGTGGCACCGCCAGCGCCGCTCACTGCGACGTCACCAGCCAGGCCGACATCGACGCCACCGTCGCCGGCGCCCTCGAAACCTACGGACGCCTCGACATCCTCGTGAACAACGCCGGCGTGCTGATCCCCGGTCGCGTCACCGAACTCCAGCCGAAGCACTGGGAACTCATCTTCCGCGTCAACGTGCACGCGCCGTTCAACTTCTGCCGCGCCGTCATCCCGCACCTCGCCGCCGGCGGCGGTGGTCACATCATCAACATCTCCTCGCGAGGCGCGATCGGTCCGGGCCCCGGCCCCTACACCGAGGCGCGCCCGACCGGTGGCGCCGCCTACGGCGCGACCAAGATCGCCCTCGAGCGCTTCAGCCAGGGCCTGGCCGCCGAGGTCTTCGAGGACCACATCTCCGTCAACGCCCTCTCCCCGCATCTCCCGATCTGGTCCGAGGGCGGTCACTTCTTCCGCAGCAACAACGGCGAACCGGACTACGGCGGCTGGCGCCTCAGCGGCGACGTGATCGGCGACGCCGCCGTCGTCATCTGCGGCCAGCAGCCCGGCCACTACACCGGCAACATCCTTTACGACGAACTGGTGATGCTGAACGAGGGCGGTCTCACGCCCGCGCAGGTCGCCGCGCGCTACCCCGTCGAAACCGCGAACTAAGGAGCCCACTCATGGCCGTCGAAACCCGCCCGCTCGATCTCGTCGATGCCCTCCCGGAGGAAGTCGGCATGTCCTCGGAGCGCCTCAAGAACGTCACGCGGCTCGTCCAGCGCTACGTCGACAACGGCCTCTACTCCAGCGCGATCAGCATGATCGCCCGCCACGATCGCGTCGTGCACTTCGAGACCTACGGCAGCATGGACGACGAGGCCGGCAAGCCGATGACGCACGACGCCATCGTCCGCGCCTACTCGATGACGAAGCCGATCGCCTCGATCGCGCTGATGCAGCTCTACGAGGAAGGTCTCTTCCAGCTCAACGACCCGGTCTCCGCCTACGTCCCAGAGTTCACTGGACTCCAGGTGTTCGACGGCGGTGACGAGCACGACTTCCGCACCCGTCCACCCATCCGCGAGATGTCCGTTCGCGACGTGCTCATGCACACCTCGGGCCTGATCGGCCGCGCCGATCAGAACCCCGTCGGCCGCATGTACGCCGCCGCCGGTCTCCACGGCAGCGAGTCCGAGGGCAACCTCCACGACATGATCCGCAAAGTCGGCGAACTGCCGCTCGCCTGCGACCCCGGCTCCGAGTGGAATTACGGCATCTCCACCGACGTCGTCGGCTACCTCGTCGAGGTGCTCTCCGGCCAGCCGCTCGATCGCTACCTCGAAGAGCGCATCTTCCAGCCGCTCGCGATGCCCGACACCGGCTTCCACGTCCCCGAGTCGGAGTTCGAGCGCTTCGCCGCCTGCTACGAAAAAACCGAGGACGTCGTCGGCTCGAACGGCACCGGCAAGCGCTACCGCCTCCAGGACGCCCCCGCCGGCAGTCACTACACCACGCCCCGCACGTACTTCAGCGGCGCGGGCGGCCTCGTCACCACCGCCGCCGACTACATGCGCTTCAGCCGCATGCTCACCAACAGCGGAGAACTCGAGGGCGAGCGTGTCATCGGCCCGCGCACGATCGAGTTCATGGCGATGAACCACCTGCCCACCGGCGGCGATCTCGCCACCATGGGTCAGCCGCAGTTCGGCGAAACGACCATGGAGGGCATCGGCTTCGGTCTCGGCTTCGCGGTCCTGATCGATCCGGCGCGCGCCCAGCTCCTCGGCACGCCTGGCGAGTACTACTGGGGCGGGGCCGCCTCAACCGCCTTCTTCGTCTCGCCCGCCGAGGACCTCGCTGTCGTCTTCCTGACGCAGCTCCGACCGTCCTCCAGCTACCCGATCCGTCGCGAGCTGCGCATCGCCACGTACCAGGCCATCACCGACTAGCTGCGCCCCCACCCGGGGGCGCTGTCCGGCGGGCTGCCGGCAGGAGGTCGCTTCGCCGGACCGGCCTCCTAGACGCCGGAGTCCTTCATCGAGCCGGTCAGCGGGTCGCCGCCAAAGTCACGGAGAATGCACACGATCTCCTGGTCGCCCTGGTCCCACGAGTCCGGTGTCGGGTAGAGCCAGCTGATGTCCAGCGCGGAGCTGTCGAAGTCGCGGCCGACGTACGGCTCGAAGCGCGACAGGCAGCCCTCGATCGCCGCATCCTCAACCACCGCGGCGCCCGGAAAGTCGCCATCCGGCAGGTCGAACAGCCCATAAACCTCAACGCCGTGCGGTTCACCGCAGTCCGTGGTCGTCACGTTCGAGACCTCGACGCCCGTGCCCGGATTCTCGAAGCAGTCGCCAACCTTCAGGCTGAACACGTTCCCATCGCCACAGGCACCGAGCACCACCGCGGCCATTGCCACCGCAACTATCGCGAAACGACCCATCTCGAACCTCCGACTCATGGAACACGTCTCGCGATCCTCGGTCGAGTCCGTGGCCACGCTTCGCGGGTTCACCCCAATACGTCCGCTATCATCCGCGCTCGACCCGACCGAGGACCACGGAGGACCCGCATGCCCCGACTCGCCCCGCTCGACATGGATCACCTTTCGCCCGCGCAGCAGACGATCGTCGACAAGATGCTCAGCGGCCCTCGAGGTGGCATGCGCGGACCGTTCGAGTCGCTGCTCCGTCGCCCCGAACTCTGCGACCGTGTCCAGCACCTCGGCGCCTACTGCCGCTTCGACACCACGCTCGACCGCGACGTCTCCGAGCTGGCGATCATCCTCACCGGCAAACAGTGGAAGGCCCAGTTCGAGTTCTGGGCCCACGCCCGTCTCGCCCGCGAAGCCGGCCTGCCCGATCCGATCATCGAGGCCGTCCGTACCGGCTCCCCGCTCGCCACCGACAACGCCGCATACCTCGCCGTCGCCGCCTTCGTCCGCGAGTACTTCGCCTCCAACCGTGTCGCCGACGCCACCTACGAGGCCGCACGCGCCGCCCTCGGTGAGCAGGGCGTCGTCGACCTCGTCGGCCTCGTCGGCTACTACACCCTCGTCTCGATGACCCTCAACGTCTTCGAGGTCGGCCTCCCCGAGGGCGAACCAGAACTGCTCGCCTGATCCCAGGAGCTCCACCATGGCGACGATCCAGACCGCGACCGGCCCCATCGACAGCGACGACCTCGGGTTCACGCTCACCCACGAACACGTCGTCGTCGGCTCGCCCCCCGTGCGCCAGCAGTTCCCCGATCTCTTCGATCGCGAAGCGATCCTCGCGATCGCCGTTCCCAACCTCATCGCCGCCCGCGAGGCTGGCGTCCGCACCATCGTCGATCTCACCCCGATCACCCTCGGCCGCGACGCCGGCCTGATCCGCGACGCCGCCCAGCGATCGGGCGTCCAGATCATCGTCGCCACCGGCCTCTACTACTTCCCCGATCTCTACTTCGCCTTCGCCTCCATCGAGCACCTCACCGCGCTCTTCGTCCGCGACATCAACGATGGCATCGGCGACACCGGCGTCCGCGCCGGCGTCATCAAGTGCGCCACCCAGCCAGACATGAACCCCTTCAACGAAAAGGTGCTCCGCGCCTCCGCACAGGCGCACCGCCAGACCGGCGTGCCGATCGGCACCCACACCTTCGTCGCCAACCGCACCGGCCTCGATCAGACCCGCGTCTTCCACGAGGAAGGCGTCGATCTCGGCCGCGTCATCATCGGCCACTCCGATGACACCGACGACATCTCCTACCTCGAGGACATCATCGAGACCGGCGCCTACATCGGCATGGACCGCATCGGCATCCCCCGCCCCCGCACCAGCGAGGAGCGCGCCGACATGGTTGCCGCCCTCGTCGAGCGTGGCTACGCCAGTCGCGTCTGCCTCTCGCACGACAGCGGCGTCATGGAGGGCTACGACGAAGCCCTCAAGGCGGAGCGCTCCCCGGACTGGCGCTACACCTTCATCCCCCGCGAGTTCTCCGCCTTGCTCCGCGAGCGCGGCGTCAGCGACGACGCGATCACCCAGATGACCGTCGCCAACCCTCGCACGATCTTCGGACAGACCGAGCCGTACTAACGCCGGCCACTACCGCGGCCGGCGGACAAAGGAGACGCCTGATGGGCAAGCAAACCGCTTGGCGCGAGGACTACAACGCCCGCCTGATGGCCGTCGACGACGCCATGCGCCTGATCAACGAGGGCGATCTCGTCAAACTCAACGTCGGCTCGCCCCCCACCATCGCCGCCCTCCTCGATCGCCGCGCCCGCGAACTCGGCGTCCTCGACATCCGCTTCCTCGCCCCGGGCTACCTCCCGCTCGTCGATTCACCCCGCGAGGCCGGCGAGCGCGAGATCGAGATCTTCATCGGCGACCCCTACCGCCCCAGCCACGACGCCCACCGCAGCACCTACCTGCCAACAACCTTCATGCTCGGGCTCAAGGCCTTCGACGCCGGCCGCCCCGAGGCGCGCATCCCCGACGTCAACCTGGTCGCCTGCAGTCCGCCCAACGAGGCCGGTTACGTCCACTTCGGCCCAACCCACTGGCTGCGCAAGTCCTACCTCGAGCGCTGCAAAACCACCATCGCCTTCGTCGATCCGGACATGATGCCCGTCCACGGCGACGTCTGGTCCCACGTCTCCGCCTTCGCCGCCTTCGTCGAAGACGCCCTCCCCCGGCTCGATCTCCCGAGGCTCCGCGAACGGATCGCCAGCGAATCCCCCGAGGCGTTCCGCGCCCGCCTCCTCCGCCTCACCGAGCTCGTTCCCGGCGAGCGCCTCGCCGCGATCCAGGACCAACTCCCGCTCATGGACCCCGCCGTCCTCGAGGACGCGATGAACCTCGGCCCGATCGACGACGCCGCGATGGGCATCGCCTCCCACCTCAAGGAACTGATCCGCGACGGCGACACCATCCAGGTCGGCGTCGGCACCCCCAGCGCCCTCATGTTCAACGCCGGTGCCTTCGATGAAGCCGAAAACCTCGGCCTCCACACCGAACTCGGCTCCCCCGGCCTCGCCAAGCTCTGGGATCGCGGCATCCTCAACCACTCGAAGAAGAGCATCCACAAGGGTGTCGGCGTCGCCGTCGCCTGGTCCGGCTGCGACGGCGAGGACCTCGCGATCATCCGCGACAACCCCGCCTTCGAGCTCTACGACCCGCACTACCTGCTCCACCCCACGCTCATGTCCCAGAACAACCAGATGACCTCGATCAACAGCGCGGTCGCCGTCGATCTCCTCGGCCAGATCGCCAGCGAGGACCGCTATGGCGGCCAGATGATCAACGGCACCGGCGGACAGCCAGACACCCACCTCGGTGCCACCCTCTGCCGCAACGGCCGCGCCATCACCGTCCTCCGCTCCACCGCGGTCGGCGGATCCATCTCCAAGATCGCCGCCAAGCACGAGGCCGGCACACTCGTCACCATCCCCCGCTACCTCGCCGACACCGTCATCACCGAGTACGGCATCGCTCGCCTCCTCGACAAGAACCACCGCCAACGCGCCGAGGAGCTGATCAGCATCGCCCACCCGGACTTCCGCCCGGAGCTGCGTAAGCAGGCCCTCGCCCTCTGGGGCTAGCCCCGCTCCGCGATCGCGATCACCGGGCCACCGCGCCCGGCGCGCTACCTTCGAGGTCCACCCAACCGATTGGACCCGCCGTGCCTCGCTACCCGCGCCTGCCACTCCTCGCCGCCGCCATCCTCGCGCTCGCCCTCGTCGCCGCCTGTAGCGGCGACTCCAACGACGACGCCGCCCCCGCCGTCCGCCCCTTCTCCGAGGTCCAGGCCACCGACTTCGTCTTCGAGTCCGATCCCAGCGATCCCAACCGCGCCATCTTCCGCATGGAAACCACCGAACCGATGATCTGCGCCATCGTCTGGGGCGAAACCGAAGCCCTCGGCAACTTCAACAACTCGCTCGCCATGAACGGCACCGGCATCGTCGCCCACGACGTCTTCCTCCCCGGAGCCGCGGCCGGATCGACCTACTTCTATCGGGTCCAGGGCTCGACCGCCGACGGCACCCTCTACCAGAGCCCCCTCGCCACCTTCACCGTCCAGGGCGACACAGCCGCTGCTCCGGGCGGCGCCGCCACCCCGGCCCCCGTCGGTGCCAACCTCGCCCCTGCCGGCACCGTCACCGCGGCCAGCAGCCAGTTCAGCGACGCCTGGGCCGGCGCCAACGCGATCGATGACGATCTCACCACCGAGTGGTCCTCGCTCGGCAGCGGTGACGACGCCTTCATCACCGTCGATCTCGGCCAATCGCAGCCAATCGGCGGCGTCGAATACCTCACCCGCAGCATGGCGGACGGCTCCGCCATCACCACCACCTTCACCGTCATCCCCGACGGCGGAGCACCACTCGGCCCCTTCGAGGCCAGCACACCCGCCCGCCCTGCCATCCACCTGCTCGACATCCAGGCGCGCGAACTGCGCTTCGAGGTCGAGAACAGCACCGGCGGAAACACCGGCGCTATCGAGGTCCGCGTCTTCGCGCCCGAATAACGCGGCCATCCCCCTCGGCGGTCGCCAGCAGCCCTCCGACCGGTACCTGAGTTCTGTCAGCGGTGCTATCGTTCGGCACGTGAGTCGTCGCGATCCCTCCCGGATCGGACTGCGCCCGCGGCGGGACGTGGTGCGAACGCGCCACCAATCACCGACCAAATAAGGTGCAACGACGGCTCAAAGAGCGCGGCTCGCCGCGCCGGACGTTGGCGGCGTCCGCATCCGCATCCGCCACTGCTATTCAGGAAGAATTGTGAACCGACCAAAGAATCGTTGGCTCGCTGCCAGCCTCGGTGCCGTCGGGGCTGTCGCCCTCGTTGGTGCCGCGCTCGCCCAGCAGGGCCCGCCCCCACCCGGAGTGCCGCTCGCTGCCGGGCTCAGCAACCCGCGCGGCGTCAACCCCGGCGCTGCCGGTAGCGTCCTCGTCGCGGAGGGCGCCGGTGGTCGGCTCCTCAACGTCGCCGCGGACGGCACCATCACCGAACTGCTGACCGGCCTCCCGGTCGGAACCGTCGAGGTCGCGCCAGGCGAGGTCGAAACCGTCGGTATCTCCTCCGCCATCTCGGACGGCGGCACCGGCTACTACTACGTCGTCGGCGAATCTCTCGATGCCGGCTTCAGCGCCCTCTACCAGGCGAACGCAGGCGGCACCCCAACCCTCATCGCCGATCTCGGCGCTTACGAGTAAGCCAACAACATCGACGGCGACACGCTGTTGACCGGCGATCCGGAGTTGAACTCCAACCCCTACGATCTCGTGCGCGCCACCAACGGTGACATCCTCGTCACCGACTCCGGCGCAAACGCGGTCCTCCGCGTCAACGCCACCACCAAAGCCATTACCCCGTTCGCCATCTTCCCCGCGCGGGAGAACCCGCTCTTCGCCGGTGGCAACGGCATCGGTGGCCCCTTCATGGACCAGGTCCCCACCGGGATCACCGTCGGTCCGGACGGCGCCTACTACGTCGCCACCCTCACCGGGTTCCCGTTCCCAACCGGTGGCGCCCTTGTCTACCGTCTTGCTGACGGCAACGCTGATGGCGACGCCCTCGATGATGGCGAAAGCACCATCTTCGTCTCCGGACTCACCACCGCCACGGACCTCGTCTTCGACGGCAACGGCGATCTGCTGATCACCCAGTTCAGCACGAACATGCTGGCCAGCGCCCCCGGTCGCATCTCTCGCGTCTCGGACGGTCAGACCAGGACCATCGTCCACCTGCTGGTCACGCCGACCAGCCTCACCGTCAGCTCCACCGGCAGACTGATCGTCTCCCAGGAGTTCGCCGGCATGGTCTCGGACGTGACTGACGTGTTGCCCGGTGGCTTCGGCGCCACCATCGTTCCGGGCGTCAACCTCTCCTCGTACGGTGGTGGCCCCGTCGCCCAGATTGCAGCGGAACTCGGTGCCGCCGGCGCCACCTCACTGGTGGTCACCGTGGATGGCTCCTTCGTCATCTACATCGTCGGCGCGCCCGGCTTCGTGAACACCGCCTTCACCACGGCGTTCCCGGACGGGCTCCCGGCTGGTGCGGGCGTGCTGGTGATCGTCACCAACTAGCCCCGCGTCGTTCCCGACAACCGACGGCCGGCCTCTTCCGAGGCCGGTCGTTTCGTTGTCCGCGCCACGCGTTCGGCGCTACTTCACCGTCACCAGTCCGGACATGTACGGGTGGATCGAACACGTCACGAGGAATTGCCCTGCCCCGCTGAACGTCCGTGACCAGGACTCGCCTTCCAGCAACAGCGGTCCGTTCCAGCTTCCATCAACCGCGTCCGCATCGTGCGCGATCGGGTCGCGGTTCACCCACGTCACCGTCGTCCCCACCGCGATCTCAAGCGTCTGCGGCTTGTACCCATACCCCTGGATCACCACCGCCGTCCCCGCGACCGAGGTCGGCGCTACTGTCGGTGCCGCCGTCGCCGTGACCGCGGGCGTCGCCACAACCGTCGGTGCCGTTGTCGGAGCCACCGTCGCGCTCGCCGTCGGTGTCGCGAGCGAGGTCGCCGTTCCTGTCGGCGTCGCGCTCGCCGTCGGTGTCGCGACCGAGGTCGCTGTTCCCGTGGCCGTGCCAGTCGCCGTGCCAGTCGTGATCGCCGCGGTCGCGACCGACGAGGCCGTGCCGGCTGCGGTCGCGGTCGCCACCTCGGTGCCGGTCGGCGCCTCCGTCGGTGTCGCCGGTGCGGTGCCGCCGCAACCAGCGACCGTCGCAACCAGGCCGAACAGGACAATCGGGACGAGTCTGCGGAAGTTCATGCCGACGACGGTATGCGAGCGAAGGCCGTCGTTCGAGCCGGCTGGCCTCGCGGTATCCGCACTGGCAATCAGCGTCGTCGCCACCCGCGTCCTCCCTATACTCCAACGCACGCGGCCACCATCGGTCGTGCGTGACCATGAGGGGACCCAGCACCATGACACGAGTCGGACGCGTCGTGAGCTGCTGGCGGTACCCGGTGAAGTCGATGGCCGGCGAACGCCTCGAGACCGCACCCGTCACCCTGCAGGGCATCCAGGCCGATCGGATGTACGCCTTCGTCCAGGCCGGCTCGCCAAGCCCCTTCCCCTGGCTCACCGGCCGCGAGCTCCCCGCGCTCATGCGCCATCAGCCCGTCTGGTCCGCCGCCGAACGCCCGCAACTCAGCGTCCGCACCCCGCAAGGTGCCGAACACCCCATCGCCAGCGACGACCTCCGCGAGGCCCTGGAGGCCGCCTCCGGCCGCTCCGTCTACCTGCTCCCCAACTACCGCGGCAGCTTCGATGTAGCCGCCATCACCCTGATGAGCACCGCCACCGTCGCTCACATCGCCAGCGACACCGACACCGACCCGGAGCCGATGCGTTTCCGCATGAACTTCTACGTCGAGACCGCTGACGGCACCCCATGGGGTGAGGACGCCTGGGTCGGACACACCGTCCGCATCGGCAACGACGTCCGTGTCGCAGTTACCGAACGCGACAAGCGCTGCGCGATGATCACCCTCGCCCCACACGGCGGCGATCCCCTCACCCGCGTCCTCACCATCGTCGCCGAACAGAACAACGCCACCGCCGGCGTCTACGCCTCCGTCCTCACGCCGGGTGCCGTCCGCGACGGCGACGACGTCACCCTCGAGGACTAACGAACCCATCGAGGACGCCGAGACCGACGAGGAACAGCGATGACCACTTCCCGCGCCACCCTGCCGGTGCCCGGCTTCGATATCGCCGAATCAGATGTTGCCTACGCCAATCCCGGCGACACGCCACTCCTCGCCCGCATCTATCGTCCCACGGAGCCTGCGGCGGACGGCTATCCCGTGGCCGTCGCCGTGCATGGTGGTGCCTGGAACGCCAACGATCGGACAGTCAGCGAACTCGCCAACCGCACCCTCGCCAGCTCCGGCATCGTCGTGGTCGCGATCGACTTCCGCCAGGGCCCGGATCACCAGCACCCCAGCGCCAGCAGCGACATCGTCGCCGCCGTCCGTTGGTCGAAGCTCCACGCAGCCGAGTACGGCGGCAACCCGGAGACCGTTGGGCTGATCGGCAGCTCTTCCGGAGGCCACCTTGCGCTGCTCGCGGCCATCCGCCCGCACGCCCCGGAACACCAGACAACGCCGGTCCTCGACGGCCAGCCCACCGGGACGGCATCCATCGACGGTACCGTTCGTTATGTCGTCGCGAACTGGCCGGTCTGCGACCCGCTCTACCGCTACCGCTACGCCGTCCGCATGCAACGCGATCAGCTCATCGCGTCGCACCTCGCGTACTTCGTCGACGAGCCGACCATGAAGGCCGCCAGCGTCCCGCGGATCCTCGATGACGGCGAAGCGCAGGAGCTGCCACCGCTGCTCCTCGTGCAACCAGGCGAGGATCAGAACGTGCCGCTGGAGATGACCCAGTACCTGATGCGCGCCTACCAGAAGCGCGGCGGCCACCTGGAGTACGCCTTCTTCCCCGGCGAACACCACGCCTTCACCTACGAACCATCGGACGCCACCGCCGACTGTCTCGCCCTCGTCGCTGACTTCGTCCACCGCCGCACCAGCTAGCGCGGAACACCCCCGGACACAAACAAGCGCCCGGCTGAGCCGGGCGCTTGACCATCATCAGACGCTGCTTGCGCGCTAGATTCCGGTCCGCTTCCAGAACAGAACCATCTGCTTCTTGTCTTCCCAGGACGATCGCACCTTGATCCCGGACTCCTTGCTCGCTTCCGCGAGCAGGCGCTTCACAGTGGACGGACGATCCGTCCGCTCCAGTACGATCTTCCCGGCCTGACTACCCTCGATCGCCTGGCGGAACGCGCGACGCGCTTCTGCGGTCGATCGACCGCGGCCAACCTGCACTTGATCGGGGCTCAACGCTTCGAACTTGGGCATGCGGTTACTCCCTGTATTGCCGGGATATCGTATCGCGAATCCACGGCCGCGAAGAATCACTATCTCACGGCACGCTATCTGCCGTCACCCATCGCTCCTCAGTCGCCAGATCCCGGACCGAGATCCCCCGACCTAGATCCCCAGACCAGGCCGTCCCGCGAGCGTCAGCGCGAGATTGATCATGCCGAAGTGATTATTTCCGTGGTTGATAATCACCTGCCCGATGATCTCGTACCGAGCCAGGTTCCCGTTCGGCCTGATGTCCATTCGGCCGTCCAGAAACTCGTCGCTGTAGCCGCGAATGGTCGGCACCACCGCCGCCGCTACATCACGCGCGTATTTCGCCAGTATCGGAGCCGCCGGGAATCGCAGTGCATACGCCTCTTCGGGCGTCATCCCCGTCCCCTGGTCTGCCTTCGGCAGCCCCCACGCCTCGTTCAGTCCCTGTTGCAGCCAGACCGGTTGCTCCCGCGCGAACGCGAAGTGCACCAGGTTGTCCGCCGTCCGCGCGATGTGCCACGCGTCGAAACCGATCGAGTTGCAGGGACCGTCCGGTCGGAAGTGCAGGTCCTCCTCGTTCAGATCCTCAATCGACGCAGCCGTCCGTTCCAGCAATTCGCCCACGTACTGCGCCAGGTAGTTCTGCAACGTCAACGCCTCGGCCATCCCGCACCCCCATCTAAAACGTCAGAGTGGTCCAGCCAGTCGGCTCGGTGCACACTCTGTCTGATCCACTGGACCGACGGAGGTTATCCGTTCACTCCGCCGCCGGTTGGCATCCCATTCGGCAAACCGTCGACACAGACCGTAGTCGGTATAGAACGCTATAGTCACCCCCGCAGACAAGAAATCCCGCTCCGGGCGGCGTATGGTCGTCCGCGATGTGGCGCACTGGAGGATACGAATGGCTCGCAAACTCTCGATCGGCGTGAACTGGGCCGGCAACTTCGACATGGACGGCATCATCGACCAGGCGAAGATCGCCGATGACGCCGGCGTCCATATCCTCAACATCGCCGAGGCCTGGGGACCGGACGCCCTCTCGCTGCTTGCCGTCGTGGCGCGCGAGACGAATCAGATTCAACTCGGCACCAGCATCATCAACATCTTCTCCCGCACCCCCGGCGCCATGGCGCAACACTTCGCCACCCTCGATCACATCTCCAACGGGCGCATGGTGATCGGGCTCGGCTCCTCCGGCCCCCAGGTGATCGAGCACTTCCACGGCATCAAGTTCCGCAAGCCCCTCACCCGCATGCGCGAGTACGTCGACATCATCAACATGCTGATGCGTGGCGAGAAGCTGAACTACAACGGCGAGTTCTTCCAGCTCAGCCGCGGCTTCACCCTCCGCTTCGACACCCTCCGCGATCACATCCCGATCCACATCGCTTCCATCACCCCCAAGTCCCTCAAGCAGACCGCCGAAATCGCCGATGGCTGGCTCCCGATCCACCTGCCGCGAGATCAGTGGAAGCCACAGACCGACGCCATGACCGCCAACATCGAGGCCGCCGGCCGGAAGCGCTCTGACTTCTTCATCCGCAACCCCCAGAGCGTCCACGTCACCGACGACGTCGAGGCCGCCCGCCAGCAGGTCGCCGGAACCACCGCCTTCTACATCGCCCGCATGGGTGACTTCTATTACGAGCACTTCATCCGCATGGGCTACGCGGACGAGGCCAACGCCGTGCGGCGTGGCTGGGAAGAGGGCGGCCCCGCCGGCGGTGCTGCGGCGCTCCCGCCGGATCTCGTCGACCAGCTCGGCACCGCTGGCACCGTCGAACAGTGCATCGAATCGATGGAAGAGGCTGAAGAGCGCGGCTTCGACTGGCATTCCGTGAGCGTTGACGAACGTGACCCCAAGAAGCGCGCGGCGATCTACCGGCAACTGGTTGGCTAACCACCTCGTTCGTCGGCTCGCCCGCGTCGTCGCATCGCACGAGGTGAATCGCTGATGGCCCGTGAGCCGCTCGAACAGGCCCTGTCGCAGCGCACGTTATTGAAGGAAGCGATCGACGCCGGTGTCGGCGTTCGATTCCAAACCCGCTACGAACCGCCGGGACGGACCGCCGACACGTCCCGGCTCTCGCTCCTCGCCGCCAGCGAGACCGATCCGATCCTCGGCGAGCAGTTCGCCCCATTCCAGCGACGGCTCGTCGGCATGATCGTCGACTTCTTCGCCATCGCTCTGATCTGGTTTATGGGCTTCGCCGGCATCGCCGTCCTCGTCGTCCCCTTCTACACCATGCTCCCGGAGAACAGCCCCACCTACCTGGCCCCGGTCTTCCAGGCGTTCGTCATCTCCATCCCCTTCTGGTGCCTCTGGATGTTCAACGCGCAGGGCTGGGCGCCCTCCGGCCGCTTCACCTATCTCCGCGCCGTTGATGAGTTCGGAGCCGCCCCGGGCATCCGCCGTGGTCTCATCCGCACCATCGCCATGCTCGTCAGCGTCCTGCCGCTGGGTCTCGGATTCTGGGCTGCCGCCTGGCACCGCGAGCGTCAGACCTGGCACGATCGCCTCGCCGGCACCCGCGTCATCCACCTCCTGCGCTAGACCCTCTTCACCCCGGGCACTTGAGGCGCGGCCGAAAAGCCGTCATCATCAAGGCACACGGAAGTCGCACTGGACGGCGGCCGATCGCGGCAGGGGGAAAAACATGGCAATCACCGGAACGTGGAACCTCACACTCAAGACCCCGATGGGGGACCGCCCCGTCACCGTCAAGCTCAACAACGAAGGCAATGACCTCAGCGGCACCTTCGAATCCCCGCAGGGCAGCCAGTCCTTCGAGGG
Source organism: Chloroflexota bacterium (assembly GCA_027593235.1). GTDB lineage: Bacteria > Chloroflexota > Dehalococcoidia > UBA2979 > UBA2979 > UBA6627. Next base: position 79,035 of record JAQCIU010000009.1, read on the forward strand.
CGGCACCGCCAGCGGCGACGAAGCCGCCTGGAGCACCATGTTCAACGGTGCCATGGGCGAGATGAAGCTCGACTTCGTTGGCGCTGTCGAGGGCGACACCATCGACGGCACCGTCCAGTTCGGCGCATTCGGCCCCGGCACCTTCAGCGGCACGCGCGCCTGAGCGACCGCTCGGAACGGGCGCCGCGCCTCCCGCACCCTCGCTCGGTCGGGTAGGCTGCGGACGCCCGCCAGCCAGCCCAGGAGGCCACGTGACCCCGCAACCGTTCGCAGTCCGCTTCACGGACGACGCGGTCGCCGATCTGCGCCAGCGCCTCACCGCCACCCGCTGGCCCGCCGAAGTCGAGGGCAGCGGCTGGGATCTCGGCACCAACCTCGCCTACCTCCAGTCGCTCTGCGCTTACTGGCGCGACAGCTTCGATTTCGAAGCTGCCGCTGCCACCCTCAACCGCATGCCCCAGTTCACCACCGCGGTGGATAACTACAACATCCACTACGTCCACGCCGAAGGTCAGGGCCCAGACCCACTCCCGCTCGTCTTCACCCACGGCTGGCCCGGCACCTTCTACGAGGTCCACAAGATCCTCGATCTCCTGACCAACCCCGCCGCCCACGGCGGCGATCCCGCCGACTCCTTCACCGTCGTCGCGCCCTCCCTCCCCGGCTACGGCTACTCCCAGGTCCCCACCACCACCGGTTGGGGACAGGCCCGCACCGCCGCGCTCTGGGACGGCCTCATGCAACAGCTCGGCTACTCGCGTTACGGCGCGCAGGGTGGCGACTGGGGTGCCGTCGTCACCGCCCACCTCGGGCACACCTTCCCGCAGCGCGTCGTCGGCTCGCAGATCAACATGCCGTTCCTCGGCCCGATCGGCGATCGCACCCCGAACACCGACGAGGAGCGCGCCTACCTCCAACGCGCCGGCCAGTGGCAGGCCGCCGAGGCGGCCTACCAGGCAATCCAGCGCACCAAACCGCAAACCCTCGCCTACGGCCTCACCGACTCCCCCGCCGGACTCGCCGGCTGGATCACCGAAAAGCTCCGCTCCTGGTCCGACTGCAACGGCGACCTCGAAACCCGCTTCTCGAAAGACGAGACGCTCACCAACATCTCCATTTACTGGTTCACCAACACCATCAACTCCAGCACCCGCTACTACTACGAAAGCGGTGCCGACCCGGCCAACCGCCTCACCCACACCATCGAGGTCCCCGTCGGTGCCTCCATCTTCCCCGCTGAGATCGGCGGACTGAGCGCCCCCCGTAGCTGGGTCGAACGCGGCTGCGAACAACTCACCCAGTGGTCCACCCACGACCGCGGCGGCCACTTCGCCGCCATGGAAGAACCGGAACTCCTTGCCCAGGACATCCGCTACTTCTTCCGCCCACTCCGCTAGCTCCCCCGGCCAGCAACCCGCCACCCCCAAACCTCCGAGGTACCAGTGCCGCCCGACGACCTCCTCTCCGCCTCCGCTACCCGGCTCGCCGGTCTCATTCGCGATCGCCACGTCTCCTCGATCGAGGTCGTCCAGGCCCACCTCGATCGCATCGCCGCCGTGAATCCCCAGCTCAACGCCGTCGTCCAACTCGCCCCCGACGCCCTCGCCCGCGCCGCCGTCGCCGATCAGGCCATCTCCCGAGGCGAGCCCGTCGGCCCGCTCCACGGCGTCCCCTTCACCGCCAAGGACTGGCTGGAAACCGAGGGCCTGATCTGCGCCGCCGGCTTCGAGGAACGCGCCACTTACGTCCCGTCCCGCGACGCCACCGTCGTCGCGCGCATGCGCCGCGCCGGCGCCATCCTCCTCGGCAAGACCAACGTCGTCACCGGTGCCCCCGTCTACGACCGCCCCAACAACCCGCACGACCCCGCGCGCACCCCCGGCTCCAGCAGCAGCGGCGAGGCCGCGATCATCGCCGCCGGCGGATCCCCCTTCGGCCTCGGCAGCGACTCCGGCGGCAGCATCCGCTGGCCAGCGCACTGCTCCGGCATCGTCGGACTCAAGCCCTCCACCGGCCTCGTCCCCAACACCGGCCACTTCCCCCGCATCGGCCACATGAGCGACCCCCGTACCGCGATCGGGCCGCTCACCCGCTCCGCCCACGACCTCGCCCCCCTGCCCCAGGTGCTCGCCGGCGCCGATCCCCGCGATCCCGGCGCCTTCCCCGTCGGCATCGGTAACCCCGAGGACGTCGATCTCAGCACCCTCCGCGTCGCCGTCTTCACCGATCTCCCCGGCGCCCGCCCCACCCCCGAAACCATCGACGCCGTCGCCACCGCAGCCCGCGCCCTCGCGGCCGCCGGCTGCTCCATCGAGGAAGCAGCACCCCCCCGCCTCGATGAGTCACTCCCGATCACCCGCGCCTACTGGGCCCGCGTCCAGTCCGTTTCCTTCCGCGAATGGATCCCCAATCAGCAGGGCACCCTCGACGCCGCCCGCATCGAGGAAGCGCGCTTCGAATGGGAGCGCTTCACCCGCTCCCTCTACACCTTCATGGAGCGCTACGACGCCATCCTCTGCCCCGCCGCACAGCGTCCCGCCCCCGTCCACGACGACTGGACGCTCCACGAGTACCTCTACACCCTCCCCTTCAGCCTCACCCGCCAGCCCGCCGCCGTCGTCCCCTGGGCCACCTCTCCCGAGGGCCTCCCGATCGGCGTCCAGATCGCCGGGCGCACCTGGCGCGACGACGTCGTCATCGCCCTCGCCGTCGCCCTCGAGGACGCCCGCTCCCCCCTCGCCGTCCCCCAGGTGCCGCGCTAGCCGCCCCGACCAGACCTGCGGAGAGCGCCCGATGCCCCGTGAACGCCACATCGATCTCGAACGCGCTGGCGCAACCATCCCCGCCCTCCTCTGGCTCCCCGAGGGTGGCGCACCGCCCTACCCGCTCGTGCTCGCCGGCCACGGCGGCGGCGGCCACAAGACCGACGCCTTCATCGCCGGCCTCCGCGATCGCCTGCTCCCGGCCGGCGTCGCCGTCGCCGCCATCGACGCCGTCGCCATCGACGCCGTCGGTCACGGCGACCGTGTCGAGGCCGCACCAACCCCCGAGGACGTCGTCCGCGTGATCGCCCTCGCCGCTAGCTACGACGCCATGACCGCCGACTGGATCGCCACCCTCGACGCCCTGCTCGCCACCGGCGACTTCCAGTCCGCCGCCGTCGGCTACGCCGGCCTCTCCGGTGGCTGCCTCTTCGGCCTGCCTTTCATCGCCGCCGACCAGCGCATCGCCGCCGCCGTCCTCGGCGCCTGCGGGTACGAGGGCGCCCCGCTCCTCGACGCGGCCCCGGCGACGTTCGCGCCGATCCTCCGCGCGGCAGCGCAGCGGTACGACCGTCCGGCGTTCTTCGTGCTCCAGGAACAGGACGATTTCTTCCCACCGACCGGCGGGCGCGCGCTCTTCGCGGATCTCGCGAGCGCGGACAGGGAACTACTCGCGTCGCCCGGCACCCACACACAGGTACCCGTCAGCGCCGTCGATCGAATGACAGATTGGCTCGTCGCGCGGCTTGTCGCCGGCTGACCCCGAACTCAGGCGACGCGGACGAGTGCTGACTGGCTCAGCCGCCGTACCTCGTCCGTCGCCTTCGCGATCGTGAACGTCAGGTACAGCATCGACTGCACGCTGTACTCATTGATTGGCGGCTCGCCCTCGGCTGCCAGATCGCGGCCCGCCACATCCCGCAGTGTGATCCCGCGGTACACCCCGTCCTCGCCCCGGTCCCACGAGGCGTAGACATACCGGTTCCGCCAGGACAACGCGTCCTCCGCGTCTTCCTTCACCAGCTCCGCCACGGCTTCCAGCACCGCGTCGCGGAACTTCCGGTACGCGCCCTCTTCCGCCAACCGCCGCACCTCAAGCACCAGCGGCCGCGCCGTCAGACCATGCAGCCGCCCTGGCGGCCCCGCCAGGTTGCGCACGCCCGTAAACGCGAGCGCCAGCAGCGCTCGCTCCAGGCGCGCGGACTCAATAACCAGGCGCCCGATCTGCTCGGCAACCTGGCTCAGCGCGGGATCCATCGGGCGCGTTTTCCAGTCGTCCATGCAACGACTATCGACGTGATTTGGCGCCCCGCGAGCGGCCCAGCCTGCCGATCGTCCCCGCTCTTTCGATACCCTCGAGGTATGTCCAGCGACAGAGAGCCCCGGATCGGCGCGGTCGCGCTCGGCGTCGTCGTTCAGGACGGCCACCTGCTCCTCGAGCCGATGGCGAAGTGGCTCAACGTCGGCCTCGTCTGGCGCCCGATCGGCGGCTATATCAACTTCGGCGAGCGCGCCGCCGAAGCCGTCGTCCGCGAATTCCGCGAAGAACTCGCGCGCGACGTCGAGGTCATCCGCCTCATCGAGGTCTACGAGAACCTCGTCACCTTCCCCCTCTCCAGCGGCCCGCTCGAGGTCCACGAAACGTCGTTCATCCACGAACTGCTGCGGACTCAAGCGGTCAACGCAACAGCCTCGGCGAACTTCTCTGATGGTGTGTGGAAGCCGAGCGTCTGTCGAGGACGTCCGTTCAGCTCATCGGCAACCGCATCGAGCTGCTCCTGCGTGACATTCGCGAGGCTGGTGCCCTTCGGGAAGTACTGACGGAGCAGCCCGTTGGTGTTCTCGTTCGAGCCCCGCTGACAGGGACTGCTCGGATCGCAGACGTAGATCTGCAGCCCGGTGTCGAGCGTGAACCTGGCGTGCTGCGCCATCTCCTTGCCCTGATCCCAGGTCAGCGAGCGCACTAGCTGTTCCGGGATCGTCGCGATCCGGTCCTTCAGCGCGTCGAACACCGCCTCGGAAGTGCGCCCGTTCGGCAGCCGTACCAGCACCGCGAAACGAGTGCTGCGCTCGACCAGCGTCGCGATTGCTGAGTTCCCTTTCCCGAGCAGCAAGTCGCCCTCCCAGTGACCGGGTACCGCCCGGTCCTCGGCTTCGGCCGGACGCTCGCTGATGTGCACCGCGTCGCGCAGCTGGCCCTGCCCGTTCACCGCGTGCGGCGTCCGCGGACTGCGCACCTTCCGCCGCGAGCGCAGGTACTGCGTGAGCTGCTTGCGCAGCGTGCCGCGGGGCTGGATGAACATCGAGAGGTAGATCGTCTCGTGCGACACGCGGAACTCCCGGTCGCGGCAGGCGTGGGCCAGCCAGCCAGCGATCTGCTGCGGCGACCAGCGTAATTGCAGCAACGCTTCGACCGCGTGCCGCAGCTGAGGGAAGCTCCCGAGCTTGGTCGCCTTCGGTCTGCGCGCGCGCTTGAACGCGGTCCGCTCGGCCTCGCAGGCGCGGTATTGGCCACGCCCGCCGTTGCGGGCCACCTCGCGGGAGACCGTCGATGGAGCCCGCCTCAACCGTCTGGCGATCTGCCGGCAGGAGTCGCCGGCGACCAGTCCCCGCGAGATCTCTTCACGCTCAGCCGGCGAGAGTCGTAGCTCGGACCGCCGCAACTCCCGCGGCTGTCGTCCGCCGGTCGAGGCGATCAGCCGTCGCAGCATTCCCATGTCGCGTCTCACGCCGCGACTGATCGATCGCAGCGACTCCCCGACACCGTACCGCCGCCAGATCTCCGTCTGCTCTCGTTGGCTCAGCCCACCACGTCTCATCGGTCACCCTCCTCGTCACGAACATCCTGTTCGTTCGACGAGGTGGTGCGTTGATCAGTTGAGACCACCGCGCTTCGTACCATCCAATCGCCCCACCGACCTCGAACCACTCCCCTCGTTCGAACAAGACGCCGCACCGGGCAACGCCCACTCGTTCGCTCACTGGCTCCCAATCGACGAACTACGCGCGGGCGTGCACCCCGTCTTCCCACCGTCACTCGTCACCATGCTCACGCCGCTGTTCGGGTAACCGCGTCCTGTCGCTACTATCAGCGCACACAGCGCGCGAACTCCGAGGCGGCACAGTGAACATCTTGATCATGACCAGCGTCACGATGATGGACGTCGATGACGCCATCCTTGATCGCGTCCGCGATGCCGCCGGCCACGACGCCGAAATCGCCGTCACCACCAGCCCCGGCGAAGCCCTCGAGGCCGCCGCCGACGCCGAGGTCATCTTCGGGCGTATCGACGAGCAGCTCTTCCAGCACGCCACCAAGCTCCGCTGGGTCCACGCCAGCACCGCCGGCGCGGACGCCTACCTCTTCCCCGCCTTCAAGGAGAGCGACGTCCTGCTCTCCGGCGACAAAGGCCTCGTCGGCAGCCACCTCGCCGAAACCGCCTTCGGCCTCCTCCTCGCCCTCACCCGGCGCATCGATCACGCCCTCCTCGCCGGCCCGGCCTCCTGGGATCACCGCGTCGACTACCGCCGTCAGGAGTTCGAACTCGAAGGCCTCACCATGGGCATCGTTGGCTTCGGCGGCACCGGTCGCCACATCGCGAAGCGCGCCGCCGCCTTCGGCATGCACTGCATCGCCGTCGACCGCGATCCCGTCCCACCCACCGCCGAGGTACCCACCGTCTGGGGATCGGATCGCCTCGATGAGCTGCTCGCCACCTCTGATGTCGTCGCCTCCGGCCTGCCGCTGACCGAGGACACCCGTGACCTCTTCGACGCTCGCGCCTTCGCCCTCATGAAACCCACCTCCATCCTCGTCAACGTCACCCGCGGCGAAGTCGTCGATGGCATGGCCCTCGTTCAGGCGATCGAAGACGGCCAGATCTACGGCGCCGCGCTGGACGTCGCCCCCCAGGAACCACTCCCCGCCGCCCACCCGTTGTGGACCACGAAGAACGTCGTCATGACCCCGCACACCGCCGGTGCCAGCCAGCTCCGCGTCGGCCGTAACCTCGATCGCTTCTGTCGAAACCTCACCCGATTCCGCGCCGGTGAACCGTTGGAAGGCGCCATCGACAAAGAACTTGGATACTAGGAGCGGACATCGACGCCTTGAGGAGCCTCCATGAGCAATGAATCCCCCATCACCATCAGCGCCTTCGACGAGCGTTGGTGGGCCGGCATGCTCGCCCGCCGCCGTATCGCCCACCAGCTCGAAGAGGGTGAAAGCGGCGACTGCAGCTACCCGGACTGCGCGTGGCACGGCGTCACCCCCGGCGAGGCCAATGCACCATCGCCCGCATCGCCACCCTGACGCTCGACCTCTGCGAGTCATCTCGCGGCGCTCCAGGTTGGAGACGCCACCCCCTTCATCCCCGAGGACTACACATAGGGGCCACCCGGCCCCGCTGAACCGCCCGCTGCTCCCCGACCCTTCCCCCACGAGGTGACCCATGGCTCGGCTGCCGAACCTGCTCAACCGCGCCGAGGTCCCCGCCGAACTGGTCGACGCGTACGACCGCGTCGCCGCGCTGCGCAACGGCGCGGTCTCCGGCCCCTACGGCATCCTGCTGCACAGCCCGGAACTGGCCGAGCGCGTCGCCGCCCTCGGTGAGTTCGTCCGCTGGAACTCCGCCCTCACCCCCGTGCAGAGCGAAACCGCCATCATCACCGCCGCCCGCTACTGGAACGCCGACCTGATGTGGGGCGCCCACGTTCGCATCGGCCGCGAAGCCGGTATCCGCGAAGAAGTGATCGCCGCCGTCGGCACCCGCGCCGCCCTCGACGGACTCGCCCCGGGCGAAGCCGCGATCGTCCAGTACGTCCGCGAACTGCTCGAAACGCACCGCGTGCAATCCGCGACCTTCGAGGCCCTGCGCGACGCCGTCGGCGAGCGCGGTGTCGTCGATCTGACCGGCCTCGTCGGCTACTACGCGGTCGTCGGCTTCACCCTCAACGGCTTCGAGGTCGAGCCACCGGCTGGTTCGGAACCCCTGCCGGCATAGCCGATCGCTCCGCGGTACGCCGCCGGCCGGCGACCGCACGTTCCGCAGCGAGAGGACGCCCGATGGCCGACTTCCCGACCGTGCTCGACGAGATCACGCCTGCCTTCTTGAGCGAAGTCCTCGGCAGTGATGTCTCCGCCGTCACCGGGTCGCTGGTCGCCGCGCAGGGCGCCGTCTCGACCGCCGCGCGCCTCCAGCTCACCTACGCGCCCGGCGCCGCCGGCCCGCCCGCCGTCTTCGCCAAGTGGTCCGCACCCATCGAGGCCGTTCGTCGCATGGCCGCCCAGAACGGCATGTATCGACGCGAAATCCGCTTCTACAAAGACCTCGCCGCCACCTCGGACATCCAGACCCCGCACTGCCACTTCGCCGGCTGGGACCGCACCACCGACGAGTTCCTGCTGATCCTGGAGGACATGAGCGCCAGCCGTGTCGGCAACTTCTACGCATCCGCGCTCGCTGACGTCACCGCCGTCGTCGTGGCGCTGCCGCCATTCCACGCCCGCTGGTGGAACCATCCAGACCTCGCAAAGCTGCGCTGGCTCTTCCCGCTCGACCATCCCGCGGCGTCGGGCGGCCTCCAGGCTGCGTTCACCGCATCGCTCGATCGCACACGCACGCGCTTCCCCGACCAGTTCGACGGCGCACTCGGCGCCGTCTCCGCCGCAATCGTCGACCGATATCCCGCGATCGCCGGTCGCTTCGCCGCGCGCCCCGTCACCCTCACCCACGCCGATCTCCACCTTCAGCAGGTGTTCTTCCCCGGCGCCGAAGGCGGTCACTTCGCCGTCTTCGACTGGCAGACGATCGGACGCGGCTTCGGCGGTCAGGATCTCGCCCGCATCATCGCGATGAGCCTCACCACCGACGCCCGCCGCGAGCACGAACGCGCGCTCGTTGCCCGCTACCACCAGGGCCTGCTCGCCGCTGGGGTCCGCGAATACGATCTCGCCGCCTGCTGGGACGACTACCGGCTCGGCATGATCTGGAGCGCGCTCCTCAACGTCGTCGCCGGTGCCTCGATCGATCGTGCCGCCATGGACGCTGACGCCGCCGCGTACGGAACCACGCTCGGCGCGACCTTCTTCGGTCGCATCGACGCCGCGCTCGCCGATCTCGATGTGGTCGCGCTGCTGCCCTAGCGCATGCGTCGCCCCGTGATCCTCCGCGCCGTATCATCACGCGATGGTCGACCGTCGCGGCAGACTCGAATCCGATCCGTTCGCCTTTACCGTCACCCGCGATCAGCTCGTACGCATCTCCCGCGCGGGCAAACACGTCACCACACTCGGTGCGAACGCCTCGGCGCGGTTCCTCGCCGCCGTCGAAGACACTGAAGAGCCGGCGCGCCAACAGTTGATGGCGCGCGCGACCGGCAACTACAAGCGCGGAAACGAGCGTCGAGGGCGTCCGTAGCACGCACGATCAGCGCACCTGAACTACCCGCGCGATGACGGTATCGGATCAGGCCTCGGGTGCGATGCCCCGTGCCTCGATCTGTGCGCGAACCGCCTGGCCGATCCGTGACGGATCCAGCTCCTGGATCCGTGGTCCGTCGTCCCGCCGGTACGGCGCGTAGGGGTCAGCGTCGAAGAAGTCAGAGTCGTAACTGGCCACCCACCAGACGTTGAACGCGATGCTCGCCGTCATGATCGCCGCGCTCGCCACCGCAAGCCACCAGTACCGCGGCCCGACCACCAGCGGTTCCGGCCGCCGATTGGGGAGTTGCTCCTGCAACGGCTCCGCTCGAACCACGACGGTCCCGGCCAGCTTGTCGTGCCATGTCTGATTGCGATCGTCCCAGAGCGCCCACAGGAACCCCAGGCCAAAGAACAGGACGCTGAACGTCCGCATCGAGTAGCGGATCAATCCGTGCACCACCCCCGGACGTCGCCCGTCCAGCCGCACGACCCGGATGCTGCTCGCGGCTTTCCCCGGCGACCAGCCGAAGGAGTCAAGACTCCACTGCACCAGCAGCATCAGCATCGTGATCACCGCGGTCGCCACCGCAAACCCACGTCCGGATCCAACCTCCGCGGCGTTCTCACCGTCGGGACCCGCCGACGCCACCAGGCCGACGATCAGTACGATCATCACCACGTAGATCGCTGCGATCAGCGTGACCCAATCGAGGACCAGCGCCCCCAGCCGCTTCCCGAACCCGGCCAACGGGAGCTGCACACCGCCAACGTCGGCGAACTTCGTGCCGTACGGGTAGGTCCGAACCCCGCTGCTCGCTGGGATGGCGCCGCCTGACACGACCTGCGTCGCCGGCGTTGCACCGCTCACCGCGTAGCCGCAGCGCGCGCAGAACCGCGCATCCACGGGAAGTTCCCCGCCGCATTTCAGACAGAAATACCAGGAGCGCGCTGATGTCATCGTCTGTATGGTCGACACTCTGACCAGATTCTTTCATCCGCGCAATCGGAACCGGGCTGGGACTGACGTATGGACTTCGCCGGCCTACAGTTACTCGGCTTCGCATTCGTGATCCTTGGCGGCCTCACTGGGCTGATCTGGGGCCTCACCACCAGCGGTTCGCACTTCCCGACAGCACACCTCGATCAGCAGTTCGGCATCACCACCGCCACACCGGCACGGCGCCTCACCGCCAGCGTGCTGGAGGTGGCACTGTTCGTCTGCACCTTCGCTATTGGCTGGGTGATCTGGTTCCTGATCGTCGCGCCACGTGGTCAGACCCCGGCCAAGGTGCTGCTATCGACCTACGTGATGCGCGAGGATGGCAGCCGTGCCGGCGGCTGGTACATGTGGGGCCGCGAGGCCTTGGTGAAGTGGCTGCTCTTCTCATTCCTGAACACCTTCACCTTTGGCGTCGCTTCCACCCTCGCCGCGCTCTGGTGTCTCTGGGATGACGACAAGCAGTGCGGCTGGGACAAGGTGATGTCCTCGTACGTCGCCTACTCTCCACACGACCCACCGTCCCGCCGCACGGATATCGCGGCGGATCCCGGTCCCGGCGCCACCGCTGGCCCGCCCACCATCGCGGAAACGCGCCCATCCGATCGGCTACGCGAACTACAGCAACTGCGCGCCGACGGCATCATCACCGCCGAAGAGTACGAGGAACGTCGGCAGCGCCTGATCGATCAGCCGTAGTCGCCACACGCGGGTTGCGACCTCTGGCGGGCGCAGAGCGGCGCGCGGCGTGGTGCGGGTGGTACCGGCGCGGCAGGACGCCGCGCCCCTCAGTTGGCCGCCGCTGGCACACCGTCAGCCAGCGCCTGCTCCACGCCCCGCGCGGCCCGCTCGATGTCGTCCTCGTTGTTGAACACGTGCAGCGACAATCGCGTCGCATCCCGCTCCCGCACCACCCGGCAGACCACGTGGTGCTCCGACTGGAGCCAGGGCCCAAGGTCGGCGGCCGGCACCCCCGCCGTGGTGAAACAGAACAACCCCGTGCGCGCTTCCTCCGTGCGTGGGCTGTCGATCGCCACGCCCTCGATCCCGCTGAAACGCGCCTCCGCGAATCGGCTCAGCTCACGCACGCGATCGAACACAGCCTGCGGCCCGGAGACCAGGTAGCTCTCCACCGCCTGCACAGCGCCCGCCACCAGCACCGGCGGCACCGCCGCCAGCTCGTACTTCCCGGGGACATCCCCCTTCGGCGCGAAGCCGCCCTGATGATCCCACTGCTCCGCGTAGCTCACGTCGACGATCGATGGCGTGACCCGCGGCAGCGCCTCCGCGCTCACGTAGAGCGCGCCGATCCCGCGCGGCCCGCCCAGCCACTTCTGCGCCGGGATCGCGTATGCGTCCACGCCCAGCGCGTGCACGTCGATCGGGATGTGACCGCCCGTCTGCGCGCCGTCGATCACCACCAGCGCCCCAACACGGTGCGCCGCCTCCGTGATCGTCCGCACCGGCAGCAACTGCCCCGTCGCGTACGCCACCTCGGAGATCATCACCACCGACGTCCGCTCGTTGATCGCCGAGGCAAAGCGCTCGAGGATCGCGCCGTGCGAATCGTCCGGTGCCACCGCGACGAAATCCACCTCGATCTGGCTCAACTGACCCGCGTGGTAGAGCGGCACGACGCCCGATCCATGCTCCAGTGAGCTCGTCACGATCCGGTCGCCGGCGCTCAATGCCAGCCCCGCCAGCACCGTGCTCACACCCACGCCGGTGCTCGCCGTGATCGCCACCTCCTGTGGCTCGGCGCCCAGCACCTGCGCGAAACCGGCGCGCAACCGCTCACGCTCCTCGCGTGCCTTGTCCATCGCGACCCGCGTCGTCGTCCCGTGCTCCAACTCGAAGTCGAGCTGCGCCCGGATCGCGTCCGTCATCGCCCGCGACGGCGGCGGCGCGAAGCCGGTGTTCAGATACGTGTAATGCTCCAGCGCCGGGATATCCGCCCGCAACGCAGCCCAGCGCTCAGCCGTCATCGCATCCCCTCACCCACTCGCTGGCTCGAGCCTCGCGCTACGCGTTCGCCGGCTTCTCGTCCTCGGCGCCCTTGCCCGTCGCCAGTGGCCGGTCGTGCGGTGCCGAGGCGTACGCGCCGCGGAAGTCGCGGAACGGCCCGTCGCGCCATTCGAGCGCTGCCTTCAGCCCCTGCTCCCGCGAAATCCGGCCAAACTCACCCGCCGCCGGGCGGTGCTTGCTCATCGCCTCGACATCCGTCCCGGACATCAGCCCGGTGCGGATCCCCATGATCTCGTACTGCCGGTTCACCGCCCGCTTGTTGTAGGCCAGCAGGTCGTTGTCGATGTGACCCAGCCGCTCCGCGAACCGCTCCGTGAACTCCTCGAGCTGGTCGCCGGGCACCGCGTAGGTCGCCCAGCCCATCCACTCCATGTCTTTCCCGGAGAACGCGTCGCCCGTGTACGCGAACAACCGCGCCTTCGCCGGCGGCAGGAACCACGGCGCCCACATCATGTCCATCGTCCCCATCGCCCGCACCGGCGGGTACCCCACCTGCGCGTCCTCGGCCACGATCCGGAAGTCGCAGATCGAAGCCAGCTCCGTACCGCCCGCCAGGCAGTAGCCGTGGATCTGCGCGATCACCGGCTTCGACAACTCCCAGATCATCCAGTTCGCCAGGATCGTGTGGCGTGACCAGTCGTAGTGGTTCGGGTGCGTCGAGCCCGTGTCCGGCATCAGCGAATGCGGCTCCACGTACTTGCTCGGCTGCGGGTTCGGAGTCAGGTCGTAACCCGCGCTGAACGCCCGTCCCGCCGCCTTCAGGATGATCACGCCCACCTCGCGGTTGGCCTCCGCCTCCCGCATCGCGTGAAACACCTCGGCCCGCAACTCGTGCGAAAGCGCGTTCAGCTTCTCCGGTCGATCGAGCGTGATCCGGGCGATCCGGCCCTCGGTCTCGTATTGAATGAAGTCATAGTCGGGCGCCATCGTCTGTCCTCTCGCGCGAACCATCTCGCTGCGGCGCCAGCATAGCCCCCCGCGCTGGTTCGCGCGGAGCGCGGTCCCGCAGTGGCTCGGCACCCGCAGTCCAACCGCTGCGGCAACCCGATTCTCGCTCGCCACGGGTCATCTGGGTGCTAGATTCCCCGCAGACAGAGCGATCGGAGCAACACATGGGCTGGTCAACGACACAACGCTTCGGGCTCACCCACCATCGGCCCCAGCTCAGCTACAAGGGCTACACCCTCGTCATCCCGCTCTCCGGCGACTCCGTCTTCCTGATTGACATGGACGGACGCTTCGTCCACCGCTGGCTGTTCAAGGGCTTCTCGCCGATGAAGGCGGAGCTGCTGGAAGACGGCCACCTCCTCGTCATGGGCATCGAACACGCCCTCCGCCCCACCACCCCACCGCCAGAGGTCGGCGCACCCGCCGAGCCCTTCGAGACGCGGATCCGCCGCCTCGGTGCCAACTGCTCGCTCCTCCTCGAGGTCGGCTGGGACGGCGTCGAGCTCTGGCGCCACGCCGATATCGCCATGCACCACGACTTCAAGCGCCTCCCCAACGGCAACACCGTCTTCCCCGTCTGGGTCGAAATCCCCGAGGACCTCACCCGCCAGGTCAAGGGCGGCACCAAACTCCCGAAGGAGAAGCTCCCCGCCAGCCTCCTCGGCGACGACATAGTCGAGATCGATGCTGCCGGCAAGGAGCTCCGGCGAATCGAAACCTGGCGACACTACGACCCCCGCAAGGACCCGATCTGCCCGCTCGAAGGCCGCATCGAATGGACGCACGTCAATGCCGTCGACGTGAACGCCGAGGGCGAAACGGTCATCTCCTGCCGCAACAACAGCCGTGTCTCCGTCTTCTCACCGACTGGCGAGCTGACCTGGAACTACGGCGCGCCCGACACCGCGCACCAGCACCACGCCACCTTTGTCGCTGACGGCCGCGTCCTGATCTTCGACAACGGCGCACACCGCGTCCGCGGCGGCCCCACCTCGAAAGTCATCGAGGTGGACCGCGCAACCAACGAGGTCGTCTGGAGCTACCAGGGCACGCCCGCCGAGCAGTTCTTCAGCGGCCACATCTCCGGCGCCACCCGCCTCCCCAACCACAACACCCTGGTCTGCGAAGGCACCTCCGGCCGCCTCTTCGAGGTCACCCGCGCTGGCGAGGTCGTCTGGGAATGGTGGAACCCTGTCTACAACCCGCGGCCCAACGGCGAATCGATGGGCTGGCTCTTCCGCGCCTACCGCTACGCCCCCGACTACTCCGGCCTCGCTGGCCGCGATCTCGACCCCGCCCGCCTTGCCGACCTCAACCGCCTCTACCAGCTCCCCTGACCCACGAGGACCCGGCAACCCCCGAGGACCCGGCGGCCTCCGAGGATCGACCCGCGTCCCCAACGCACGAGGACGGCGCAACTGCCGCGCCGTCCTCGCTGGACACCAGCCGCCGGCCATCCGGCCGCGCGAGCTAGCGAACCGTCAGCTCGTGGATGAAGAACCCGCGCTCCTCGTCCGCCGTCTGCGCGCTGTAGTCGATCCACACCTCCGAGGGGTAACCGGCCCCCGCGTACACCGTCCGGATCTCGGCCGCGTCCTGATCGATCGCGTCCTGGATCAGCGCAAACAACCCCGTCACCGTCTGATACTCCGCGAGCCGATCCGCCGGCAGCACCGCGCCGTCCTCCGTCGCGCCCGCCTCGATCGCCCCGTCCCGCACCTCGAGGTCAACGCGCACCACGTACTCGACGATGCAGAAGCACTGCCAGTTGAACGTCATGTCGTAGTTGTCGGCCCCGTGCAACGCCCACAGCGCGCGCGCCACATCGAGGGCTGCCTGCGGGTCCGTCAGGCTATTCGGATCGGCCATCTCCGTCGGCGTCGCCGACGGCTCATCCGCCTTCGCGGTCGCGCTGCACCCCACCGCGATCGCCGTTAGCACCACCAGCGAAACCAAGAGCAACCTGCGCATCATCGCCTCCCTCACCCGCTGCCTGAACAACGAGCGACGAGGCCAATCGGTTCCCCGAGGTCGCGCCGTGCGCTAGCGAGCGCGCGCCGTCCGCAGCGTCGCCGCAACAAACGCCGCCTTCTGGTTGCTGTACTCCTCGCGATCGAACCGGAACCGCTGCTGCAGCGCCCGCTTCAACGCCGCGTACCCGGCCCGCGCCTCCGCGCTCCGCCGCAGCTCGTCCCGAAAATCGAGGTGGTCCTGCCACTGCCCCTCGCCCGGAACATAGGCATGCACGTGCACGTCTTCGCGATTGAAGTATTGGCGTCGCGGGATTCCGAACTCGCCTCGTGCCTCAAACCCGAGGCCGCTCATCGCCTCGACGATCGCGTACCCCGCCTCGAACGACCGCAGCCCCGGCATCAAATCGATGATCGGCTTCGCCAGCAGGCCCGGTACGGCCGTGCTGCCAACGTGCTCGACCACCACCACCGCGTCCCCGCACGCCTCGAGGATCCGCGCCGACCAGCTCGCCGCCAGCTCGCGCCACGCCGGATCGTGCGGCGCCAGGATCACCTCATCGGCACGGTGCGGGGGCGCCCCGCCCGAGGCCGCATCCTCAGAACGTGTACTCGAACTCCTCATCGTCCTCGTCGTCTCCCTCGATCACGTCGCGCTCGTACACGAAGCGCCCGCCCATCGCGGCGATCCCGAGCCCGTCGAGGTGGCTCAACGCGACACTCCGCAGTACCGGTACCGGGTACGAGGCCAACAGGTTGTCCTCGCCGGGACGCTGACCGTGCCACGCGCACTCTGGCCAACTGCAATCTTCCATGTCCTCGCCCGGGTGCTGGTGCTTCGCCATCCGGTTGCCCAGGTGCCACTGCCACCAGCGAATCTCGCCGCCATCCCGATCCATCGCCTCGTTCATCCCATCGACCTCCCCGTCGAGCCAAGTGCCACGCAATCCCACGGCGCCCATCGTCGCACCGCGCGCCCGCGCCGACGACCGCGCGACGCCCCACTCTCGAGGTACCCCGCCTACAGCACCTCGCGCAGCAGCTCCGTCAGCGTCCGGTGCGTCGGCGCTCCCGTTGCCACCAGCCGCTCCCGAGGTGCGTGCCCATCCTCCACCAGCACGCAGTCGATCCCCATCGCCGTCGCCACCTCGAAGTCGTGCTCCGTGTCCCCCACCAGCAACACCCGCTCCCGAGGCGTCTCGATCTTCCCGAGGTGCGCCAGCCCGTGATCCAGCTTCGAGGCCGCGTGGTGATCGTCGATCCCCACCAGCGCGCTCATCCGCCGCCCGATCTCGAAGTGCGCCGTCACGGTGTTCAACATCCCCTGCTCCGAGGCCGACAGCATCGACTGCGTCACCCCGCGGCGGTGCAGCGCCTCCGTCGAGGCGTGCGCATCCTCCCGCAGCCGGTGCTCGCGCCACCGCGCGTCATACTCCGCGATGAACTCCACCGAGAGCGCCTCGAACGGCTCCCGATCCAGATCGAACCCCACGCGCTCGTAGTAGCCGCGCACCGGGAAGCCGAAGACCTCCTGGTACCGCACGCGATCGATCCCGGGCAGCGCACGCCGCCCCAGCATCAGGTTCGCCACCTCGACCACCAGGTCGACGTCGTCGAACAGCGTGCCGTTCCAGTCCCAGATCACATGGTCGTAGCGCACGTCAGCCAATCCCCTCGCACGCCACGACCTGCCTGCGCCAACCGCCCGCTATTTCAGCGGCGAGAAGTCCGTCGGCGCCATGATCCGGTTCTCGATGTGCGCCACCAGCGCGCCGTTCCGCTCGGACTCCTCGCGCGCCGTCTGCCACGCCGGATCCGATCCGAATGCCCGCCACGCCGCATCCCGCTGTGCCATGTCCTCGAACGCCAGCATGTACCACAGCTCGTCGCTGCGGCCGCCGATCGTGTTGCGCCAGTAGCCAACGTTCTTCAGCCCGTGCTTCTCGAACAATGCGCACGTGTGGTCCCGGAACCGCGCGATCAAATCCGGAAGCTTCCCCGGAGCGGCACGGTAAATCCGAAGCTCGTAGATCATCTGTTTGTTCCTCCCACCGCCACGTTGGCGGCAACGCTCGGCATGCTACACAGCCAGCAGCCACGCCACCGCTGCGCTCTCCAACCGGCCGAGGACTCACGCACCACACCATCGATGTCGCCGCGCGGAATCAGCGCGAGATCGTCAGTGGCGACCACCGCGCGAATCCTATCCCACGGCTCACCGTCGCCTTGATATTCTGCCCTCCGTGCCGGTCCCGATCAGCCCACGGAGGTACCCATGCGCGAAACTCCCGAGGATCTCCAGCGCCTGCAAACGATCCTCGACCAGTCGCACGCGCGCGGCGGCGCGCACCTGCGTTCGATCATCACCGAGGAACGCCGCCTCTCCGCACAACAGATCGTCGATCGACTCCCCGCCATGAGCCTGCTCACCCTCGCCACCACCACCCGCGATGGCGCGCCGATTGCCGGCGCCGTCGATGGCATCCTCTATCGCGGTGAATTCTGGTTCGGCTCCGCCCCGCACTCGCTCCGCTTCCGGCACATCCGCGAACGCCCCCGCGTCAGCGCCACCCACCTGCCCGGCGAACACCTCGGCGTCACCGTCCACGGCACCGCCCACATCGAAGGTGTCCCGGCGGCCCTCCCGGATGAGTTCCAGGCCGTCTGTGTTGAGATCTACGGCGAAGCCTGGCACGAGTGGGGTGACGAGGCGATCTACGCTCGCCTCGAGCCGCAACGCATGTTCGTCTTTCACATGGACCCGGACGCCGCGACGGCCCCCTGACCGGTCAACCAGACCCGGTCCCGGCAGATCGCTACCCGCGCTGTGCGACGGCGTAGTGCCGGCCGCTGCGGTCGCGCGACTCCTCCACCACTAGCTCGTTCGCGCGCAGCACATACGCCATCGCCTGCGCGGTCCGCCGGCTCGTCGGCGCGGCCACCGCCAGATCCGCCGTCGTCCAGCTCGCCGCCAGCGTCGCCGGCAACAGCTCCAACAGCTCGCTGACCGCCTCGAAGCGTCGCGTCCCGCGCACCTGTCGCAACCGCCGGTCCATCACACGGCGCTCGCCACGGCGCCCCGGCTCACGGAGCTGCTCCTCGTCGATCAGCAGCACCTCAAGCACCAGGTTCGGATGGTCCAGCAACGTCGGCAGGCTCGTCAGCTCCGCGAACAAATCCAGGATTGATCCACGTCGCGGCGAACGCCGCGGTCGCTTCCCCGTTCCCGTGATCCACGTCTCGATCGCGATCGGATGCACGATCCGGATCTGGTGATCGCCCAGCAGCCGATCCAGCTTCTTGCCCAGCGCGCCGAACGACCCCGTCTGGATCTCGATCAGCTCATCGCCGTCCGCCGTCGGCCGCACGATGTCGACCACGAAGCCGCTCAGCGGCACCTCGAAGCGGTCGCCCGGCTGCGCCAGCAGCTCCTTGATCGCCGCATGCAACGAACCTTCGTTGAGCGTCCCAATCTCCGAGGGCGTCACGCCTTCGGCCGGCTCCCCGCGTCCCCTGTACTGCTCTCGGCGTCCCCGCCATCCACAACCGGCTGCGGGCCAAGCATCCGGCCGAGCGTGGAGACCGCCCAGGGATCCACGCGGTAGTAGACGTTCGAGGCGTGACGCTTGCTGGTCACCAGCCCCGCCTCGCGCAGCACCTTCAGGTGGTGGCTCACCGTCGGCTGCGACAGCTCCAGCCCGTCCACCAACTCGTGCACGCAGGCGTCGCCGTTCCGCGCCGAAATCATCGAGAGCAGTCGTACCCGCGTCGGATCGGAAAGCGCCCGAAACGCCTCGGTCACGCACGCCAGTTCGCCCGCTCTCAGTTCGCCCGCAAGCAGCGGATCGGAACCCGTCAGCGCGCTCAGCGGCGATCCCTGCGTCGGTTCATTCATATCGACGTTGCTCGATATTGACGTTCATCGATGTCAGCGCGATGATGCTCCGACTGCCCACCCGCGTCAACACCTGCGTTCAGCTCGGGCGCCGCGTGATCAGCCACGCGCTCGCCGGAGGGGCCAATGTTCTCCCGCAGCTTCCTGGTCCTCTGGGGCGCGATGCTCGTCGCCATGGCCGGGATCGGCATGGTCTCCCCGCTGCTCCCGGTCTATGTCCGGGACGAACTCGGCGGCCCGGAGATTGCCGTCGCCCTCTCCTTCTCTGGACTCGCCATCTCCCAGATCATCGCCGCCCCATTCGTCGGTCGCCTTGGTGATCGCTACGGCGTGAAGCCGTTCATCGTCGGCGGCTTCCTGATCTACGCCATCGGCGCGCTCGGGTACCGACTCACCGACAGCTGGGAGTTGGTCGTCGCCTTCCGCGTCCTCTCCGGCTTCGGTGCCGGCTCCATCTTCCCGCTCACCCTCGCCTACGTCGGTCGCCTCGCCCCTGAGGGCCGCGAAGGCAGCTACATCGGCGTGTTCGCGGTCGCCGAGGTCACCGGCTTCGGGCTCGGACCGCTGCTCGGTGGCGCGATCCGTGACGCCATCGACGCCGATGCCGCCTTCGTCGCCATGGCCGCCATGCTCGCCGTCACCGGCCTCACCACCCTGCTGCTGCTCCCCGCCGAAGAGAAGGAACCGGTCGGCGAACCATCCCGCCGAAACGTCGCCGAGGATGGCACGCCCGCCCTCCCCTGGCGCCGGCTGCTCCGCCGCCTCGATGTGCAGGCCGGCGTCATCGCCAGCATCGTGATCGCGCTCGGCTGGGGCACCGCCGGCACCTACATGGCGGTCTTCGTCGTCAGCGATGACGGGCTCGGCACCGATAGCGCTCTCTTCGTCGGCGTGCTCCTCGGCCTGCGCTCCATCCTCGGCGCCGTCTTCCAGCCAATCGCCGGCTTCGCCGCCGATCGCCTCAACCGCATTTGGCTCGTGCTCGGCGGACTCACTGTCGCCGCCGTCGCCCAGTTCTTCATCCCCGATCTGCCGCGCGACCTCACCGAAACGTCAGTCCTCGGCGGCACCATGACCATCGCCCCCTGGCTGCTCGTCACCATCGTCGTCGTCGGCATCGGCGAAGCCTTCGCCTTCCCCGCTGAACAGGCGATCTTCGTCAGCATCGGTCGCAAGGTCGGCATGGGATCGATGATGGGGCTGAACCAGATGGGCGGAGGCCTCGGCTTCCTCGGCGGATCGTTGGTCGGAGCGGCAGTGGTCAGCACCATCGGCATCGATGCTGTCTTCCGCGCCGCCGGCGTGATCACACTCTTCGGCGCGCTGCTCTTCACCGTGATGATGCGGCGCGCGCTCGCCCGCTACGCGCCGCCGCCGCGCTCCACCACCTGATGAGCACCATCCACCCGGCCGCTCCGCTCTCACCGGCGCCGGGCGGCATGCTCGCGTCGTTTCAGGAACCGGAGTTCCGCAAGGTCTGGCTCGGCGCGGTGCTCTTCGGCCTCGGCATGTGGATGGAACGGCTCGCGATCGGCTGGTTCATCCTCGACGAAACCGGCTCCGTCTTCCTCGCTGCGCTCTCCTTCGCCATCCGCACCGTCCCCAACCTCGTGCTCGGCCCGATCGGTGGCGCCGCCTCTGACCGCCTGCCACGCGCACGTGTGCTCGCCGTCACCTCCTGGATCCGCATGCTCGCCGCCGCGCTCATGGCGCTCGTCGTCCTCGTCGATGTCGCGACGATCCCCGCGCTGATGGTGCTCGTCTTCCTCACCGGCGCGACGATCGCCTTCCAGAACACCGCCCTCCAGCCGTTGCAGGCGGAAATCGTTGGACCGGCGCGCCTCAGCAACGCGATCAGCCTCACCTCCCTCGGTCAGCGCTCCATCGGTGTCATCGGCGCGCTGAGCGGCGGCATCTTCATCGCCTGGCTCGGACCAGCCGCCACCTTCCTCATCGGTGCGCTGCCCCTCGCCGCTGCCGCGCTCGTCTTCGGTCGCGTCCGCCCGGCCGCTCGCCCGCCCCGCGCCGGCACCCGCTTCGCCACCGAGGTCCTCGACGGGCTCCGCCTCGCCATCCGTACCCCCATGGTCCGGCTGCTACTCGGGATGATGATCCTCGTCGAAATCCTTGGCTTTTCCTTTAACGGCCTCCTCCCCGCCGTCGCGGAGCGGGTCCTCGAGGTCGGCCCGGAACGCCTCGGCGTGCTCACCGCTGGCGTCTCCGTCGGTGCCATGATCGGCACCCTCTTCCTCGTCGTCGTCGGCGATCGCCTCCCCCGCGGCCTGATGCTGATCGCCGTCTTCGCGACCTTCGGCACGCTCCTGCTCGTCCTCGGCAACTCGACCGTGTTCTGGCTCTCCGTGCTCGCCGCTGGCGGTGTCGGCGCCTCCGCCGCGATGGTCGACGCGCTCGAGTGGATCATGCTCCAGCACAGCGTCCCGGAAGAGCTCCGCGGCCGCGCGCTTGGTGGCTGGAACTTCGCGATCGGCTGGGGCTGGATTGGCCCGATCGCCCTCGGCGCCATCGCCGATGCCACCACCGTCCCCACCGCGCTCACCCTCAGCGGGTCACTTCTCGTCGTCGCCGCCATCGCCGCCCTGCTGCTCGCGAAGCCCCTGCGCGCCCGCTAGCGCCACATTTCACACGGATCTCCCTCAAATGGGGCACGCGACCGTTCGCGCGGCCATCGACAATTCAGGACGAACCGCGCCACCACAGGCGAGGCGCGCCGCCCGGGGGTCCTTGATGTCCACCGCCGTCCGTTGGCTACTCGCTCCGCTCGCCGCGCTACTCCTCGTCGGCTGCATCAGCGTCGAGGTCGACGGGCGCCCGTGGAACGGCGAGCACGGCTCCGGCTTCCTCGTCACAGAGACCCGCGGCCTCTCGGACTTCACCAGCCTCAGGGTGTCCGCGGCACTCCGCGTCGAAGTAACGAACGGGCCGCCCGCGGTCGAGATCCACTTCGACGACAACCTCATCGGTCGCGTCGAGGCCACCGTCCGCGCCGGCCAGCTCCGTCTCACCTGCTCCGACTGCTCACCGTCGACCGGTGCCCTGATTCGGGTCACTACCCACGCCCTCACCACCCTCGATGTCGGCGGCGCCAGCCGCGTCACCCTGCGCGGGTTAGACGCTCCCCGCTTCGATCTGATCCTCAGCGGCGCCAGCCTCGCGATCATCGATGGCGCCGTCGAAGCCCTCTCAATCGAGGGGTCGGGCGCCTCGCGACTCGATGGCGTGAACCTCGTCACGTCCGCCCTCCAGCTCGATCTCAGTGGCGCAACCCAGGTCGATCTGCAGGTCACCACGCGCGTGACCGGTGAGCTGTCCGGGGCATCCCGCCTCAACTTCACCGGCAGCCCGCCCGCGCTGATCGAGGTCGACACCAGCGGTGCTTCCTCCATCGAGCGCTGACGCGCAGTCTGAATCCGGAACGGGGACCACCGTGATGCGGCTCAATCGCCCCCGCACATTCCTCATCCCATGGCTGATCGCCGCGGCCGTCGTCGTCACCGGCTGCGTCAGCGTTGAGATCGACGGCGACGCCTGGAATCCCAGCGAACGCGGCTCCGGTCATCTCGTCACCGAACAGCGCGTCGTGTCGACATTCCAGTCGGTCCGCGTCTCCGACGGACTGCGTGTGGAGATCGACCGTGGCCCGGCGACCGTCGAGGTAACCCTGGACGGCAACCTCATTGGTCGCCTCACGACCGCCGTCATCGGCGGCCAGCTAATGATCTCGTGCGACGACTGCGCACCAACAGCCGACTCCCTGGTCCGGCTGACCACGCCCAACCTAGACCGGCTCGTGGCCAGCGGTGGCAGCCGGATCGTCGCTGCTGATCTCGAAGGCGATCGACTCAGCCTCGAACTCAATGGCGGTAGCTATCTCGAGATCGGCGGCTCGATTAATGAGCTGACGATCGACGGCTCCGGCGGCTCCGAGATCGACGCCGTCACCCTCGTCGTCACCCGACTCCACATCGACCTCAGCGGCGGAAGCC
Organism: Chloroflexota bacterium; assembly: GCA_027593235.1. Classification (GTDB taxonomy): domain Bacteria; phylum Chloroflexota; class Dehalococcoidia; order UBA2979; family UBA2979; genus UBA6627. The sequence continues at coordinate 102,060 of JAQCIU010000009.1, forward strand.
GCGCCCTGATCGAGGTCATCGAACGCGTCGACGGAGACCTCTCCGGCGGCTCTCACCTCGAACTCACCGGGACCGCATCCCCCGCCACCGTCGTCGACGTCAGCGGCGGTTCCTCCGTCGACCGCTAGCCGGTCGCTACCCCTGCGCGGAGTGCGCCACTCCGTCTCGGCCAAGCTTCTTCCGCGTTACTTGAACGAGTACATGTATCGCTACAAACACCGGAAGGACGACGGTCGATGTTCGAATCGCTACTTCTCTCGGCGGCTCGTAGTCGAGCCGTTCTCAGCCACTCTTCGCGATCTTGCGGAGGTTCTTGGTGAAGTCACCGTGCGTGGGGACGGAACCGACCCTGCCTCCACCCCCTACCGGGAGGAAGCCGGACTGTTCCGTAGTGATCTGTCTTTCTTCCCCGAGCGCTCGTGGGACCTGATCGAGTCGTTTCAGCCATACCACCGAGCGGCACGACCTGAACTCGAACTGCTCGGAATCCTCGACGAACTCGTACGGATCGACAAGCACCGCTTCGTCATCGCGCCGGAACGCCTCGTCAAGCTGGAAATGTCGCCGACCGAGACGCGGATCATCCGTCAGAGACTCGACGAGCCACACCGCCAGTGGGTCCCCTCGCGCGTTTACCGCGACAACTTCGAGCCACGAGGAACCTTCGACATAGTTATGTACCCACCCCTGCGAGGGCAGCGGGGTTTCAGCGCCCTTGAGTTGGGCGACATACACGATCTCATCGCGAACGAATTAATCCCAGCCTTCGCGGGCTTCCTCGCGTAGGGCGACAAATGGACGGCGGACAGCCATCACGCGGTCCGCCCGCCGCGTTCGCAATGCCTGTCTAGGCGAGGCCCTTCTACAGAGCAGCAATAGTCACCCGCTCGCCCCTAGCCCAACCACTCCCTCGGGGCGATACCCCTTCGGGAGTACCCCGGATCGCCAGCAAAACCCCGCCGTTCGTCGCCGTCGGGAACCACGTCGCGCGATCCGCCGTCCAACCACCCGCCGTGGCGAGAAACTCGCTGGCCGACCAGCTCCCACGCCCAGCCGATCGGACTACCCAGGAATCACCCGATCGAGGGACGCCGGAACCACTTCCCCGGGCCACGATGCGGTGGCAATCATCACCAGCTCTGCGATGCGCTCCACCGCCCATCGCCCCGCCGAACGGACCAGCAATGCACGACCTGAACTCCACCGAGCGACTCGCTCGTGGCTCCGCGAGACATCCCTGGATCACCCTGTTGATCTGGGTCGCCGTCATCGGCGGATCGCTCTTCGCCGCCATCGACTATCTCGACCTGACTGACGATGGCGATGTCACCGCCAGCACCGAAGCAAACACCGCCGCCGAACTGCTCGACTCGCGCTTCCAGACCAACGGAACAGCCATTCCAGACGGGATCCCCGTCAACCAGAGCGCCCCGTTTGGCAATCAGGAATTCGTCATCCTCGAAGCCACCGACAACGCTGACCCCGCCGCCTTCGAAACCGCGGCCACCGATCTGGTCACCGCGCTCCGCGCCAACGACCGCATCGCCGTCGTCCAGAGCTACCTCGACGACCAGCCCGGCTACCTCAGTGAGGACGGCCACGCCGCGCTCATCGCGGTCACCGGCGACGGCCTCGAAACGGTCGCGGTCATCGGCGCCGTCGAAGCGGCTCACCCCGGATTCCGCGTCACCACCATCGGCAACGACAGCATCAACGAGGAGTTCAACACCCTCGCGGAGGAGACTCTCCTCCGTGGCGAGCTCCTCGGCATCTCACTCGCCCTCGTCATCCTCCTGCTGGTCTTCGGCGCCGCCTTCGCCGCCGGCCTGCCGATCGTCCTCGCGATCGTCGCCATCGTCGTCGCCGTCGGCGCCACCGCCCTCGTCGGACAGGTCTTCGACCTCTCCACCTTCGTCGTCAACATCATCACGATGATCGGGCTCGCCGTCGGCATCGACTATTCGCTCTTCATCGTCCAGCGCTACCGCGAAGAACTCGACAACGGACTCGACAAGATCGACGCGATCACGCTCGCCGGCGGCACCGCCAGCCGCGCCGTCCTCTTCTCCGGACTCGCCGTCGTGATCGCCCTCTCCGGGATGTTCATCATCCCCGACTCAACCTTCAACAGCTTCGGCGCCGGCGCCATCCTCGTCGTCATCGCCGCCGTCGCCGCCGCGCTCACCCTGCTCCCCGCCGTGCTCAGCCTCATCGGCCGCTCGGTGAACTGGCTGACCCTGCCCATCATCGGCCGCCGCCGCTCCCCCGAGATCGAAGGCGGCGTCTGGTACCGCATTACCGCCGCCGTCACCCGCCGGCCCGCCATCACCGCCGGCTTCACCGCCGTCGTCCTGATCGCCGTCGCCAGCTTCTACCTCACCATCAACCTCGGCTCCAACGGCATCTCGTCGCTGCCCGACGCCAGCCCCGGACGCCACGCCTTCGAGGTCCTCAACGCCGAGTTCACCAACAGCCCCAACGAAGCCAAGATCGTCATCGACACCCCCGACATCGAAGACCCCCGCGTCATCGAGGCCATCGGTGCCCTCGAAGACCTCCTCGCCGGCGACGACGCCTTCGGCGCCCCCGTCTTCACCCCCAGCCTCAGCGGTGACCTCGGCCTCATCGAAGTCCCCATGAAAGGCGACTTCTCCTCCGCCGAATCCCGCGACGCCCTCTCCCGGCTCCGCAGCGACTACATCCCGGCCAGCCTCGCCACCGTCGCCGGTGTCGCCGCCGTCTACGTCGGCGGAGACGCCGCTGACGACATCGACTACGTCGGCGTCATCGGCGACTACACCCCGATCGTCTTCGCCTACGTGCTCGGCTTCAGCTTCCTGCTCCTGCTCGTCACCTTCCGCTCGATCGTCGTCCCGCTCAAAGCCGTGCTCATGAACCTCTTATCCGTCGGCGCCGCCTACGGCCTGCTCGTCCTCGTCTTCCAGCACGGCATCGGCGCCAGCCTGTTCGGCTTCCGCCAGACGGAAGTCATCGAACCCTGGCTCCCGCTCTTCCTCTTCACGATCCTCTTCGGCCTCTCGATGGACTACCACGTCTTCCTGCTCAGCCGAATCAAGGAGCGCTACGACGAAACCGGGGACAACCACCACTCCGTCGCCTTCGGCCTCCGCTCAACGGGAGCCCTCATCACCGGAGCCGCCATGATCATGGTTGCAGTCTTCGGCGGCTTCGCCACCGGCGACCTCCTGATGTTCCAGCAAATGGGGTTCGGATTGGCCGTCGCCGTCATCCTCGATGCGACGGTAATCCGCTCCGTGCTGGTCCCAGCAACCATGGATCTGCTGGGCGATCGGAACTGGTACTTCCCGGCGTGGCTGGAGTGGCTCCCCGAGATCCACATCGAAGGTCGCCCGCGTCCGGCACTCGCGGAAGCCCGAGTTGGCGGGCCGGAAGCGGCCGCTGTGGCGGCAGAGCGCTAGGCAAACCCACCGTTCCCCAGGGACAACGGGCCGCCATCAGGCGGCCCGTTTCGATCTCATCCCGTCCGTTTTCGCGCCTTAGATCGGGCGCCCGCGCGGGGCGATCAGGACGAGAAGCGGGGGGAGGACCATGAGGGCGGCAGTGGCCGACAGCATGATCATGACGGCGGTGAGCAGGCCGTAGGTGGCGAAGAGTGGCATGGGGGCGAAGGACATGACGGCGAAGCCGATGACGCTTGAGAGGGCGGATCCGATGAGGGCGGATCCGGTGCTCGCGGCGGCGCGTTGGGCGGCGTCGATGCGGGAATCGGTGGCGGTGAACTGCGCGGCGTGGATGGCGGGAGCAGAGGCGGTGCGTTGGGTTGGGTGGACTGGGGGGTGGGCGGTGAGTTCCTCGCGGAAGCGCATCGTGTAGTGGATGGCGTAGTCGATGCCGACGCCGATGGAGATGGCGCCGATGGTGGCGGTGACGAGGTTGAGGGTGAAGCCGGCGATGTACATGAAGGCGTAGAGCCAGGCGACGACGAGCAGGATGGGGACGATGCTGGCGACGGCGTAGCGGATTGAGCGCATGGCGAGGGCGACGACGAGGAAGCAGAGGACGATCGCGATCGGGAGGGAGCGTTGGAGCGCTCGGTAGGTGGCGTCGAGGCTGGCTTGGCGGGTGAAGGGGCCGCCGGTTAGCGCGACACGCGCGTTGGGGTCAGCAGCGCGGAGCGCGGTGTTGAAGGATTCGAGGAACGGGGTGAGTTCGTCCTGGGCGGCGGCGATGGTTTCGACGGCGCGGGTTCCGGGGAGCTGGATGGAGATCCGGGCGGCGGCGGGAGCGGATTGGTCCCGCCAGACGATCTGACGGACTTCGTCGGCGGTGTAGCGGAGGCGGTCTTCGTCGAGGGAGATGCCCTCGGTGGCGGCGACGGCGAAGAGGGCGGTGAGCTGCTGGGGGGTGTCGGCGATGCCGTCGAGGTCGTCGTCGGTGAGGGCGACGCCGGTGACGGAGGCGACGCGAGCGATGGCGGCCGTCGAGGCGAGCGTGGCGGCCGAGAGGTCGGCGGGGCTATCGCTGACGATGAGGCCGCCGGCGGCGTCACGCGCGAAACGTGTCGAGCCCGAGCCGTCGAGGCGCGCGAACTGCTGATCGATGACGGCGATGACGGCTGGGTCGGAGAGATCGGCCTCGATTAGGAAGATGGTGGGTTCACCGCCCAGTTCGCCGACGTGTTCGTCGAGTTTGTCGAGGCTGACGACGAAGTCGGTGTGGGAGGAAAAGAAGTCCTGGACGTCGAAGGCGGCTTCGACGCGGACGGCGAGGAACGCGGCGGCGAGCGTGAAGGCGAGCACCAGCGGTAGGACGACGCGACGCTGGCGGCAGAGTGCGCCGATCAGGCGGGCCGAGAGGCCGAGGATCAGGCCGTCGGTCCCGGTGGTGGCGGTGGGTGACGAGGGATGCGCTGCCTCCGTGGTCGTGGCACCCGTGAGGGCAGCCTCGGAGGGGGTCGCAGCCGCAGCCCCCGTGAGCGCCGGCGACATGGGCGCAGCGGCGGAGACCGGCGCAGCCTCAGAGGCCATCGGAACAACGGGAATGGCCGAGGCCGCCGAATCATCAGAGGGGGGCGCAGCCTCGGAGGAGGGCGCAGCCTCGGAGAGGGTCGCGGCCTCTAGGGGGGGCGCAGCGCCGGAGGCTTCCGTGCCATCGGCGGTGGCCGAGGCCTCCGCCCCAGCGGGCGCTGGCGACGCCTCCCCAGCTCCGGAAGGTGTCGCACCGGCGGGGGTGGGTGACGTCGTCGCAGCGGCGGAGGGCGGAGCGGGCGCATAGGCCCTGACTCGCGGCGAGGCAGCCGCGCCTCGTTCGGTCGGTGAGATCGGCGAGGGTGTCACGGGCTCGGAGGCTGCCACCGTACCGGAGGTAGCCGCATCGGCGGGGGTGGTCGGGGGCGTCACGGCCTCGGAAGGTGTCACAGCCTCGGAAGTCCCCGCAGTCCCCGCAGTCCTCGCAGTCCCGGCAGTCCCAGCAGTCCCAGCAGTCCCAGCAGTCCCAGCAGTCCCAGCAGTCCCGGCAGTCCCGGCAGTCCCGGCAGTCCCGGCAGTCCCGGCAGTCCCGGCAGTCCCGGCAGTCCCAGCAGTCCCGGCAGTCCCGGCAGTCCCAGCAGTCCCAGCAGTCCCAGCAGTCCCAGCAGTCCCAGCAGTCCCAGCAGTCTCAGTGGTCCCCGCGGCCCCGGCGGCCGCAGCAGTCTCGGCGACCCCAGCGGTCTCAGTGGTCTCAGTGGTCTCAGTGGTCTCAGTGGTCTCAGCGGTCTCAGCGGTCTCAGCGGTCTCAGCGGTCTCAGCGGTCTCAGCGGTCTCAGCCTCGGAGGGGGTCGCAGTCCCGGAGGGCCGAACGGGCGAGGCCCGAATTAACTGGGACGGCGCGGCGAGCGGCGCGGCGGAAGGACCAGCGGGTGAGGGTGCGGCAAGCGCTCGGGGGGCCGGCGCGGCGTGCGTGAGGACGGGGGAGCGTCGGAGGATGGAGATGGGGAGGGCGAGGAAGAGGAGCAGGTAGAGGGCGATGGCGGCGATCCCTACGGCGGGGACGACGATCACGGCGAGGACGGCGGCACCGGCGCAGAGGGAGGCTCCGAGGGTCGCGGCGATCCGCAAGGTTGCGCTGCGGGCGGCGGCAGACGAAGCGGCGGCTCGCGGGGCGCCAGCTGGCGGGATGGCGGCAGGCGGGGCGGCGGCGGACGAGGCGGCCACTGGCGG
>JAQCIU010000072.1:0-5771 GCA_027593235.1 Chloroflexota bacterium
ACAGTCGGCGGCAAGGTCGTCGTCATAGCCAGACAGCACGCGCAGCTCTGCGACCAGCTCATCCGTGACATCGAGCCAGCGCAAGTTGGAGCCACGGGTGCGTGCCACGTCGGCGATCACGAAACTGTCGCGAGCATCGGTCTTGGCTTCGCCCGGATAGAGATCAGCGGCGCGGCGCATGACGAGGCCCGGGAGGTAGGCCACCGGCACCCCGCGGTTGCGGCAAACGGCGAGAGCCAGTGCGGCGATCGATCCTGGCTGGTCGACCACCAGGGCTGGTCGTCCATGCGTCGCCGCAAGCTCCAGCAGCTCTTCGAGCGCCGACTGCTCGTTACGCACCGACCGCGTCGCAATCACTTCACCTCCGGTGGCAATCAGCGTCGCGTGGTGCTCGCTCTTGCCCACGTCGAGGCCAACGATGACGTCGAGATCCTTCGGTATCACAGTGTTCCGATCCGCTTGGGGCCGCGCGACGAAAATCATCCGAACGGATGCCTCAGCCGTCATCCACCTTACGAACGAGCGCTCGTGGCGCCTGTCCCCATTAGCGGTCTAGGACATCCAGCAACGGCGGTGGCAACACCCCCCAAGTCCTCACTGGAACAGGGGACACATGAGCCATGCCGCCGAGGCCGGACCAGTGCCGGCTCGCGGTCCACGCCAGCAATGCGGAGAAGGTAAGCGGGCGCTCGAAATGGCTTGACTGTGTTAGCAGATGACGTACGCTGTTCGGCGGACCTGGGATCGTTCCCGAGCGGTCAGGAATCTCAATACTAGAGGGGCTGGAAACGATGACGAATCAACCGCGATGGAACTCGACGTCACTGAGCCGACGCCAGATACTCCGCGGTGCGACCGTCGGCGCTGCCGGCCTCGCCGGTGCAGCGCTGATCGGCTGCGGCGACGATGATGGAGACGACGGCGACGCGAGCGCGACGACGGCGCCCGACGGGACTGCCGCGCCGGACGCAACGACCGCGCCGGACGCAACGACCGCGGCAGACCCCAACGCCGGACGCTCTGGTGGCACGCTGCGGGCCGGACAAACCGCGGAGATCAACCCCACGACCGGTTACCCGTTCGTATTCCTCGCAGAGAATCCGTATCTTACGCTGCCGGTCGAGCCAGCGATCCGCTACAATGACTCGCTGGAGCCGGAGCTGCTGCTCGCTGAGCGATACGAGTTCAACGACGATCTTACCGGCGTCACGATCACGCTAAAGCCGGGGCTGGAGTTCCACAACGGCGCCCCGGTGACGGCCGACGACTACCTCTTCGGCGTGGAATTCCTGAAGGATCCCGCGGCATACGGGGTGACCGGCGCGTTCCAGTTGACGAGCTTCTCGAACTCGATCACCGAGTGGAAGGCCGTCGACGACCGCACGGTCCAGTTCACGTTCGACAAGCCGCGCCCGAACATGACGGACTTCTTCGCGCAGCTCATGGTGACGCAGCGCGCCACCTTCGATCAGGTACTCGCGGGCGAGGGCATCCAGGGCACCGGCCCGTACACCTGGGATCAATGGTCACCCGGACAAACTGTGACCTTCGGCCGGAACGAGAACTACCACTACACTGACGTGGTCGGCGGCCCCTACTTCGACGGCGTCGAGGTCAAGTTCTTCGCCGACAGCGACGCGATGGGCCTCTCGTTCGAGGCCGACGAGCTGGACTTGTTCTTCGCCGATCGAACGGTGGCGTCCCGCTTCCGTGAAAGCGGCCAGACACGCCTCGGCCCGAAGCGCGGCCTCGTCTACACCGGAATGAACGTCACGAGCGACCTGCTGGGCGACCCGCGGGTACGCCAGGCCCTCTTCCTGGCGGTCGACCGCGAGCGGTTCGTAAACGAGCTGGGCGAGGGCTTCGGCGACGTCACCTCGCAGCCCTGGCCCAAGGAGTCCCCGGCCTGGCGCGAGGCGCTCGAGGCCCCGCTATACGACCCGGACCGGGCACGAGCGTTGCTGGCGGAAGCGGGATTCACGCAGGACCGGCCACTCCAGGTCGACCACCGGTCGACGCAGGCATACATCGACCTGGCCTCTGTTTTGCAGCAGAACTTGCAGGACATCGGGGTCGAGGTCGAGCTGAACGCGATGGAGCCAACAGCTTTCATCGCGCGGCTCCGGGCGCGTGAGTTCCCAGACCTGTGGATGACCGCCCACGCGTTCGCCGAAATGTCACCGGTGACCAACTTCCTCCAGACTTTCCCCTATCGGGAAGGGAACATGAGCTTCTACGAGCCGCCGGAGTACATCGCCATCATTCGGGCGCTGGAGTCGGCGACGGCCCTCAGCCCCGAGGCGCAGGTGCAGTACGACCTGTTCGCGGATCTCTGGTTGGAGAATCCGTGGTTGATTCCGCTGCAGCCGACGCAGTCGATCATGGTGGTCTCGGACCGGGTGCAGGGCTTCGACGCCTTCCACGTCGCACCTTCCGGCCCGCCGTACGGTCAGATGTGGCTCGAGGCCTAAGCCGCCTCCCGCTCCTGAACTGTCGCAGCTGTTGCGCTTGTTCCCGCAGGACGAGCGTCACAGTTGAACCGGCGGGGCTAAACCGGTTCGAATCAGCGCACAAGCGGCGGCCCGCCAATCCGAGAAGGTGCGCGTGGTTGAGTTCATCGTCCGACGCCTCCTCCAGACCTTGCCCGTACTGCTGATCACCAGCATCGCGGTCTTCATGGTTGTCCGGCTGATCCCCGGCGACCCGGCGAGCCTGCTGGCCGGAGAAGATCCGCCTCCCGGAACCTACGAGCGGATTCGCGAAGAGCTGGGACTGGATGATCCGTGGATCGTCCAGTACGTCGATTGGGTCTCGGGCGTCGTCACCGGCGATTTCGGTACCTCGTTCCGCACGAAGTTCACCGTCTCCAAGCTGCTAAAGCTCTCGCTGCCGCCCAGCCTCGAACTGGCGCTCGCCTCCTATACGTTCGCGCTATTGGTTGGCATCCCACTGGGGGTGATGGCTGGCGCGCGCCCGCGGTCGTTGTGGGATTGGGGCCTCTCCTTCTTTACCATGACCACGATCGGGATCCCCAACTTCCTGCTCGGCATCGTGTTGCTCTGGATCTTCTCCGTGAGCCTGGGCTGGTTCCCGGTCGCCGGGCGAGTCAGCGTGATCGAGGATCCGATCGCGTCCCTACAAGCACTCGCGCTACCCGCCCTGACGCTGGGTTCCGGCCAGGCCGCCGTGCTGGCACGCTACACGCGCACCTCGGTGCAAGAGACGATGGGCCGCGACTACATCCGGACGGCGCGCGCTAAAGGCCTGACCGATCGAGTCGTAATCTTCCGCCATGGCCTGCGGAATGCGCTGATCCCGGTCGTGACGATCGCCGCGTTGCAGGTCGGCGGCCTGTTGTCCGGGGTCGTCATCATCGAGAGCGTCTTCACGCGGCCTGGTCTCGGCCGGACGATCGTCGAGGCAATCCAGAACCGCGACTATTTGGTGATCCAGGGGATGCTGCTGTTCCTGGTCACAGTATTCATCGTCGTCAATCTGATGGCCGACCTGGCCTACGGATTCCTGGACCCGCGGCTCCGACGGGGTAGCAATGCCTGACGAGGTCGCACTTCAAACCGCAAGCCGTGTCGTCCGCATCAACCTCAACGAGTCTCAGTGGGGGCTCGTCCTGCGCCGATTCATCGGGAACCCGCAGGGAATCGTGGCGCTCGTCGGGCTTGGGCTCCTCGGAGGCGCCGCGATCTTCGGAACCTTCATTACCAGCGACCCGAACGCTCAGGACGCGAGCGCGCGCTTTCTGTCGCCCTCGCTCGATCACCCCTTCGGGACGGACCAGCTTCGCCGAGACCTATTCGCCCGCACGGTCCACGGCTTGCGAATCTCGCTGCTGATCGCGTTCGTCTCGGTGGCGAGCGGAGCGACGATCGGGATCATCCTCGGACTGGTCACGGGCTACGTCGGTGGCCTCGTGGAGACGATCGCGATGCGATTCGTCGACGCGCTGCTCGCGTTCCCCGGTCTGCTGGCGGCGCTCGCGATCATCACGATCCTCGGCCCGGGCGTGCGCAACGTCGGTATCGCGATCGCGTTCTTTAGCGTCCCGTCGTTCACCCGGTTGGCCCGCGGGCAGATGCTTGCTGAGAAGGAGAACGAGTACGTCGTCGCCGCCCGGACGTTGGGCGCCGGCCCGATGCGCGTGATCTTCCGGCACATCGCGCTCAACGCCGTGCCCCCGTTGCTAACCCAGGTCGCGCTTTTTATGTCGATTGCCGTACTGCTCGAGGCGTCGCTGAGCTTCCTCGGGCTCGGGCAGCAGCCCCCCGACCCGTCGCTCGGCAGCTTGATCAGCGCCTCCAAGAGCCACCTCCGCGTGGCCTGGTGGTACCCGACGTTCCCTGGGATCACGCTCGCCGTACTACTGGTCTCCCTCAACCTCCTCGCCGACGCAATCAACGAGGCGACCAGCCCCTGGGCGCGCCGCCGCCTCTAGACGTACCTCGCCGGCACGACACTGCCATCGAGGTACCCCAACATCAAGGCGCCCCGACATCAGGGCGCCCCAGCATCGAGAGGACGCTCGATGGCAACGCGCACCCTCGTCATCGGCGGGACCGGCCCCACCGGTCCCGCCGTCGTGAACTCGCTCCTCGAGGCAGGTCACGACGTCACCATCTTTCACACCGGGGCACACGAGTCGGAGTTCGCCGACGACGTGGAGCACATCCATGGCGATCCTCGGAATCCTGAGTCGATCACCGATTCGCTCGCCGGGCGGGAGTGGGAGATCGCGATCGCGATGTACGGCCGGCTGCGGGCACTGGCGACGGAACTGGTCGGGCGCACCGGGCGACTGGTCGGCATCACTGGTCAGCCGGTCTATGCCGGTGCCGCGCGTCCAACCCCCGACGGAACGATCCACTTGCCGGTCTCGGAGTTTGCGCCGCGTCAGTCCGACAGCCAGAGCTACACCGGCCGCGTCGCCGTAGGCGAAAACCAGCTCTTCGAGCAGCACGGACGAGGCGACTTCGAGGCGACGATCGTTCGCTACCCGGCCGTTTTCGGCCCGAACGCCACCATCAACCACGAGTGGGCCGTCATCAAACGCGCCCTGGATGAGCGGCCGTTCATGCTGATGCCCGAGAACGGCATGAGCTACTTCCAGCGCGGCTATACGACCAACCTCGCGTGGCTCGTCTTCCTCGCCGCAACACGTCCCGAGGCGGCTGGGCAGGCGTTCAACAGCGGCGACGAACGCGTCCTGAGCGCGCGGCGTGTGGCTGAGCTGGTCGTCGAGGAACTGGGATCCTCGATGGAGCTCGTTGGCGTACCAGCGCGGTACTGCCCGCCCCGCTGCTACCCGCTCGCCCAGAAGGCTCCGCTGATCCTCGACATGTCGAAGGCCCGCAATCTGCTGGGGTACCGGGACCGCGTCGACGTGGAGCAGGCGACGCGGAGCACCGCGCGCTGGTACGCCGAGCACCCGGTCGCCGAGGGCGTGGACGACCACGGTGGCGGCGGCACCTTCGACTACCCGCGCGAGGACCGCGCGCTCGTGGCATGGCGACAGGCCGAGCAGATCCTCGAGGGCGCACGTGCCTCAGAGGAATCGCAGACATAGCCGCTCATCGGCGCGACGTTCGCGAGTCGATTCATTGGCGGTCAGCTGGCCCAGCAGGATGACTGTTCGAGGGCGGGCGCGTCGTTGAGATCGGCCTGCACGGACGCTTTGCCATTGCTGGTCGGGCCGGCTGCGTCAGATCTGAGAGCTTCGAATGGCTGCGATCGAGAGGGTCGACCGGCCCCCCGCGACG
>JAQCIU010000034.1:0-32443 GCA_027593235.1 Chloroflexota bacterium
ACCGCGTCTCGTCGCGCTCGTCCGTGCCGGCGCCAGGTTCGAGAAAGGAGTACTCATCGAGCAAGACCAACAGCAGGATCAGGAAGCCGCCGCGTGATCATCCGGGCGCACCGATCCACAACTCTTAGCGATATCTCGGCCGCGGCCGCGTCCGCCGTCTCCGCGTACTCGCGGATCACCGCCGGATCGGCGCCGATCTCCATCTGCGGCAACACCACGCCAACCCGCATCACGATCCTCCCTCGAGCGTCCCACCGAGGCCGCCGTATTTCGCCGGCCGCCCCGGCGCGGATGATACGCGGCCCATCGGGAGGCCGCGCCGGAGGCCCGAAGGGTCGATGCCCCCGAAGGGGGCGGTTCGTGATACATCGGGGGGCACAACAGGAGATTGCAGCGGGGGCCGCTGCCGGAGGGACGACGCGCAATGAAGTTCGAGGACGTGAAGAAGATTGGTGTCGTCGGCGGCGGCGTGATGGGCGGCGGGATCGCGCAGATCATGGCGGTCAACGGCGGGTACGAGGTGGTGGTCCGCGACATCTCCGACGAGGCGATCCAGACGACGCACGACGCCATCTTCGAGGGCAAGTGGAGCATCAAGCGCGCGGTTGAGCGCGGCAAGCTGGGCTACGACCAGGCCGCCGAGGCGATCGCGCGCATCTCGCTGACGACGGATCTGGCCGATCTGAACGACTGCCAGTTCATCATCGAGGCGGTGCCGGAGAAGCTGGAGCTGAAGCAGCAGGTCTTCGCGGAGCTGGACAATGCCATCAACTCCGACGCGATCTTTACAACGAACACCTCGGGGTTTGTGATCCAGGAGATCGCCCGCGACGTGTCCGATCAGCGGAAGACGCAGTTCGCGGGCATGCACTACTCGAACCCGGTGCCGGTGATGAAGATGTGCGAGGTGATCTACACCCCGCAGTCGAGCGAAGACACGATCGATGCGGTGAAGCGTGTCGGTGACGCGGCCGGCCGCGAGACGATGCTGGTCCGCGACGAGCCGGGCAGCTACGGCTTCCTGCTGAACCGCATCTTCGCCGCCGCGAAGCGCGAAGCCGATTCAATCGTCGACGCCGGCATCGCGACGCCCGAGGACATCGACCGCGCGATGATCACCGGTCGTAACTGGCCGGCCGGCTTCTACGGCCAGCGCGGCGGCATCGGCAAGCAGTGGTAGCCCCCTTCGGGGCTTGACGACCCTTCGGGCCTCGGGGGCGCCGTTGGGTACTGGAGTACGGAAGCGGGCCGCTCTCACGACATCGTGAGGGCGGCCCGCTTCGTGTGCTGTGGTTACGCGGGGAGCAGGTAGCGGCGGGCGCCCTCGGATATCTCGTCGGTGGCGGCGAGACCGAGCCGTTCGGCGATGGTGATCGAGGGTGTGTTGTCGGGTTCGATGAACGCCTCGATGGCCGCGGGGCCGCGGGTGCGACGCCAGGCAATCGCGGCAGCGGAGGCCTCGGACATGACGCCCTGGCCCCAAGAGGTGGGGAGCAGGTGATAGGCGATCTCCGAGGGGGTGCCGAGCGAGTTGAAGCCGACGGTACCGGCGAAGGCTCGGCCATCCTCGATCAGCACCGCCCAGCGGAAGCCCCAGCCGTCGGCCGCGGCTCTGATCCAGAAGTCGATGATGCGGTCCGACTCGGCGCGGGACTCCGCGGGCATCGGGATTATGTTGCGGTCGTAGTCGGTGACGGTTCCCGAGTACTGGCACACCGCGGGGTCGGACCAGAGCGCGTAGATCCCGGCGGAATGTGCGACCGCCAGCGGCTCCAGCCGAAGCCGCTCCGTGGTGACGACGGGGATATCGAGGGGTGCGTCCGCTTCCACGCCTCCACCGTAGGGCGATGCCCGTCCCACGGGTAGCGGGAACAAAACGGGCCGCCCCAGCGGGCGGCCCGTGTTCGATCTGCCCTCGACGCTTCGAGGCGCAGGCCCGAAGGGTCGATCACCCCCGAAGGGGGCTAGGTTGTGGCGGCCTCGGCCTTGGCGGTCGAGAGCTCGAAGCCCTCGTAGCCGGCGGCGGTGACCTCGTCGCACTTCTTGCGGTAGTTGCCGACGCCGCCGACGTACGGCATGAAGACGCGCGGCTTGCCGGGGATGTTTGCTCCTAGGTACCAGGAGTCGGCCAGCGGGAAGAACGTCTTGTTGGCGTTCTCGTTCACCTGGGCGACCCATGCCTCCTGGGCGTCGCCGTCCGCTTCGACCGCGTCGATGCCGTGCTCGCGGGTGTACTCCAGCAGGTCGGAGATCCACTCGACGTGCTGCTCGATCGAGACGGGCATGTTGCTGAGCACGGAGGGGCTGCCCGGGCCGGTAATCATGAAGAGGTTCGGGAAGTCGTGGACGGAGAGGCCGAGGTAGGTTTTCGGGCCTTCGGCCCAGGCGTCCTTCAGCGGGACACCGTTGCGGCCCTGGATGTCCATCTTCATGAAGCTGCCGGTCATCGCATCGAAGCCGGTCGCGAAGACGATGATGTCGAGGTCGTACTCGGCGTCTTCGGTGCGGATGCCGGTTGGCGTGATCTCCTGGATCGGGGAGTGACGGATGTCGACCAGTTCCACGTTGTCGCGGTTGTAGGTCTCGAAGTAGTTCGTGTCGATCAGGGTGCGCTTCGAGCCGTAGGGGTGGTCGCGGGGGAGCAGCTTCTCGGCCGTCTCCTGGTCCTCGACCGTCTCGCGGATCTTGGAGCGGACGAACTCAGCGGCGGTGTCGTTCGCGCGCTTGTCGAGGGCGATGTCGCTGAACGAGGTGCTGCCGAAACGGAAGCCGCCTTCGGCCCAGGCTTCTTCGTAGACCTTGCGGCGCTCCTCGGGCGTGGCGTCCAGCGCCTTGCGGTCGATCGCTTCGTACGGGAAGCCGGCGATCGAGTGCTTGGCGATCTCCCAGACCTCGTCGTAGCGGGTCTTCACGTCGTCCAGGTAGTGGGAGTCCACCGTGTGGTGGCGGGCGGGAATCATGAACTGCGGGGTGCGCTGGAAGACGGTGAGGTGCTCAGCCTGCTGGGCGATCACGGGGATCGACTGGACGCCGCTGGAGCCGGTGCCGATCACGCCGACGCGCTTGCCGGTGAAGTCGACGCCCTCATGGGGCCAGGAACCGGTGTGGTACCAGTCGCCCTTGAAGTCGTCGCGGCCGGCGATGTCCGGGATCTGGCCGGTGGAGAGACAACCGATGCCGGTGATCAGGAACTTGGCGGAGATGTGCTCGCCCTGATCGGTACCGACGTCCCAGCGCTTGGTGGCCTCGTCGTAGTGGGCCGAGGTGACGCGGGTGCTGAAGTCAATGCCGCTCTTGAGGTCGAAGCGGTCGGCGACGTGCTGGAGGTACTTCAGGATCTCCGGCTGCTCCGGGTACTTGCCGCTCCAGGTCCACTCCTGGAGCAGATCCTCGTCGAAGGAGAAGCAGTAGACATAGGCCTCGGAGTCGCAGCGCGCGCCGGGGTACCGGTTCCAGTACCAGGTGCCGCCGACGTCATCGCCGGCCTCAAAGACGCGGTAGGACATGCCGAGGTCATCGCGCAGCTTCTTCGACATGTAGAGGCCGGCGAATCCGGCACCGACGACGACGGCGTCGACTTCGGTGGTTTTTGTTGCTGCAACCATGAGTGGCTCCTCGGTGCGGTGGTTTGCTGTCGGGCTTGGCGACAACAGTGATTCCTGGGTTCGTGCGGTCTGGTTTCGGCTAGGCGAAGACAGGCTTGCCCATGGCGTGGCGGACGACGCAGGCGCGGGTCGCTTTCACCACCTGCTGCATGCCGGCCTCGCTGCCGGGCAACATCAGGAGCTGGAAGAAGGCGTGCATCTGACCTTCGATACGGCGGAAGACGACGGGGACGCCGGCATCCTGCAAGCGTTGCGCGTACTCCTCGCCCTCGTCGCGGAGCGGATCGTGCTCGGCGGTAAGGACGAGCGCGGGCGGCAGGCCGGACAGGTCCGAGGCGCGGAGTGGTGACGCGTCGGGTTCGGTGCGGCGCGCGACGTCGGGGCAATAGTTGTCCCAGAACCAGAGCATGCCATCGCGGCTGAGCAGGAGCTGGTTCTCCGGGTCGGTGTATGACGGGCGATTGAAGTCGGCATCGGTGACGGGGTAGACGAGGACCTGGAGGGCGATGTCGGGGCCACCTCGATCGCGGGCGCGGAGCGCCATGACAGCCGAGAGGTTTCCGCCGGCACTATCGCCGCCGACGATCAGCGGGATGTCCGTGCGTCCGGCGATCTCGCCGAGGTGCGCGGCGACCCATTCGAGAGCGGCGTACGAGTCGTCGACCGCCACGGGGTAGCGGTGTTCCGGCGCCAGCCGGTACTCGACCATGACGACGGCGCAGGAGGTGCGTTCCGCCAGTTTGCGGCCGAGTGTGTCGTACTCATCGATGTTGCCGATGACCCAACCGCCGCCGTGGTAGTAGACGAAGACGCCCGCGGGCGACGCGATCGGCACGAGCACGCGGAGCTGGATGCTGCCGCCCTCGACGGGGATCGAGTGCTCCTCGATGCGGGCCATCTCCGGGCCGGGGCCGTTGAGGGCGGCCATGCCGGGGCCGAGCGCGCGGGCTTCCTCGGGCGTGCCTTCGTGCAGCGGCTTGCCGTCGCCCTCGGCGATCATCTTGAGGAACATCCCAGTCGCGAGATCAACCGCCATACGCACCCCGGTTCGCGAACATGTGTGTGTTAGACGGACTCTACGCGTCTGGAAGGGGGACCTTCAACACGAGCCTAACGCCGTTTGAAAAATCGGACCAAGCGTGGCGCCGGCGATCGAGGCGTGCAGAGGGATGTTTGCCGCTTCGCTAGGATGCGGCGATGACGATTCCGTTCCTGATGGATACCGATATCGCCGCCGACGTGGACGACGCGCTGGCGCTGGCGTTCGCGCTGCGTCAGCCGGACCTCGAGCTGCGCGGCGTGACCACCGCGGCCGGCGACACGCGGCGTCGGGCGCGCGTGGCGCGCAAGCTGCTGCACCTCGCCGGGCGCGACGACATCGAGGTAGCGGCCGGCGAGTGGGGTGTGCAGACCAACGCGCGGCAGGTAAACGAAAACGGGCTGGAGGACTCCTACCTCGGTGATGTGAGCGGGTACCCGTCGCTTGAGCCGTCGGAGCGGGACGGCGTCTCGCTTCTCCTCGAGGAGTGCGCGGCACACGGCTACCCGATCGCGGTGATCGGCCCGCCCTGCAACATCGCGGCGGCAGTGCTGCGGGAGCCGGCGTTCGCGAAGCAGACCGCGGGCATCACGGTGATGGGCGGCATCTTCGCGCCGATCGAATACCTCGGTCGGACGCTGCCGCCGACGATCGACCACAACCTGAACGTCGATCAGGCCGCCTCGATCGTCGCGCTGAACGCGGGGATCGCGACGACCTACGTACCGGGCGATGTGACGATGGGGACGTGGGTGACCACGCGCCACCTCGAGGCTCTGCGCTCCGGCGACTCGCTGTGCCAGGAGCTGGCGCGGCAGATCGAGGTGTGGACGCCTCGGATGCATCGCCTCGCCGAGGGGCGGTGCCCGCCGGAGTACGTGGCGATGCTGCATGACCCGCTGACGCTGGCCTGCATGACGGAGGAAGGGCGCGCCTTCGTGACCAGCCACCGCGCGCCGGTCACCGTCGCGGTGCACGAGGATCACGTGCGTACGTTTATCGACCCGGCCGCCGGCGCCGAAGCGGAGATCATCGATCACGTCGAGGTCGAGGCGTTCGCCGACTACTGCATCGAGACGATCCTCGGCTGACGCGCCGGCCAGCCGAGGATCAGGTCGGCAGGCGTGAGCCTGCCGAGGGAAGTCGTCGCGTCGGCTAGCTGCCGGGGGCGCGGTACGAAGGGGTCTTGGCCGCTGCGTCGTCGATCTCTTCCACCGTCATCAACGGCGTCAAGTGGAGGTGTACGGCACCCGTTGAATTGATCATCAGTGACACCGCTGCTGCGCTTGCGCTGTCCGGGAAATCGCAGATTCCGACGACGTCGTTCTCGCCGAACGCGTAGTAGAAGCAGTCAACCGAGCCGCCGACGGACTCGATCGCCGCAGTCGCGGCATCCCGTCGCTTCGAGCCGCCCTCTTGCATCAGACCTTTGACGCCATCGGCGCTGTAGCTTGCGGTCACCAGGTATTTGGAAATTTCGAGACCTCTTATCTGACGCGCCCAATTCGAGCGCCTTAGGACCGTAACAGCGGGTTCATGCCCCGAGACGGCCGTGTGTCGCTCAGGGCTGCTGGGCCTCTTCCGGCGGCCTCACGCCACGATGGTCGCCGTGTCAGACATCCTTGTTCGGGTTGACGAGGTACTTCGCGCCAGTCGCGCGCTGGTTGTAGACCGCGATGTTTTCGAGGTCGAGCATCTCCGCGAGGGAGATCGTTTTCGCGTAGCTGCTGGCGAAGGTGGTCTTGATCTCGTCGGCGACGCGCTGGCGGAGACGGTTGGCGGCCTCCGGGCCGATGCGCGGGAGGAACGGGGTGAGCAGCCAGCCGCCGATGCCCCAGGCCATGCCGTAGGCACGACGCAGCTCGGTCGGCGAGGTGTCCAGCCCACCGTAGATGTAGAGCTGCTTGTGGACGGTGGAGCCGTAGCGGCTGAAGCCGCCCATTTGCGAAGCCGCGGCGGCCTCCATCGCGGTGAGGATGTCGCTGCCCTGGCGGCCACCGCCGACGGCGTCGAAGGCGAGCGTGGCGCCGGTTTCGACGAGGGCGGCCGTGAGGTCGGCCATGAAAGTCGGCTCGGTCGTGTTCACGACGTGCGTGGCGCCGATGTCCTTCAGCAGGTCGACCTGCTCTTGCTTACGTACGACGTTGACCAGCGGGACGCCGTCGGCGAGACAGATTTTCTGGAGCATCTGACCAAGGTTGGAGGCGGCGGCGGTGTGGACCAGTGCGGTGTGACCCTCGAGGCGCATCGTCTCGACGAAGCCGAGCGCGGTCAGCGGGTTCACGAAACAGGACGCAGCTTCTTCGGCGGTGGTGCCCTCATGCAGGGTCAGGCACTGGTCGGCCTTCACCGTGCGGAACTGCGAGTACATCTCGCGGCCGAGTACCGAGACCGTCTTGCCGAGGAGTGCCTGGGCCTCGGGGCTGGAGCCGGCCTCGGTGACCACGCCGGCGCCCTCGTTGCCGACGCCCATCGCCTCGTCGAAGCGGGGGGCGGCGGACGGGAGCAGCCCGGCCGGGACCGGGGCGGTGAGGACGGCGTCGGTGCCGCTGCCGGCGACGGCGGCCTTCGACATGTCCGCCGGGCCGAGCAGCAGGCCGAGGTCCGAGGGGTTGATCGGCGTCGCCTCGACGCGGATGACCACCTCGTCAGGAGCGGGCGTGGGGGTTTCGAGGTCGACGAGCTTCAGCTCGAGCTGGCCGGCGCTGGAGATGGTGGAGCGGAGCTGAAGTGGCATGGGGGTTCGCCTTGCTGTTCACGGGAAGCGTGGTTGTCGTGGTGCGCGACGATGTCGCCGCGGTCCTATCTCGATGCACGGCGTGGTCGCCGCGCAGGGTGAGGGTATCGCTATCTGTAGTCGGTCGCGTCGCGCGTGGTCAGACGTCGTCCGAATCGGCGAGGACGTGGTGGATGCGGGCGTTCGGGTTGTCGAGGAAGGCGAGGTCGGCCTCGGGTGTGGCGCGCGGCTCAAGCAGCTCTCCGGCCGTGTGGCCGGCGTCGAAGAAGCCCGCGCGCGCGAGGGCCGGGCCGTATGGGTGGTGTTTCGGTAGCCGCGTGGTGATGACGCTGGCGCCGCTCCGGCGGGCGAGCGCGACGGCGTCGCGGATCAGCGCTTCGGCGACCGCGAGCTGTCCGGGCAGCGCGAGGATATCGACGAGGTGCGCCTTCCCATCGAGCACCCTGGTCACGGCGTAGCCGAGGTAGGCACGGTCGCTGCCGCTCGGTTGGCCGCTCCGTTGCGCGATACGGACGGTGAACGGTCCGGCGCGTTCGTCGCAATGGCGCCAGTTGAGGTAGTCGATCGAGCGGTCGCCGGTGAACTCGAACTGGCTGAGTGCCTCGGTGATGAACGGTTCGTGTTGGTCCTCGAAGCGGGCGAGGGTCGCGATCGTCCAGTCGCCCGGCGGTGGCGCGGGGCGCCGTGCCAGCAGCGAACCGCCGACTAACCGGACGCGATGCGCGACCTCGAACAGACGATCGCGCTGCGAGCGTTCGCGCCCGCGGATCACGGGCGAGGTGTTGCTGAGCGGTGCGGACGTCGCCGGCGCTCGGGTCGAACGGAAACGGTTCACGAGGTCGCGCGCTCGTTGGAGCGGCCGGAGCCGCAGATGTCGCACGTAGTCGTGGGTCTCGTTGGCAGGCGCCTTGTTGCCTCGTTCGATCGCGAGGGTGCGGTCTGCCGGGTGCGTGGCGTAGCCGAGCGAGAAGTCCTCGGACGGGTGCCAGTCGCGGCCGCGAAACTGCTGGAGCTTGCGCTGGAGCCCGCGCCCCTGCCATTCGGGCAGGCGGCAGAGGTCGTAGCCGGCGCGATTCACGTACGGACGGCCTCGCAGATGCCAGATCCGGCGGACGCCGCCGATGAAGCCGATTACGCGGCCGTCCTGATCGACGGAGATGCTAATCGTGACCCCGGTCGGTCGGTCGCGGAACTTCCAGTCGAAGTGATCGGCATGAGGTACGGGCAGCGCGAACCAGTGGGCCTGGTCGTTGAAGGCGATGCGGATGACCTCGATGATCTCGGTGCTCAGCTCTGGTGTGAGGTCGCGCGCGTCGAACCAGCGGCGCGTGATCCCGAGGTCGGACAGCTCGAAGCTGCCGGCGAACGGGGCGAGCGGACTCACGGCGTCGGTCGCGTCCTGCGGCATGCTGCGACTCTCGGGTCTCGTGGCGCGGATGGCAAGCTTCGTTGGACCGTGGGGTGGGAGCCTAGACGTCGTCGGAGTCGGCGAGGACGTGGTGGACGCGCGTGTCGGGGCTGTCGAGGAATGACAACTCCTCCGGGAGCGTGTGGCGCGGCGAGATCAGCTCACCGGCGAGGTGGCCGGTGTCGTAAAAACCGGTGCGCACGAGCGCCGGGAGGTATGGGTGCCGCTGCGGGAGCCGGGTGGTGATTGCGGTGGCACCTTGCCCTCTGGCGAGGCGGATGGCGTCGCGGATCAGCGATTCGGCGACGTCGTCGCGGCCTGGCAGCGCGAGGATGTCAGCGAGGGCGGCGCCGCCATCGAGGATACGCGTGGCGGCATAGCCGAGCGGATCTCCAGCGCTGTCTCGGGCGAGGCGCACCGTGAATGGGCCGGCGCGCCGGTCGCAGAAGCGCCAGTTGAGGTAGTTGGGCGAGCGCTCGCCTACGAGGTCGAACTGGCTGATCGCTTCGGTGAGGAAGGGTTCGTGGTGATCCTCGAAGCGGTCGATCGTGGCGATCGTCCAGTCACCGGGGCGCGGCGTCGGGCGGCGGGCGAGCAGCGAGCGGGCGAAGCGGCCGGCGTTCGTCGCGGTCTCGTGGAGTTGGTCGGTGCGCGTGCGCTCCTGCCCGCGGAGGACGCGCGAGGTGCGGCTGAGCGCCGAAGCTCCGGCGTCGCCCTCGGTCGTTGCGCTGTCCTCGGGAGTTCCGACGGGCAGGCGGGGGAGCAGCGCGCGGGCGTGGCTCGCGAGGTCGCGCGCGTGGCGGACCGGTTGGAGCCGCAGGTGGCGGATGTAGTCGTGGGTCTCGTTCGCGGGGGCTTGCTCGCCCCGGCGGATCGCGCGGAACCGATCGGCGGGGTGGGTGAAGTACTCGAAGGAGAAGTCCTCCGAGGGGTGCCAGTCACGGCCCTGGTAGGGGCGGAAGGCGCGGTCGAGGCCACGACCCTGCCATTCCGGCAGGCGGCAGAGGTCGAGCCCGGCGCGCACGACGTAGGGGCGGCTGCGGAGTAACCAGACGCGGCGGCCGCTGGCGACGAAGCCGATTACGCGGCCGTCGGGCTCCTCGGTCATTCCGATGGTGGTGCCGCTCGGTCGGTCGCGAAACTTCCACTCGAAGTGATCGACCGGCGCCACCGGCAGGCGGTACCAGCTCACCTCGTGGTTGTAGGACACATCGATGACGGCGAGCAGTTCGTCACGCAACGCAGGGGAGACGTCGCGGGCGTCGAGCCAGCGCCGCCTGACGCCCGCCTCGGGGACGTCGAAGCTGCCCTCGGAAGGGGCGAGTGGGCTGACGGCGTCGGGTGTGTCCTGTGGCATCGCGCGAATGTCGATCACGGTGGCGCGGCTGGCAAGGGGGATGATGCGTGTGGCCGGGCCGATGGTGCTCCTCGGCGACTCTTAGCCAGCGCCCCTGGCGAGCGACCGCGGCTTAGCGAGTGCTGAACGCTTCGCGAAGGTCCGCGAGCAGCGACCTGACCGCGGCACGAGGCTGCGGTCGCCAGATCACGGCGAGCGTGGCGACACCCGCGGTGCCGCGGATGGTGATCGCCTGCAGGTCGGTGTCGGGCCCGACCATGGATGCGCTGAGCACGGCCGCGCCCATCCCACGCCGGGCGAGGTCAACCACGGCATCGGGGGCGCTCGCTTGCAGCGCAACGGTCGGCGTGAGGTCGGCGTCGCGGCATGCCTGGTCGAAGGTGGCGCGGATCCCGGTGCCGGGCGGGAGGCACACCAACGGATGCTCGAGGAGCCGCGCCAGGGTGATGGTCTTGCGTCCGGCGAGGGCATGGCCGGCGGGCACGAGGGTGACGAGGCCCTCGGCGACGATGGTGAGCGAGGCGACGTCGTCGGGCGGCGGGCCGGCGCAGCCGATCAGCGCGACGTCGACGTGGCCGCCACGGACCTGGTCGATCATGTCCTGCGAACTGGCCTCGGTCAGATCGAGCTCGACGCCAGGGTGACGGTGATGGAACGCGGCGAGCGCATCGAACAGGGGCGTGATGGTGCAGCCGGTGACCATCGCCACGCGGACCGTGCCGCGGACGACACCGGCGACATCATCAACGGCTGAACGCACCTGCTCGATGGCGGCGAGCGCGGCACGTGCGGGCTCGAGCGCGGCGGCGCCGGCCGCAGTGGGGCGAGCGACGCGGCTACCGCGGTCGATCAGCGTTGCGCCGAGTTCGGTCTCGAGGCGCCGAATCTGGGCGCTCACACCGGACTGGGTGATGTGCACGCGCGCCGCGGCCCGCGTGAAGGATCGCTCCTCGATCACGGCCACCAGGTATTCGAGTTGCGAGAGGTCCATAAGTGATACTTCTTGATTCGATGAACACAATGAATTGGAGTTCTGATTACGGCGGCAGGATACTGGCGGCAGCCCGAGCAATGCATCCCAGGAGCAAGAATGTGAATGCTGGTGACGCCGCGATGAACCCCGAAGACGTGACCCGCCTCTTCGTTGACCGTTCGAACGCGGGCGACGCTGACGGGGTCGCCGCCCTCTACGAACCCGATGCGGTGATGGCCTACCCGCCGGGGAGTCAGACGGTCGGCCGCGATGCGATCCGCGAGCTGTGGGCCGCAGTGCTCGAGCACCAGCCCACGTTCCAGTACGAGACGTCGCTTCCCACGCTGGTGTGCGGTGACATCGCGCTGACCTCGACGGCCCCACGCGACGGCGCTGGCGCGCGGGCGCAGGTGCTCCGCCGTCAGGCCGACGGCTCGTGACTGCGGATCCTCGACTACCCCGAGTTCGTTGCGCCCGAGCAGGCTGCGCGGCGCTAGACGAAGTCGGTATCGCCGAAGGTGAAGTGCATCGAGGCGTCGCGTTCCTCGAGGAAGGCGAGCTGGGCGGCGGGCATCGATACCGGGCGCTAGAGCACGGCGGTATCGCCGAGCGAGAAGAACCCGAGGGCCTGCAGGGCGTTGCGGTAGGGGTGATGCTCCGGGGTCCAGCAGGAGACCGAGGCCGACCCGGCTGCGCGCGCGTGATCGACCGCGTCGCGGATCAGGGCACTCGCGACCTGCATCTCGCCCGGCGTGATCAGCAGGTCGACGACATGGGTCGTCTCGCCGTCGACCTTCGTCACGACATAACCGACGAGGCGACCGGCGCGCTCGGCGACGCGGATCGTGAAGGCGCCGGCGCGTGGGTCGGCGTAGCGCCAGTTGAGGAACGCGGCATCGCGTTCGCAGATGAAGTCGAAGGGTGTCGACGCCTCGGCGCAAAACGCGTCGAAACGGGAGTCGAACTCGCTGACGGTGCGCAACGCGAAGTCCTTCGCACCACCTCGTTCGCCGCCGGCGGTGATCCGAGCGAACGTCGACACGAGTCGCAGGCGAAGAGCGGCGAGCGGGACGGGAAGGCGACCGCCCTCGGAGCGGGCGAGGCGCCAGGCGTCCAGCGGCAGCACGGCCGGGCGGACCTGGTTGCCGAACGCCCTCGGGTCACCAAGGCGCGTGCGTCCGTGGACCATGTGTGGGTTGGTGCTGTCGTCGATGGACAGGTCGAACTGCGGTTGCAGGACGTCATGCATCATTTGCTGCGTGGCGCGGTTGGCACCGCGCCCCTGGAACGCGGGGTCGACGCCCGCGTCGACGAAATGCAGGAAGAGCTTGGGCTCGCTACGCACGAGGACGCGGCGAGCGAGGGTGGTGCGGGAGCCGGCGAGTTGGCCGTCTACCTCGGCGATCAGGAAGGCGGGAAAGCCAGGGAGCGGGCCGTTCGCTTTCCAGTCGAGGTGGTCGACCGCCGAGACGCCCTCGGGAAGCACGACGCGCGGCCAGGCGCCGAAGGCGCGGTTGAGCAGCGTGACGGCGCGTTCGAGGAAGTCACGGGTGACCTCGGAGCGTTCGACAGGGCGGGCGATGACGTCGTCGGGCATGGAGCGGACTGTAGCGGGCAGGGGCGTGTGACGGGAGCCTAGTGCTCGCGGCGGAGGTGATCGATCACCTCCCACATCACCTTGCAGTCGACCTCGTTGTACTTCGCGATGTCGAGGACCAGCGCGTCCTCGGAGAGCGGGATGCCGAGTTCGATCGCGTTCCGCTGGGCCCACCACGCGCCGACCATCGCCCCGAGGCCGTCGGTCGGGCCGTCGCTCCAGACGGTCTCCACCAGGCCGTGGCGGTGCATCGCCTTTGCGATGTCCTTGAGGCCGAAGCCCATCGCGCCGCGGACGACGACCGGCTCCTCGCGCATCACGTTGCTGAGGAAGTCGTACCAGTGGAGCGCCGGCCACTCGCGTTGTGGCTGGCGGTTGCGGGCGGAGTTGTAGGCGGTCTCGAGGGTGGAGACCTCCGCGTGCGACCAGTGGATCAGCTTCGGCTCCTCGGTTGAGTCGGGGGCGAGGCGGGCGCGCACCGCAGCCATGTGGGCGAACCACTCGTCGAGGATCCGCGCTTCCTCGTGCTCGCTGAGCGCGTCGACGGTGAACGAGGCGAAGCGCCACTCGCCGTCCTCGATGTGGCCGCAGCCGACCATGAAGATCAGCGCCTGGCCGCCTTTCTCCGGAAGCGCGGTGAAGTCGTCGGCGAGGTCGCTGACCGTCTCGAAGTCGACGAAGAACTCCAGCGGCGGGGTGGGCAGCCATTCGGAGCGCGCCGTCCTGATGTGGGCGGGGCTAACTGGTGGGCGGTCCTCGGAGCGGTTGATCGTCATCAGGGCGTCGAGGGTGCCCGGGCGCTTTTCGCCGGTGACCCCGAGCACGGCCGGGGTGCAGCGCGGGTCGCGCCAGTGGTAGACGCCGGCGTCGTGGCCGCGCTTGCGGCCGCCTTCACCGACGTACCAGAGCAGGGTCAGCTCGCCGAGTTGTTCCGCCAGCTCGCGCTTGGCCCCGTGCCAGGGGCCGTCCTGCGTGTAGCCCATGTTCGGGTAGAGCTGCCGCACGGTCGGGGCGGGCAGGACGTCCCACGAGGCGCCCTCGGTCCTGACGCGGCGGAGCCAGGTGGTGGCGTCGGCGACCGCGAGGGCGATCGGGACTTTGTTCGCGAGCGTGCCGGTCTGCGGCACGGACGCGATGCGCTCGAGGCAGCTCGTGCCGCGCTGCTTCGTACCCTCGATCGTCTGTTCCCAGCCGCGTCCGAGCAGGAACGCGTCCGCCGGCTCGTAGCCCTGCAGGCGGCCGAGTGCGCGGTTGTAGATGTGGAGCTGCGACTTGTAGGCGGGCGCGGAGCCGCTGTTGCCGGGAATGCCAGCGACGTTCAGCCGCAGCGTCGAGAACTTGATGTCGAGCACGACGTAGTGCCACGGCGTCCCCAGATCCGGTGCGGGGATGCGCGCCACCTCGGGAGGGACGCTGTCGGGGAAGAGGCGTGCGAGGACGTCGCTGCGGACGAGGAGATCGGGCGCGCCGTAGGTACGGTGCTCGGCGTCCCAGAGGACGGCCTGATGGATCAGCGGCACGCCCTCACGCATCGCCTCGAAGGTCATGACCGCGCAGGCGTGATCGCGGATCTGCTCGTGGCCAGAGCTGATGGCGACGAGGTCGAGCTCGGGGTGGTGTTCGCGGAGGACGCCGATCACGCCGACCTCGAAGCGGCGGCCCTGGTCGAAGATGAACGGGGTGAACGCCGTGCGGTCGTCGTAGCCAAGCACTTCGTCGTCGCGGGTGAAGCCGCGCGCCTTGCCGTACTCATTGAGCCAGTCGAGCAGCGGATCGCCGAGGACGTGATTGCGCGTCGTTGAAGCGCTCACCCAGAGGGCGGAGTCCTCGGCAGGGGAGACCTCGCTGCCGTCGCTACGTCGGGTGAGCGCGTCGAGTGTCATGTGGCGATAGTAACGGGAGTCTGACAGCGGTCGAGCGACTGCGCTGGCCTCGAAGTTCCGATGGGCCTCGGAGGGGGCTAGCGCTGGCGCCCTGAGCAGCGTTTGGCACGGTGATCGCTCGCCGCCAGCGGGATTGCTGGTGTGAACCTCGGAGTCGCGGTCGTCCGTTGGTGCGGTCCCTGTGATCGTTAGACCGCTGGGCCTGTTACGGTAGATGCAGCACACCAATCAGGTGTGCGCTCAGTTCCGCCTCCTGGCCAGATCCTTCCAATCTTCCACGTCGCGCCTGAGAACCGTTGTCGCTGCGCCCCAATGGGTGCAGCGCGTGTTGTTGGCGTAGGCCGACGAGGAGTTGTTTCACTTGGCTCAGAAGATCTATGTAGGAAACCTGCCGTTCGACAGCTCGGAGGACGCCGTTGAGCGCCTCTTCGCTGAGTACGGCGATGTGATTTCGTGCGCACTGCCGACGGATCGCGAGACGGGCCGCCCACGCGGATTCGGTTTCGTGGAGATGGGCAACGATGACGCCGCAAAGGCGATCGCGGCCCTCAACGGCACCGACTTCGGTGGGCGTCAGCTCAACGTCAACGAGGCGAAGCCTCGTGAGGCGGGCGGCGGTCGCAGCGGCGGCGGCGGTGGTTACGGCGGCGGCGGTGGCGGTGGCTACAGCGGCGGCGGCGGTGGTGGCGGCTACGGCGGCGGCGGCGGTGGTGGCAACCGCGGCGGCGGCAGCTACCGCTAACCCCCTTCGGGGGTGGCCGACCCTTCGGGCCTGTTTCAGGTTCGTACGATGATCGGCAGAGGGGCGCAGGCATTGCCTGCGTCCCTTTTTTTGATCGACGAGGGGGATCGGGGCCTTATCCTTCGTCCGCATGTGACGAGGTGATTCCTATGTCCGATCAGGCCGGCTCCGCGACGCACGCTTTTGGCGCGCGCAGTTACGAGTGGCGCCTCCATTCCGCCGAGGATGCGATCGAGCAGCAGCTCGCCACCGAGGTCGCGCGAGCACCTCGCGCTAGCGATCGAGGAGAGATTGGCGCGAAGCGCGCCTTTGTGATCGCGTCGCCCTCGATCGCCGCGCGGACCAGCACGGTCGATCGGATCGCGGAGACGCTCGGCGACCGCTACGCGGGCGCCTTCGGCGGCATCGAGGTGGACTCGACGTACCGCTCCGTGGCGGCGGCGGCCGACGCCGCGCGGGAGGCGGGTGCGGATCTGCTGATCGCGGTCGGCGGTGGCAGCGTGATTGTCGCGGCGCGGGTGGCGGACGTGTTCCTCTGCGAGGACGGCGACCCCTTCGATCTGATGACCCAGTACCCAGAGGGCAAGCCGGCGTTTAGCCCGCGGCTGATGGCGCCGAAGCTGCCGATCATCAACATCCCGACGACGCCAACGAGCGCGATGAACCGCGCCGGGTCCGGCCTCGCGAACCCCGACCTCGAGCATCGGATGGAGTACTTCGACCCGAAGACGCGCCCGACCTCGATCTTCTGGGACTGGCAGGCGCTGCGCGCGACCCCGCTCGAGGTGATGCGATCGACCGCGACGACGACGTTCGCCGGCGCGGTCTCCGCCGCGGCCGCTCCCGAGGCCAACCCACTGGTCGAGGGCGACCGCGCGCAGATCCTGCGCCTCGCCCGCCGTGCCTACCCTCGGCTGATCGCCGAGCCGGAGGCGATCGAGCCGCGGATCGACCTCTGCGCGGCGGCGCTGCTGCAGAACCGATCGGCGGACGACGACGCCTCAGGCGGCGTCGGCACGCGCGACGAGGTGTTCGGCGGCGACTACGCGATCTCGACGGCGCTGCACGTGCTGTACGCGGAGGTCGGGCAGGGCGAATCCACCTCGGTGCTGCAGGCGACGGTCGCGCGTCGCGCCGCCGATCCGGACGCCGACGCTTCACGGCGTGTGGCCGAACTCCTCGAGGTGTGGCGCGACGGCATGTCGGCGTCGCAGGCGACGCTCGCCGCGGCCGATGCGATCGAGGCGACCTATCGCGCCGCCGGGATGCCGGTCCGCATCCGCGATCTTGACGTGCCTCGGGAGGACTTCGCGCGGATCGCGGAGGCGACGCTGAAGAACTTCAACGCGAACCAGGGCACCCGCAGCGAGGACGAGCGCCGTCACCAGACGATCGCCCTCCTCGAAGCCTGCTGGTAACCCCTTCGGGGGCTGGATTGCCTTCGGCGCGGTGCAGCGTTTCGTTGGCACGGGGTCCAGGGTTGGGTTCCGGAAGCCGAGCCGGTACTAGAGCGCGCGCATCCGGTTGTTGCGGGCGTTGTGCTCCACCTCGGCGAGGCCGAGTGCTTCGAGGACCGGCGGGACGTAGTTGCCGAAGCGGCCGCGGAGGCCCTTCTTGATGCCGTACCAGCCGGCGACCGGGTTGGAGTCGGAACGACCCCAGGCCTCGACGGTGCCGTCGGCCGCGGGCTTCTGCTCGTCGGCGTTGCCGAGGGGCATCCAATCGCCGTGCTGCTTGAGCATGGCGTGCAGGTCCTCGATCGCGGCGAGGTGGTAGCGGAGCTGCGTCTTGCCGACCTGCACCACGAGGGCGGGCGGGTCGGCGGACTCGTCACGCCAGGCCTCGAAGTCGGAGCCGCCGGGCGGGGTGGTGAGCTGCCACGGATCGGCCTCGGTGCCCGCGCCGTTCACGTCAGCCATCGTCGTTACGCCTTCCTCGGAGCTTGCTGGTCGAGGTAATGGTAACGGATACGCTACGGATGGGCTCTGGCGGGTGGCGTTCGTTTCGGCTGGGTGCGAAGAGGCCCCCGCAATGCGGGGGCCTCTGTTCGATCGTGCCGGATGGCCTCGGTGCTACGGGTTCCAGATCGGGGTGAAGCCGTCGGCGCCGGGGACGTTGCCGACCGCGGGGCCACCGTTCTCATTCAGCGCGTTGGCGTTCGCGTGCAGACCGGCCTTGTTCTTCCCGGGCAGGAACGATGTTTCGCCGCCGGGGAGGGTCAAGGTCTTGCCAGCGAGTCCTGGCGCATTCGCCGCACCCTGACCGACCACTGGGCAGAGGAATGCGCCCTCCCCGTTGTCCTGGTCCGCGGATGCGACCCCGGCCGCACTCAAGAAGAGCGCGGCCGCGATACCGGTTGCCGCCATCAGTCGTTTCATGTGTGTCCTCCTTTCAGGACGCCTGGAGACTGGGCGGCGGGCGTTGCCTAGCGGTGACCTTCATTGCGGAACGATGACGGATCGTGCGGCCTCAGCGTGGAGGCAGGGAGCTGTGACGGAGGTGGAATGACGGAGGCGGGGAGCGGTGAGTGGTGACCGCTGGTCGCTCGCATTACCCCAAATGGCGCTCCCGGTCGGGAGGTCGACGCGGTATAACTCGGCCCATGCCCATCAACACCGTTCAGGACCTGCGCGCTCACCTCGCCGTTGCGATCGAAGTCGAACTGACCACGATCCCGCCGTATCTCTACGCGCTCTATTCGATCGAGGATCAGGGAGCCGAGGCGGCGATGCTGATCCGCAGCATCGTCGTGGAGGAGATGCTGCACGTCAGCCTGGCGTCGAACCTGCTGGTCGCGGTCGGCGGGGAACCGACGTTCGGTCGTAGCTCGGCGGTGCCGCAGTATCCGTGCGATCTGCCGCATCACAAGCCGCGGCTGCCGATTCACCTGGCACCGTGTTCGCTGGAGCTGGTCCGCGACACGTTGATGGTGCTGGAGCGACCGGGCGAGGCAGGGGCACCGCTGCAGGCGGATGAGTTCGAATCGCTAGGGCAGTTCTACTACGCGATGGAAGAGGCGATTGATCGCCTGGACGCGGGTGGGACGCTGTTCGCGAACCCGCAGCGCGATCGCCAGCTTGGCGATCCGGCGTTCTACGCACCGGTGGAGATGGACGCCGAGGACAGCGGCGGTTTGATGATGATCGACGACGCGGCATCGGCCGACGCGGCGATTGAGATCATCGTGCACCAGGGCGAGGGGCTGAGTGACGACCGCTGGGCGGACGAGAGCCACCAGGAACTGACGCACTACTACAAGCTGGAGCAGATCGCGCTCGGGACGAGCCCGGTCGGCGCCGTTCGGCCGGCGATGACGGACCCGAGCACGGCGCTGTATCCGGAAGCGGTGCGGCCGGTCTCCGATCTGTTCAACGCGTTGTACCGCTACACGATGCTGACGCTGGACGCGCTGTACCAACCGTCCGAGGACAAAGGCCCGCTGATCGATCGGCTGTACGGCCTGATGTCGGGGGCGCTGGCGCCGGTGGGGCGCTACCTGATGGAGTTGCCGCTGGGCGACGGGATGGTGGCTGGCCCGACCTTCGAGGTGTTCGAGTTCAGCGATGAGCCGCTGCGCGAGCTGCGGTCGATGGTGGCGGCGCTGTCCGAGGCGCATCCCTCGATCGCTTCGATTGCGGGGCTGTTCGCCGAGGGTTAGTCGGGCCTCGCGGGCGCGAGGCTTATCCTTCAGGTTCGGCCGTTTGCGCATCGAGCTGGTGGAACTCCATGGATGGAACGCTCGCCTTTTCCGGCAACCTGCTGTCGCGGGTTGACCGTGAGCTAACCGACCCCGCCTGGCTCGCGGCACGGCGCGCCGATCCGCGCGGGCGATACCTGCTGTTGCGCGACCTTGAGGTGCCGGTGTCGTCCGAGGAGCAGCCGCGGCTCGCGTGGCTGGCGCCGGATCAGCTCCCGCCGTACGAGAGCTACGAGGGCGATCCGATCTTGCTCGGCCTCGAGGATGGCGTGCCGCACTTCTCCGTCGCGGTCGCCGCGAACGCGATCGCGGCGCCGGCCGACACGACCTACCTCGATGCGCGGACGCTGGCCTCGATGCTGCCGATCGCGGAGGCGGCGATCGTGGCGCAGGCGCGCTCGATGGCGGAGTGGCACGCGCGCAACGGGTTCTGCGCGAAGTGCGGTGGAGCGACGACCTCGGTGGAGGGTGGCGCCCGCCGGGCCTGTGGGAGCTGCGAGACGCGGCACTACCCGCGCGTCGATCCGTCGATCATCGTGCTGGTGGAACGTGAAGAACGCGCGCTGCTGGCGGGCCGCGTCGGCGGCCCGACCGGCCGCAAGTCGTGCGTCGCAGGCTTCGTCGAGCCAGGCGAGTCGATCGAGGAAGCGGTGGTACGCGAGGTCTTCGAGGAGACGGGCGTCCACGTTGGGGACGTGCAGTACTCGTACTCGCAGCCGTGGCCGTTCCCGGGGGTGCTGATGATCGGCTGCCGGGCGCGGGCGCGGACTTCGGAGATCCGCGTCGACGGCGTGGAGATCGGGCACGCGGATTGGTACACCCGCGGCCAGGTACGCGCGGCGTTGGCTGGCAGGTCCTCGGAGTTGGCAGTACCGCCACCGCTGGCGATCGCACACCACCTCCTCAAAGACTGGAGCGCCTTCGGCGCTTGACGACGCTTCGCGCCCTCGGTCGCGCCGATGGTGGTGGGGTCGCGGCGCCTCTCCGGAGTGGGCGCGCGGGCAGCCCCCGGACGTGGCGGCCTACCTCGGAGCGAGGCCAGCAGGCCCGAAGGGTCGTTAACCGCCGAAGGCGGCCCGAAGGGTCGTTGACCGCCGAAGGCGGCTAGGCGAGGGGCCAGCGGGCGCTGGCTTCGTAGGAGTGAGCGATCTGGTGATGGATCCAGATCTGCGCGATCACCTCGGCGCGGGGCATGGAGTAGCCGCCGAGCGTGACCACCTCGGCCAGCTCGCCCTCGTCGCAAGTCTCGAGGAACGCGGCCGACGCCTCGGCGCCCTCGAGGATCTTCTGCGTGACCTCGTCACGGCCGAGGCTGGCGTTGCTCTCGAGCGTCGTCGCGTTGCCCGCGGCAATCGCCTCGACTCCGAGCTTGTTCAGCACGTCGCCGCCCAGCCGCCCGTAGAAGCCCTCGAGACCGCCGGCGGTCTGCCCGACGTGCCGGAACATCTCGATCGAGGTCCACCCGTTGGAGAGCTGGTAGTCGAGGTCGCTCACGTTCTCCAACGCCGCGGCCGCGCGCCTGCCAGCGAAGCGGATGCCCTCGGCAAGCTCGGTCTTCTCGATCATTGGGTGGCTCCTCGTGGCTGTCGTGTGGTCCTCGGAACTGGCGGGTGGAGGGAGGGTAGTGGAACTCGCGCGGGTGGCGATGGAGTGGGCGAGGTGGGGGGTAGCGAGACTAATAGACGCACGTCACCTCCCGAAAACTGTCGAACGTTCCTGGTTGCATCGTCTCGTGCTGCTGGAGGTAATAGGCCAATCGAGTTTCCAGGTCCTCGAGGTTCTCGCGAGATCGGAAAAAGCTATACGGATCATCGGATCCCAAGAGGACCGGGACTGCCAGTAGAACGAACCGGATGAGGGGTGCGAGTTGATCGACTGCGACGTTCCTATCGCGAGCAAGATCGTCCTTACAGAATCTGATTCGGTTCCCAAACTTCGCGTCGCCGCTTGCATGGATCGTCCTCAGGGCTCTCGCAACAAGAGCGATCAGTGCGTACTGGAATGCTCCGTATTGAAAGTAGCCATAAAGAAGAACGTCTGTGTCGGCTGGCTCTGGCTGACCGGCGCGGGCCTTGTAGTCATCTTTGACTGTCTGAATTGTCTCGCCTATACGGTAAATAAAGGAAAGATTACGAATGTCAGTCTGATTGTTGAAGAGCCTCGAGTATTTCTGGTCACTCTCGTAGAGATCACGCTTGCTTCTATGGGGAGTGTACGAATCGCCAAGAAAGGAAGAAATCCAGGGTGCGAGTTTGTCAAAGTGGATAGCTTCTGAGCTTCGCCTCGTCTGCCCGCGTCTTTTCTCGTATATCAATCCGAGTTCACGTTCGAAATCTTCTGTAATGCGACGCTGGACGCGATCGATAGAGCGAAGTTCCCATGCCTCGACTGTATTCTGTGTGTTGTTGAATCTGATGATCGAGGTAGTCAGTTCGTTGGTATCTGGCTTCACGACACGCAATGGCAATTTCAGGTCTGAAAGCTCGGCAGGATCAATTCGCGCGAGACTACCGACAGTTTGCGCTCCGTTGATTATCGAAATGCCACGAACAGTCACAACTGAATCATCTACCGAGAAATCATGAGTGATAGCGGTAACGCCGTTGTTGAAAACCCAGAAATCAGTCGGATTATTGCGTGCTGTAATCTCGATCTGATTATTGATGTTATTTCGTGTGGAACGGATCCGAGATAATCACGTACATTCGATGAATATAATTGCGATCCAGAATCCCGAGCGAGTTTTGCGAGTTCTGACCCCAAGGCAGTCAACACGACGGCCGACCACTGGTCCCCGCTCACGATCTGGGGAGTGGTTTGGGACGAAATCGTTAGTTCGTCGTTGACGCGTATGCCCGAATCGTGCTGCTCTTGCAGCGAGACGATTGTGTGGACTCCGTACTCACTTGCGGCGACCTCGATGGCGTTCTCTGACCAGCGAGGGTGCTGCTCGAGGCGCGCCCGCAACGACGCCTCGAGCGTTGCGAGTTCCTCTCCAACATTGATCGATTCAGGCAGGTTGTGGACGTAGAGGAAATCGATGCGCTCGATCTCGCCTTCATCCAATGCGTCTCGAAGTTCCTGAGCCGCCTTCCTGATGCGGTCCTCGGGGATCTCCGCAAGTTCACGATCTAGTAGCCATGCGCTCGCGGTGTTCAGGTCTGAGGCCTTATTGGCCGGCGCTGCTTGACCCTCCCAGTTGATCCGGAAGTAATCCTGCGCCACGACGCAGCGTTTCGCGCCACTGTCCAGATAGAAGAAGTCAACCTTTCGGTCGCCCCCATCATCGGTGACGTTGTCGCGCAGTAGGGTGTCATAGTCGTCGGAACCGAGTTCAAGCCCCATGGCATAGAGAACGAATGCCGTTCGACCGTAAGAATCCTGTAGTGCGGTGATTTCGGCCTTCAGCGCGTCAAGTGACAAGGGGTACCTCCGAGAGCAGCCTAGCCTACGGCAGCCTGTCTCGCTGCCGATCGAACCTGCCGGAGTTCGCAAGTCTGGACTATCTTGCAGCCCACGTCCGCTATCATCCCCTCGCACCCGAGGAGGCAGGCGTGGCTGGGCGACTGAAGGACAAGTACGCGATTGTGGGGATTGGGCAGACGGAGTTCTCCAAGGACTCCGGGCGGACGACGCGCGCGCTGGGCGTCGAGGCGATCAAGATGGCGATGGAGGATGCCGGGCTCGGGGCTGACGAGGTCGACGGGATGCTGTCGTACTCGGGGAACGACTCGACGGGGTCGCCGGCGATCGCGAGCGACCTGGGGTTGCGGCTCAACTTCTATATGGACTGCGACGGGGGCGGCTCCAGCACGGAGGCGTTGATCGGGCTCGCGATGGGCGCGATTGAGGTCGGGATGTGCAACACGGTGGCGATCTTCCGCGCGATGAACGGCTATACCGAGGCGCGCATCGGGGGGACGGGGCGGCAGACGCCGGTGTTCCGAGGCACGGCGCTGGACCAGGCGATCTACGGGATGAACTCGGCGGGGCAGTCGTTCGCGCCGTCGTTCATGCGCCACATGTACGAGTACGGGACGACGAGCGAGCAGGTGGCCCACGTGAAGGTGGCGCACAGCAAGCACGCTTCGAACAACCCGAAGGCGTTTTACCCGAAGCGGGTGACGGTGGAGGACGTGGTCAATTCGCGCTGGATCACGAAGCCGCTGCACCTGCTGGACTGCTGCGTCGAGACGGACAACGGCAGCGCCATCATCGTCACGAGCATCGAGCGGGCGCGCGATCTGAAGCAGACGCCGGCGGTCATCATGGGCGTGGCCGGGCGCACGAGTAAGCCGCAGGTCGGCTACCACTGGACGCGCGGGCCGATCTCGAGGGTGGCCGGCCACTACGCCGGGCCGATCGTGTTCGGGCAGGCGGGGATCACGCCGGCGGACGTGGACGTGACCGGTTCGTACGACGCCTTCACCTTCACGACGATGCTGCAGCTCGAGGCCTACGGCTTCTGCGAGGAGGGCGCGGGCGGCGACTACGTGTCGAGCGGGATTATCGAGCTGGGCGGCGCGCGGCCGAACAATACGAGCGGTGGGCACCTCTGCGAGGGCTATACGCACGGCATCGCGCTGGTGGCGGAGAACGTGCGGCAGCTCCGAGGCCAGGCCGACGATTACTGCCCCGACTGGGCGAACGGCGTGCACACCTACGACTACAGCGATGGCGGCTGCCGCCAGGTCAAGGATGTCGAGATCACGATGAACCTGGGCTGGGCGAGTCCGCCAACCGGGTCCTCGCTGATTATGCGGCGCGGGTAGGAGGGCGAATCGATGACTATCCAAGATCAGACGGCGCAGTACCTCGGAATTGACGTGAATATTGCCTCGAACGATGGGGCGCACCGGGAGTTCCTGGAGGCGGCCGGGCAGGGGCGGCTGGCGCTGCAGCAGTGCAGCGACTGCGCGAAGCTGCGCTACCCGGTGATGACAGCGTGCCCGTTCTGCACGTCGCTGAAGGCGACGTGGGCGACCGTGTCAGGCCTCGGGACGATCTACTCGTACGAGTACGTGATGCACCCGATCCACCCGGCGTACCGCGCGCGCGCTCCGTACCCGGTGGTCCTCGTGGAGCTGGACGAGCAACGCGAGTTCCCGACGGCGGACGACGCCCTGCGCCTGATCTCGAGCCTCGTGGACGCCGAGGGCAACCCGGCGGCCGAGGCGGACGTGGCGATCGGCGCGCGCGTGGAGGTGGAGTTCGCAGACCTCGGCGACGGCCTGGCGCTGCCGCGGTTCCGGTTGGCCTCGGAGCAGCCGGCCGCCTCGGAGCTGTGGCGGTACGGGGACGTGCGGGCGTAGTCAACACCGACGAGCGGTGTGATGCCCTCGATCAGAACGGTCGCCCGAGAGGGCGGCCGTTGTGCGTCTGTGCGTCCTACGCCGTCATCCCGCCATCGACGATGAACTCGGAGCCGGTGCTGTAGGAGCTGTCGTCGGAGGCGAGGTAAAGCGCGAGCTTGGCGACTTCGTCGGCGGCGGCGAAGCGGCCGAGGGGGACGCGGTTGATGTAGGTGTCGGTGTTGCCGGAGTCGATGCCGGGGAGCTGCTGGAGCATCGCGGTGTCGATCAGGCCGGGGTGGATCGAGTTGACGCGGACGTTGTGTGGGGCGAGTTCGCGCGCGGCGCTCTTGGTCATGCCGCGGACGGCCCACTTGCTGGCTCCGTAGGCGATCGAGCCGGCTGTGCCTCGGAGACCGGCGATCGAGGAGATGTTGACGATCGAGCCGCCACCGCGCTCAATCATCGCCGGCGCGACGTCGCGCATGCCGAGGAACACGCCGATCTGGTTGACCTCGATCACGCGGCGGTAGTCATCGAGCGACCCACCGAGCAGGTGCGTCTGCATCCAGATACCAGCGTTGTTCACGAGCACGTCGATGCCGCCATACTGCTCGACGGCCTGTTTCACGACGGCGGCCCAGTCGGCCTCGCTGGTGACGTCATGGTGGATGTAGGTGCCGCCGACGGCGGCGGCGGTCTGCTGGCCGTCGTCGTCGAGGATGTCCGTGACGACGATGTTCGCGCCTTCGGCGGCGAAGAGCCGTGCTTCGGCGGCGCCCTGTCCGCGCGCGCCACCGGTGATCAGCGCGGTATTGCCCTCGAGCCTGCCTGCCATGACGTGTCTCCTCGGTGCTGCGCGGTCGCCTCTGTGTGTGGGGGCACAGCGTAGGGGAGCGGGCGCGGGGCGTGGGCCGTGCGGCTCGGGCGAACGGGTTCGCCTCGGAGCTTCGTGCGGGCCTCGATCAGAACGGCCGCCCCGAGAGGGCGGCCGTTTCGTGTCCGTGCCGGTTGGGCGGCTATTCGGCCTTCGCGAGGCATCCCTCGCCGGGGACGTAGGCGTATCCCTCGGGGCATGACGTGTCGCCCATCAGGGCCATCAGTTGTCGCCGCTGCGCGGTCGGTCGTTCGTATTTCATCGGGAGTGCTCCTTCGGCTGAAGGCGTCCTTGCCTGTGGTTTCCCGAACACTATCACGATGCTGATCGGCGCTTCACCGGCCAGGCCGCTCAGTGTTTAGGCGGCGGTGGACCAGCGTTTCAGGCCGGGGAGGATCTGGCGGAGCATCGCCTGCGCCTCGGGGAGTGGGGTGCCCATGGCGTCGGACATGCCCTTCGCGGAGATGTCGACCATCTGGTCCATGGTTACGTCGCTGGTGAAGGCGCCGTCGACGTAGCAGTAAGAGCAGTACTCGGCGGACTTTGCGCCGTTGGCTTCGGTGCCGAAGCTGTCAGGTTCGGCGAGCGGCATGCTGCACGACTGGCAGAACGGGCCGGCGGGTGGGCCGGACATCGGCTGGATCATCGGAGCCTCCTCGGGTGCTGGTTTGGTTGGGGCGACGATGCGCCCTCGATGCTCGCGCGTGCAGGTGCGGGGGTCGTCGCGCGGCGGGCCGATGGTCACTCGGCCCTATCGCGATCTCCTGCGACCCGTTCCGGGCTCGCATTGCCTTCGGCTCGGGTTCGCTCTGTTCCGGCCTGTGTCCACCGTCAGTCCGTGACGAGGTCGGCCTCTGCGAGGTGACCTCGTAGTTCGCGCGCGGCGCGGTAGTGCTGGGCGCGGACGGCCTGCTCCGACTTGCCGAGGGCGGCGCCGATTTCGCGGTGCGAGAGGCCCTGGAAATGGCGGAGTACCAGTACCTCGCGTTGTTCGTCAGGGAGACGGAGCAGCGCGACTCGGATCCGCTCTCGTTCCTCGGAGCGTTCGGCCATTGCCTCGGGCGCCGCGTGCTGGTCGTCGTCGGCGACCTCTGCGACGGCCTCGAGGTCCACGGTGGCGCTCCGTTTCGAGGCGACGGCGAGGGCGCGGCGGTGTGCGATGCGGTAGAGCCAGCCGTCGAAGGCGGCGGGTTTGCGGAGCTTCGGCAGGTCGCGCCACGCCTCGACAAAGGTGTCGGCGACGGCGTCCTCGACGGGGTCGCCGCTGCGCAGCAGGCCGCGCACGTAGCGCATGATCGGCGCGACGCGCGCCCGGTAGAGGGCCGCGAACGCGTCGCGGTCGCCCGACCGGGCCGCCTCGACGAGGGCGAGTAGCTCCTCGGACGAGACGGCGGCAGCGGGGGTGGTCGTGCGAGTCGTCACCCGGCTAGCTGTCGTCATTGGAGCTGCTCGTCGGGCTCTCGTTGAGGTGGTTGGTGACCTCGAAGGTCACCTGGTCGCCGTCCAATCTGGCGTCGATGCGCCATTGCGTGGTGCCTCGAGCGAAGCGGACCTCGATGCGGTCGCTTCGCACGTCCTGGTCGACGATCGTCCATCCGCTGTTCGGCGTGGCGGCGATGAGCGAGAGGCCGTTGCTGGTGCCGAGGGTGACGGTGCCACCGGCTCCGACCGTGACGCCGTGCGTCCCGCTGCCCAGTGCGAAGCCGCCGCCGGAGCCGCTACTCGCGCCCGGCGTTGAGGTGGCGCCCGGCGTACTCGTCGCTCTCGGAGTCGAGGTGACCCCCGGCGTCGAGGTCGCACCGGGGGTGCTCGTCGCGGCGGGCGTCGATGTCGCGTTGCCACTACCGGATGAGCCGCTGCCTGAGGAGCCACTACCGCTGTTCGAGCCGCCCTCGGAGCGGTCGACCTTCGTCTTGATCAGGCCGCCTTCGAACTCGGCCTCGAATTCGACTTCGAGTCCGTCACCGCGTTCGAATCGAACCTTCAACTCGTCGCCGAGTGTGACTTCGGGGGTGGCAGTCCAACCCGGTTCTGGTCGTATCGCTCGGACTGCGAGCGTCCCATCGCGCACCTCGATCACCACGAAGCCGGCGCCACCGACGGCGAACGCATGGAGCCCTTTGCCGGTGGTGACCAGCGCGTCAGCGCTCACGGCGAGCGGGAGCAGTGGGTTGTTCGGATCGCGGCCCTGAAGCGCAGCCTCGACCTGTTGTGTCGCCTGGCCCACCTGCGAGACGACGGTACCGGCGGGTCGCTGGTTGACGAGCAGTGCCTCGACCGCCTGCAGCGACGTGATCGCCGCGCTCAGGTCGGTGAGGTCGAGGTCCCCGAGGGCGGACGGGTCGTCCTGAATGCGGAGCAGCAGCGCGTCGGCCCGCTCACGCAGATCGGCGAGTTCCGCCTCGGTGAGCGCGTCATCGCTGAGGGCGGTGCTGGTGGCGGCGGACAGGTCGTCCACGGCCTGGAGGATGGCGGCGCTGGCGCTGTTCCCGCCGAGGGACGGGACGACGAGGACGGCGGCGACCATGACCGCCGCCGCGGTGCCGACGAGCGCGACACGCCGGCCCGGCACAGCGATCAGGCCGCCCAGCGCAGCACCGATCGAGGCGTGCCATGGCCGCGCCTGCGGCCCCAGCTCGCTCTGGACGCGCTGCCAGAGCTGTGCCTCGCTAGCGGTGTTCGTCTCGGGGTGGTCGGGGTCGCCTCGAAACAGGGTGTCGAGGGCGCGATCGGCGTCCTCGATGCTGTCGGCGTCGGGCGGGCGCTGGTCGGTCATGCGGTGGTGTCCGCTCACGTGGTCCTCCGGTGCACTGTCACGGCATCGCGTTCCATGATGCCGCTAGAGATAAGGGGCCGCCGTCGACCAAAACGTGACGGTGCCTTCGGCACTCGTATTGCCTTCGGCTCGGGTGCGCTCTGTTCCGGGCTGGCGACGGGGCGGGCTCGTGGTCGGCGAGGCGGCTCACGAGGATGGCGGGTGTCGCAGCGCCGACTCACTGCGGCGTGATCGGTCCTGACTGAACAGCGGTGTGGCTGTAGCGTCTCCGGCGGGTCGCACGCTGCGGCTGAAGAGAGCCGGTCCCTTGCTGTTCATCGTTCCGCTGGTTGTCGTGGTCCTCCTCGCGCTCGCGGCGCTGGTCGCTGCCTGGATCGGGTCGACCCGCGTCCACCGCGAGGGGATGCGACACGAGCTGCCGCGCCATCCGATCCGCGCGCGCGTCATCGAGGTAGGCGCTGACTCGGTGGTGCTGCTGGCAGTGGGGAAGCGACGCCTGAAGACCGAAGGCACGTGGGCGCTGTCGTGGCTGGGCGGGACCGCCCGGGTGACGTGCGCGGCATCCGAGGTCGGCTCGGACGGCGGCGAGCCCTCGGATGGCGTGCGCTACGCGCCCAAAGGTGGAGTGCGCTACGCGCTGGGGGACGTGCGCGGGGAGCTGGCGGTCGGCGACGAGTGCGAGCTGGACGCGGCGCTCGAGCTGCCTCGCGAGGGGGCGGGCGCGCCCGTGGAGGTGTCGTACCCGACGCCGCTGGGCGAGTACCCGGGGCGCTTCGTCGCCGGCAGCGGTTCGACCTGGCTGGTGGTGGTGCACGGTCAGAGCAATACGACGCGCGTGCGGTTCCGGCTGCTGGACGCGGCGGGCCGCGAGCCCGCGCCGAAGCTCGCTGTGAGCTACCGAGGCGACCCCGGCACGCCGCCGACCGAGGACGGCAACTTCCACTTCGGACGCACCGAGTGGGAGGACCTGGAGTCGGGCGTCCAGTACGCCCTCGATCAGGGCGCGTCGCGGGTGGTGCTGGTGGCGGAGAGCATGGGCGGCGCGGTGGCGCTGTGGTTCATGCGGAACTCGCCGCTGGCCGATCGCGTGGACGGACTGTTCCTGGACGCGCCGATGCTGGACTTCCAGACGGCGGTTACTTGGACGGGTGGCACGACGGGATTCCCGAGGCCGCTGATCTGGCTGGGGCGCACGCTGGCGGCGTGGCGGTTCTCGATCGACTGGTCGCGCTACGACGCCCGGCCGATCCTGGAGGAGCTGTCGGTGCCGGTGCTCATCGTGCACGGGGATCGAGACGGCCAGATCCCGGTCGCGTTGAGTATCGACGCGGCGACCGCGAATCCGGGCGCAGTGAGGGTGGAATGGTTCGCGTCGGCGGGGCACTGCCAGAGCTGGAACGTCGACCCGGAACGCTACGACGCGCTGCTGTCGCGGTTCGTCCGCGAGGCGCGGTCCGTACCCGAGTTGCAGCCGGTCGGTTGATCTTCGGAGAACCCCTCGACAGGGAGCCCCGCTGCGGGTGTGCCCGTCGAGTAGGTCCATCCTGCCGAGGCCATGCCGCGGCGCCTCGATAGCGGCTATCGTCCTCGGGTGAGCGGCACGGCGATGGAGGGATGCGGCGATGGCGGACGTGGAGATCGAGGTCAGCGACGGGGTGATGGTCGCGACGATGAACCGGCCGGAGCGGATGAACTCGCTCGGCGGGACGCTGTCGAAGGAGCTACGGGCAGCCGTTGATCGGGCGTCGTGCGACGACGACGTGCGCGTGCTGCTGCTGACCGGCGCGGGCCGCGCCTTCTGCGCCGGCGCCGAGGTGACAGGCGATTCGCCCGCCACACTGGCCGGCCCCGCTCCCGGAAGCTCCGCCGGCGGGGCCAGCGACGGCGCTCCGACCCGCTCGCGCTACGACCGGATGAACGTGCAGGCCGGGTCCGCCGAGTTCGCGCAGGCGTTCGCGGAGTGCGATGTGCCGATCATCGGCGCGATCAACGGGGCGGCGGCTGGCGCGGGCTTCGGCATCGCGCTCTGCTGCGACGTGCGGATCTTCGGCGAATCGGGACGCCTCGGATCGATCTTCATCCACCGAGGGGTGGCGTCCGACTACGGCGCGGCGTACTGGCTGCCTCGAATCATCGGCGTCGCGAAGGCGTTCGAGGTGTTTTACGACGGCCGGATGATGGACTCGGCGCGCGCGCTGGAGCTGGGCCTGGCGAACCGCGTGGTGCCGGACGACGAGCTGATGACCGAGGCGATGACGTACGCGCGCCAGATCGCGTCCGGCCCGCCGATGGGCTACACGGGCGTGCGGCGGCTGCTGCAAGACTCGGTGAACAACATCGAGCGGGGCGTGTTCCTCGATCGCGAGTGGGCGGCGCAGACGGCGCTCCTCCGCACCAGCGACGCCGCCGAAGGCTTCCGCAGCTTCGTGGAGCGCCGCGATCCGGAGTTCACCGGGACGTAGCGTCTGCGCCGGTGAGGTGAGGCGATCCCACTGGCTGTGAGGTTACGGGGAACCGGACGGCGTCTGAGACGTTAGCTGTAAGAGGGCGGCCGGACGTGCCGCCTCTGCAGCTACACCCGGAATCCTCGTGAGCATCGCTCTACCTCGGCTCCTTCGCGC
Organism: Chloroflexota bacterium; assembly: GCA_027593235.1. Classification (GTDB taxonomy): domain Bacteria; phylum Chloroflexota; class Dehalococcoidia; order UBA2979; family UBA2979; genus UBA6627. The sequence continues at coordinate 30,604 of JAQCIU010000034.1, forward strand.
GCTCGCGCTGACCGCACTCCTCGGAGCAACGCTGTTCCTCGGCGGTTGCATCTCCGGCGACGGGGATGGCGACGGCTCGCCGACCGCAACGCCCGAGGCGACGCCGACTGCCGAGGTGACGGCGTCGCCGACGGGGGTGGCGACGGCGACTGTCGAGCCGGTCGCGCAGACTCGCCCGATCAGCGGGTTGTTCAACGAGCCGCGTGAGACCACCCCGGACATCGTGCGCATGCTCACGCCGAGGCCGCCGTCTCCGTTCGAGCTGCCGGATCGCGGAGACGTCGTGCTCTACGACACGCGTGAGGGCACCGAGGAGAACCTCGGTCCCGGCGTGTCGAAGGCGTTCAGTCCGGACGGGACGCGGCTCGCGTGGACGGCTGGACTGCCAACGGAGGCAGGTGAGATCTGGGTGCTCGACCTCCAGACCGGCGAACGGAAGGCGTTGGGAGCCGGGTGGGTGACCTTGTGGACCGACGACGAGACGTTATACGTCCAGGACTATCGCACCAACGAGCGTGAGTTCGTCGACGCCGGGACTGGGGATCGAGCGGCAGCACCGGGGCAGGAAGTCGTCTTTCCGCCGCTCGGATCACCAGTCGAGGCTGGTGGCTACCAGCTTCGATATGAGGCGCTTGGCGACTACCCGCGCTGGAGCTCGACTTACCTCGTGGAGGACCTGAGCGGCGCACGGTTGCCGCTCCGCTTCGATGTGTATCGCGCGGTGCTGGCGCCCGACGGGGCATTGTTCGTGGCGACCACGCCGGAGGAGCCGAGCGGTCCCGATCCGAATGCCGGTCCCCACATCGAGACGGGGTTGAGCAACCTCTTCGAGGTCGACCTGGACACCGGCGAAGCGACGTTCATCGCGACGGCGCTGGTGACGGCGCCCGGCTGGCCGTTCTCCGCGAGTGAGTCGATCGTCGTCTGGACGGAGGACGCCTGCTCGGCGGTGGACGAGCCGACGCACCGGATGCTGATCCGTGACCGACGCTCGGGCAGCCTCACGGCGATCGCGCCCGGCGCGTGGATCAGTGATGCGGTCGACACGCGGATTGGCCTCGACCAGCTCGGGATTAGCGCGTGGCTCGACACCGACACCCTCGAGTACGTGTCCGTGCTTCCGGAGGAGGTCTTGTTCGCCGCGTGGTCATCCGACGGCCGCTACGCGGCGACGAGCTTCAACTTTGGATCGGACGGGTCTTGTGGCTAAGCGACGGCTCGCGCTGACCGCACTCCTCGGAGCGTCGCTGCTCCTCGGTGGCTGCATCTTCGGCGATGGGGACGGCTCGGCGACCGCAACGCCCGAGGCGACGCCAACTGCCGCTCTGATCGAGTGGAACGCCGATGGCCCGCATCTCCTCGTGTCGTGGCGGGACGGTGTCTAGCCGAGACCCTTTTGCCCACCGGCCGTCGGAGGTCCGGCGGGCGTCTCCGATATCCTCCCGCACGCACGCTGATCCGAGGGGAGCGTCCAATGGGCGAGGTAACGCACGTCAATCCGGGCGGGCTATACGGCGGGACGCCGTATCACTACGGCTCAGTCGTCGGACCGGGCTCGATGCTGTTCACGGCGGGTGCGTGCCCGCTCGATGACGAGGGCACCGTAGTGGCGCCCGGGGATTTCGAGGCGCAGGCGCATCGGGCGATCGACAACCTCGAGGCGGTGCTGGCGGAGGCGGGCGTCGGGGTGGCGGAGCTGGTGCGGACGACGGTGTACGTCGTCGGGGAGCAGGCGCGGCTGGTGGAGGTGTGGAATGTGGTGTCGGAGCGGCTGGCTCCGCACACGCCGCCGAGCACGCTGCTGGGTGTGGCGGCGCTGGGCTACACGAACCAGCTCGTG
>JAQCIU010000035.1:0-32332 GCA_027593235.1 Chloroflexota bacterium
GACATACGTCCGGAGCCCGTGGCGAAGGACTAGCGAGACATGCGTCCGGAGCCCGTGGCGAAGGACTAGCGAGACATACGTCCGGAGCCCGTGGCGAAGGACTAGCGAGACATGCGTCCGGAGCCCGTGGCGAAGGACTAGCGAGACACACGTCCGGAGCCCGTGGCGAAGGGCCAGCGAGACATACGTCGCGGAGCCGGCGGCAAACGGCCGAGGACGAGGGGCTTCCGAGGCCATCCAACATCACCCGCGCACCGTCGCGTGACGGACCGACCGGGCCGGCAAGGCCCCTGCGATCGTCACTGTCCGATTCCTGACACTCCCGACTACCGAACCCACCCGTGCGGTCGATCATCTTCCGAAGTGCGCCATCGTGCGTACGAGGATTGGCTGGGCGGCTGTGCGACGGCGTATCTCGATCGAGCGAGTGCCTCTGGGCCTCCGACTGGCCGTGCTCGTTGCCGCCCCGTTGTTGGTCATCGCCGTCGCCGCCGGCGATCGGCTACTCACCCTCGAGGACCAGCGCGCCACCGGCGAAGTCTTCGCCCAGCGCATCGACGAGGCCGCCGCGATCGACACCGCGATCGTCTACCTCCAGGCCGAGCGCGAACTCACCGCGCGATTACTCGTCGCCCCGCCCGAGCCGCAGCCATTCGCGCTCCGCGATGCCCTCCGCAAGGCCCGCCGCGACTCCGACGAGGCAATCGCCACTGCCGGCCTCAGCACCCTCGTGCCTCCCTTTGATCTGGAGACCTTCGTCCGCCCCTGGCAGGCCGAAGCCCGCCTCTCGCTCGACACCATCGAGGATCTCCGCACCCTCGTTGATCGGCGCGTCCTCCCGCCGCCCGACGCGATCCTGATTTACTCCGCCGTCATGTACGGCTACCTCGGCGCCTTGAACGAAGCGATCAGCGTCGACGAAGGCGTCGTCCCTCCCAGCGAACTGATCGCCTACACCGCCGCGCTCGCCAGCGCCGAATCATTCATCCAGGCGCGCGCCTGGGGCACCGTGCTCATCTCCTCGCCGGCGCCCGGAGCCACCACCCGCGAATGGATCCTGCTCTCCTCGCTCGCCCAGACCGAGGACTTCTTCCTCGGCCAGGCTCGCCGCACGAGCGCCGGTGATCGCCACGCCGTCGATCGGCTCCTCGATGCCCCGTCCTCGCGTGACGCCGACAACCTTCGCTGGGCCGTCATCGCCAGTGGCGCCAACGGCGGGAGCGTCACCGCCGAGGTCTGGCAGGAAGGCACACAGCCCCGCGTCGACGCCTGGAACCAGACCACCGCCTTCATGCTCGCCGACCTCACCGAGGGTGCCGAGGCCTCCGTCGCCGCGGCCAATCGCGCATTCGCCACCATCGCGACCGCCGCAGTGCTTCTCGTGGTCCTCGGCGCGTTCGCCGCGTGGCGCGTCACCCGCTCCATCGCGCGGCCGCTCGGCCGCCTCGCCGTCGGCGCGCGTGACGCCTCCGTGGGGCGCTTCTCCGAGGTCGATCTGCCTCAGTCGCGCGACGCGATCGGCGAAATCGGTACCGCCTACGGCGCGCTGAACCAGTACCTCCACCACATCGCCGACGCTGCCGAGGAAATCGCCGGCGGCGACCTCACCCGCGAGATCGCCCCCCGCTCCTCCGAGGACCGGCTCGGCACCGCCTTGCAGACGATGACCCGCCAGCTCTCTTCGATGGTGGTCCGCTCACGCCGCCGCTCCGAAGCCCTCGAGGAAACCGTCGGCGCGCTCCAGGAGACCGCCGCGCGCGATCCACTCACCGGCCTCCTCAACCGCGGACGCTTCGTCGAACTCGTCGACGTCGCCATCGACGGCGCCCGCGCCACCAACTCCCGCTTCGGCATGCTCTTCATCGACCTCGACGGCTTCAAGCAGGTCAACGACGAACTGGGCCACGCCGCCGGTGACGAACTGCTCCGCCAGGTCGCCTCGCGTCTGCTCGGCGCCCTCCGCGTCGACGACGTCGTCGCACGGCTCGGCGGCGACGAGTTCACCGTCCTCGTCACCAACGGCTTCGACGCCGTCGCCATCGAATCGCTCGCGCGCCAGGTCGTCGATCTCGTCGGCGCGCCCTACTTCGTGCACGGCGAAACCGTCGAGGTCCGCGCCAGCATCGGCCTCGCCCGCTTCCCGGAGCACGGCGCTACCGTCGCAACGCTTCTCGTCGCCTCGGATCAGGCCATGTACGCCGCCAAGCGTGTCGGCGGCAACGGCATGAGCATCGCCGTGCACCAGGCCCCGGCCGCCTAGCCCCGGCTCCCGGACCGCGTACTCGCGAGCGCTCCCTGTACCCCGGCTACTCGCGCGTGCGCGCTCGCTCCACGTTCAGGTAGAGCCGCCGTCCGCTGCCCTCCGTCTGCCCACCGGTCACCGGAACCTCGTTCGCCCCTCGCACTATGCGGTCCGAATGTGACGACATAATGTGTGCCGTGAACCCCTGGATCTCCTGCATCTGATTGATCGAGTGCTTGATCATCTGAAGCTGGAACGGATCCATCTCCGCCACCCGCAACGCGTAGGCGATCGTCTTCGCCTCCAGCTCCTCCGCCGGGTGCACCTCCTGCACGAACCCCAGCTCATGCGCCTGCGCGCCGCTGATGAACCGGTTCTCGAACAGCAGGTGCTTCGCGCGCCGCGCGCCCAGGTCCCACGGCACGCTGAAGTACTGGAAGTTCGTCGCCAGGAACTGCGCGTCATCCGCCGCGAACACCAGGTCCATCGAGGACGCCAGCATCCACGCGGCGTAAATGCAGTGCCCGTGCACCATCGCGATCGTCGGCTTCGGGATCGCACGGAAGCGCAGCAGCGGATCCGGATCCAGCGCCCGGTTGCGGTTGTACTTCGTCGCCATCGGCGCCTTGTTCGATTCCTCCCGGTCCCCCACGTCGGGGCTCCCGAGGTCATGCCCGGCGCTGAAGCTCGGCCCCTCGCCGCGCAGGATGATCACCCGCACCTCCGGGTCCGCGTTCGCCTCAGCGAATGCCGTTTCGAGGTCCGTCATCATCTGTGGGCTCAGCGCATTGCGGTACCGCACCCGCGCCATCGAGACGATGCCGATGCGCCCGTCCTCGCGCGTTTCGTAGTGCACTCGGGCTTCGTCGGTCATCGCGGCTCCTCGTTATCGCGCTCGGGTCGTATGGTGTCGCAGTTGTAGCAGAGGACTCAGCCATGCCGAACCCCACCACCGCCTTCAGCCGCCTCGGTACCGAGACCGCCTTCGAGGTGCTGGCCCGCGCCAACCAGCTCGCCGCCGAGGGCCGCGACATCATCAACCTCGGCATCGGGCAACCCGACTTCAAGACCCCCGCCCACATCGTCGAGGCCGCCAAGGCCGCCCTCGACCGCGGCGAGCACGGCTACACGCCCGCCGCCGGCATCCCGGCGCTGCGCCAGGCGGTCGCTGCCGACCTGCACCGCCGGCACGGCGCCGAGGTCGATCCCAACACCGTGCTGATCACGCCCGGCGCGAAGCCGGTGATGTACTTCTCGATCCTCCTCTTCGGCGAACCCGGCGCCGAAATCATGTACCCGAACCCCGGCTTCCCGATCTACGAATCGGTCATCAAGTTCACCGGCGCCACGCCCGTCCCGATCGAGCTCCACGAGTCGAAGGGCTTCGCCTTCAGCGCCGACGAGGTGCTCGCGAAGGTCAACGCGCGCACCCGCCTGATCATCCTCAACAGCCCGAGCAACCCCACCGGCGGCGTCGTCCCCGCCGCCGAGATCGACAAGCTGGTCGCCGGCCTCGAGGCCTACCCCGACGCCGTCATCCTCAGCGACGAGGTCTATAGCTGGATCCTCTACGGCGGCCGTGAGCACGTCAGCCTGCTCAACTACCCACAGATCCGCGACCGCCTGATCCTCCTCGAGGGCTGGAGCAAGACCTACGCCATGACCGGCTGGCGCATCGGCTACGGCGTCTTCCCGCCGAACCTCTTCCCGCACGCCGAGCGGCTCGCCGTGAACTCCTACTCCTGCGTCAACGCCGCCACTCAGTTCGCCGCCATCGCCGCCCTCGAGGGCCCCGACGACGACATCCACATGATGGTCAAAGCCTTCGATGAGCGTCGCGAACTGATCGTCCGCGAGCTAAACACCGTCCCCGGCTTCCGCTGCGTCGATCCGGGCGGCGCCTTCTACGCCTTCCCGAACATCGAGGGCACCGGCTTCGACTCCCAGACCCTGCAGAAGAAGCTGCTCGAGGAAGCCGGCGTCGCCGTCGTCTCCGGCACCAGCTTCGGCGCCCTTGGCCAGGGCTACCTCCGCTTCTCCTACGCCGCCAGCTCCGCGGACATCACCCGCGCCGTCGGAAAGATCCGCGACCTGCTGAGCTAACTCCCGAGGGCGTTCAGCCGCCGTTGCCGGTACGTCGCGGTGCAATCCACGCGACCACGGTGCCGACCGCCGCCAGTCCCGCGACGAAGATCACCACGCCGTCGAAGCCCGCGTCCGTGTTGATCGCGCCCGCCACAGCCGGCGCCACCGCGCCGATCAGCGCCCCGCCGGCGAACAGCGCAGCCACCGAGGTGCCCTCGGATCCCACGTCCGTCGCGTCCATCGCGGCGGCGACGATCACCGGCATGATCGAGAAGATGAAGACCCCCAGCAGCACGATGTTCACCGTCAGCATCCAGCCGTGGTCCGCCCACAGGAATGCCGCGCTCAGCCCCGCGATCGCCGCCATGCTCGCCGTGGAGACCGCCCGCCGCCCGAAGCGGTCCGACAGGCTCCCGAGGATCGGCGTCGACCCGATCCCTGCGAGCGTCAGCAGCGACACGTTCACGCCAATCGCGAAGTCGCTGTAGTCCAGCTCGTCGGCCATGTAGATCACGAGGAAGAGCTGAATCGAGTTGTGGGCGGCGCCTCGAAGGGCGTGCAGCACCGCCTGCGCCAGCACCGCCGGGTTGCGCAGCAGCCGTCCGGACGCCGCCAGGTACTCGCCGAGCGAGACCTTCGTTTCCGAGGGCGCGCCGCCCTTGAACCGCGCCGCGATCACCAGCACCGTCACGATCGATGGGATCACCAGCAGGAACGACACCGTCCGCCAACCCAGCCCGCCCCACTCGATCCCGAGCACGCTGATCCCGCCGAGCAGCAGGCCGATCGTCACCGGTGCGGTCGTGTTGCCGATCTGCGCGCCGGTCGAGTGCGCCGCCATCGCGAAGCCGCGCCGCGCCGGGTAGCGCAGCGCCAGCTCGGAAAACGCCGGCGCATGCCACAACGAGGTGCCCGCACCGATCAGCAGCAACGAAAGCAGCACCAGCCAGTAACCGGTCGACACGCCGAGGATAAGGTAGCTCGCGCCCACCATCACCATGCTCGCGATTAGCAGCGCCGGTACGCGGTGGCGGTACATATCCGTGAGCAGCCCCGCCGGCACATTCGCGAGACCGGACGCCGCGTCGCGCGCACCGAACATCGCGCCGATCGCCACATCCGAGAGCGCAAGCGTCGCCTTCACCTCGGGCACCAGGATCAGCACGGCGCTCTGCCCGAAGTGCTTCACGCCGTGCCCGGCGGAGATGCCCCAGAGCAGCCCGCGGCTCCGGTCCCCGGTCGGTGCGGCTTCCTCTTCTGCGCTCGACGGATTCGAGGCGACGTCGACCACTAGTCCTCACCCCGCTCAACGGTCGCGCGTTCGATCTCCAGGAGGCGCTCGATGCCGACGGCCTTGTTGAGCTCCGCCGAGAGGCGCCGCGCGTCCTCGGCGGTCAGCGATGGGCTACTGAGGTCCTCCGCCGTCGACTCGTACAGCTCTTTCCACGCGCGGAACGCGACCAGCATCGGCTTCGCCGCGTCGATCAGCAGCTTGAACCCGAGCGCACCCAGTTCGCCAACGGTCATCCCGAGGACGCCCGTGCCACCTGCCGGTACGAGCATCTGGAACGGACCTTCCAGGCGGTTGGCTACCGCCCGCACTTCGGCCTCGTTCCGCGGCGAGAGCATCAGCAGGTCAGCGCCCGCCGCCTTGTAGGCTGCAGCCCGTTCAATCGCATCCTCGAGGTCCGTCGAGCGGATCCCGTTCGTCCTCGCGACGATCAGGAACTCCTCCGAACGTCGCGCGGCGACCGCCTCGCGCACCTTCGCCGCCATCAGCTCGGTCGGGACCATGTGCTCGATGCCGACGTGGTGATGCGCTCGCTTCGGGACGAGTTGGTCTTCGATCTCGATCGCCGCGAATCCGGCCGCCTCGGCCATCGGGATCGTGCGATGCATGTGCATCGGGTCGCCGAAGCCGGTGGCGCCATCCAGGATCAGCGGCAGGTCGCAGACCGTCCGGATGTCGATCCCTGCCTGCACCAGCTCGCTGATGTTCAGGTTCGCCTCCAGCACCGCCTTCGCGTAGCCGAGCATCCCGCCGCCGAGGTAGAGCGCCCGGAAGCCCGCCTGTTCGGCCAGCTTCGCCATCAGCGGGTTCGATACCAGCGTCGCGACGACCGGCTCGGGCTCGTTCAGCATCGATCGCAATGAGGCCATCGGTTCACCTCCAGACGGGGGGCGACAGAGAGGACGCAGCGTACTCGGACCGGCGAGCCTGTGGAGTCCCGGCCTCTTGCAGTAGCATCCGCCCGGGATCGCGGCACACGCCTCGGTCGGGATCGGTGCCGGGAGGCCAGCATGAAGTTCGGGTTGTTCTACGAGCTGCAGCTCCCGCGACCGCTCGACGGCGAAACCTGGGACCCCGACGCCGAGCGCCGCCTGATCGAGGAGATGTTCGAGCAGGTCGAACTGGCGGACCGCCTCGGCTACCACTACGTCTTCTTCGTCGAGCACCACTTCCTCGAGGAGTACGCGCACTCCACCGCCCCGGAGATCATGCTCGCCGGGCTCGCCCGCACGACCAAGCAGATTCGCCTCGGGCACGGCGTCGTCCAGATGCCACCGCTCGTCAATCACCCGGCACGTGTCGCCGAGCGTATCTCCTCGCTCGACCTGATCAGTGGCGGCCGCGTCGAGTTCGGCACGGGCGAGGGCGCCTCGGACGCTGAGCTCGGCGGCTACAACGTCGACCGCACGCTCAAGAAGTCGATGTGGGAAGAGGGCACCCGCGAGTGCCTGCGCATGATGTCGGAGACCCCGTACCCCGGTTACGACGGCGATCACTTCTCGATGCCCGAGCGCAACGTCATCCCGAAGCCGATCCAGAAGCCGCACCCCCCGGTCTGGGTCGCCGCCTCCCGTCGCGAGACCACCCTGCTCGCCGCCCGCTTCGGCATCGGCAGCATGGGCTTCGGCTTCGAGACCCCCGAGGAGACGGCGGTCCGCGTCGACGAGTACTACCGCCTGATCCGCGAGGAGTGCTTCCCGATCGGCAAGGCGATCAACCCCGGCCTCTTCGTCCTCAATCAGTTCATGGCCGCCGAGACCGACGAGGAAGCCGTTCGCCGCAGCGCCGACGGCCCCGGGTTCTTCAGCTACTCGCTCGGCTACTACTCAACCACCCGCGGTACCCAGAAGGACGCCGCCGGCGTCCCGCTGATCTCCCAGCACCACGCCGGCGTCACCAACATCCATCGCCAGTTCGCCGCGCTCCCGCAGGAAGAGAAGGACGGCCGCACTCAGCTCAAGGAGGCGAAGCTGATGACGGCCGAGGAGATCGCCGCCGCTGAGCCGGAGAATGAGATGGCGAAGGCATTGTTCCGCGCTGCCCGCAGTGGTTCCGCGATCGGCACCACCGACACCATTCGCGAAAACATCAAGCGCTACGAGGACGCCCACACCGACATCATGGTGTTCAACGCCCAGTGCGGCGCCCGCAAGCACGAGCACATCATGGAGGCGATCCAGCGCTTCGGTGAGGACGTGCTGCCCGAGTTCTCGGAACGCCACGAGACTGTCCACCGCCCCTGGCGTGAGCAGCAACTCGCCGGCGTTCCGTTCGAGATCAACTCCTCGATCTAGCGTTCCGATCGGAGGCTGAACGATGGCCCGCTACGAACAGGTGAAAGACGAAGGCGTTCGTGCGCTGCTGGAGCAGGCAACCAACGAGATGCGCGGCGGCGCTCCTGCCGTCGCGGTTCACGCCTGCTGCGACGCCTTCTTGCTACTGATCGAGCAGTACCCCGACCTCTTCGAGGAGAACCTTCCAGCGGACGAGAAGATCCATCACCAGCAATTCCCGCGATTCGGCGCACGTCTCGTATCCGTCGCTGACCAGCCCGGCTTCGAGTTCGACCGCGAGCGCTTCTCGATGGGCGAGGCCATCACTTACCTCGACTTCACGACCGACACCGCACTGAAGCGGCAGGGGTAGCCCCCGCTTCCTCCACAATCACGCCCGCTCGTCAGATGGCGGCGGGCACGCAGAGAGGACCATCGATCCCCATGGCCGGAACCCCCAGCGCGAACACCACCTACGAGCCCGTCCCCGGCTGGGCGAAGATCCCGCACGGCCTCTTCATGCGCGAAGCGACTTCGGTCACTGTCGACGAGAACGACAACGTCTACGTCTTCAGCCGCGGCAACATGCCGGTCATGGTCTTCGACCGCGACGGCAACATGATCGATGGCTGGGGTAACGACGACCCGTACAGCGGCACCGTCCAGGTCACCGATCCCTACGGCAACCCGATGGTCACCTGGCCCGGTAACCGCTTCACCTGGGCGCACGCGATCAAGGTCGATCACGAGGGCAACGTCTGGCTCGTCGACGTGCTCGGCAACAAGATCTACAAGACGACCAAGAGCGGCCAGGAGCTGATGTCGATCGGCTCCGGCGTCCCCACTGAGTTTCAGGCCGGCGAGCCGTTCAACCGCCCCACCGACGTTATCGTCGATCCCAACAGCGGCGACGTCTTCGTCTCCGATGGCTACCGAAACTCCCGCGTCCACCGCTTCGACGCGCAGGGCAACCACAAGCTCTCGTGGGGTACACCCGGCACCCTCGACGGTGAGTTCAGCCTCCCCCACGGCATCGCCATGTTCGGCGACGACGGCGTCATCGTCTGCGACCGGGAGAACCACCGCGTCCAGGTCTTCTCGCTCGAAGGCGAGCACCGCAAGACCTGGCACGCCCACAAGGCCGTCGCCGTCTGGTCCGGGCGAGGCGAGGACAAGGCCGTCTACGTCGCCGAGCAGGGGCCGCCGCCCGTCCAGTCCGGCGTCGCCAACGTCGGCCAGCGCGTCGGCGTCTACAACCTCGAGGGCGAGTTGATCACCCGCCTCGGCGACGGCACCGCCGGCGAGCACCCCACCCAGTTCCTCTGGCCGCACGCCGTCTCCGTCGACTCCGAGGGCTCCGTCTACGTCGCCGAGGTCTCCTTCGTCGAGGTCGGCCGCCACCAGAACCCACAGCGCGAAATGGTCTCCCTGCGCAAGTGGCGCCGAACCTCGGGCTAGGCCGCGCGATGACCGAGGGCTTCGCACGTTCCGAGGGCCCGCTCGCCGGCATCCGCGTGCTCGATCTCACCACCGAACGCGCCGAGCTCGCCGGCCGCATGCTCGCCGACCTCGGCGCTGACGTGCTGAAGATCGAACCGTCCGAGGGCGCCAGGGCGCGCCATCTCGCGCCCTTCGACGAGCGCCCCGACGCCCCGAGCGACGGCGACCACCCGCGCTCCCTCTACTGGGCCGCCGTCGGCCTCGGCAAGCGCAGCCTCGTCCTCGACCTCGAAACCTCCGAGGATCGCGACCGCCTGCTCGCGCTCGTCCGCGACGCCGACGTGCTGTTCGAGTCGTTCGCGCCGGGCTACCTCGACGCGCGCGGCCTCGGCTACGCGGCACTCAGCGCCCTCAACCCGCGCCTCGTCTACGCCTCGATCACCCCGTTCGGCGCAGAAGGCCCGAAGGCCGCTTGGCCCGCCGCCGAACTGACCATCGAGGCCGCCTGCGGCCGCCTCTCCCTGCAGGGCGATCGCGACCGCCCCCCGATCCCGCTCGGCTACCCGCAGGCCGCATTCCATGCCGGTGCTCAGGCTGCCGCCGACGCCATCATCGCCCTCAACGAGCGCGCGCTGTCCGGCCTCGGTCAGCGCCTCGATACCTCAATGGTCGAAGTAATGATCTGGACGCTGATGAACGGCGCGCAGTACCCGCCGGCCACCGGCCACGAGCCACCCGCCGGCGGTGACGACCGCGCCGACAGCGATTTCCGAGGCGCCGGCGAGGGGCCGCCCGTGCCCTGCGCCGACGGCTGGGTAAACGCGACCTTCCCCCCGACGCTCCTCGGACGGCTCGTCGCCGCGATCCGCGACGACCTCGGCGACCGCTTCGCCGACGAGCTGGACGTGCCGCCCGAGCTGCTCGAGGTCGATGGCGAGGCGTGGGTCGAACAGGCGATGGCCGGGCAACTCACCTACGCGCTGGCCGTCGCTGCACAGGAACTCGTGCTCCGCTTCTGCACGCTGCGCACGAAGGCGGAGCTGTTCCAGTGGGCGGCCGCGCGTCGGATGCGCCTGGCGCCGATCAACACGACCGCGGACGTGCTGCTGGAGCCTCAGTTCCAGGCTCGCAACTACTGGCAGACCGTCGGCGACACCGTTCACCCCGGGCCGGCGGCGCGCCTGTCCCGCACTCCGCTCGTTCCGCTGCGTCAGGCGCCCACGCTCAACGACTCGGCCGACGACCCATCCTGGCGCTCCGATCCGTGGCTGGCTGATCCGCCCGCCAGTCCCGGCGCCGATCGTCTCGGTGAGGCGTTCACCGGCCTCAAGGTCGTCGACTTCAGTTGGGTCGCCGCCGGGCCGATGACCGCGAAGGCGCTGGCGGACCACGGCGCAACCGTTGTTCGCGTCGAATCCGCAACCCGCCTCGATGTCTGCCGGCAGCTCCCGCCGTTCCCGCGCGACGAGTTCGATCCCAAACAGAGCTGGTGGATGTCCAACGTCAACAGCTCGAAGCTTGGCGCCTCACTCAACCTCGCGACCGACGAGGGGCTGGCGCTCGCCCGTCGCCTCGTCGACTGGGCCGATGTCGTCGTGGAGAGCTTCACCCCCGGTGTGATGAAGCGCTTCGGCCTCGACTACGAGACCGTCTCGGCCGATCACCCCGAACTGATCATGCTCAGCACCTGCTTGCTCGGACAGACCGGTCCACAGGCCGCCTACGGCGGCTTCGGCAGCCACGGCGCCGCCATCTCCGGTTTCCAGACCCTCACGAGCTGGCCCGATCGCCCGCCAACCGGCCCCAGCGGCCCCTACACCGACGTCATCACCCCGCGCTTCGCGGTGCCGATCCTGGCGGCCGTCATCCTCGAACGCCGCAGCAGCGGCCTCGGGCAGCACATCGACCTCTCCCAGGTCGAGGCCGCGATCCACTTCCTCGAGCCGCTGCTCCTCGACCAGACCGTCAACGGCCGCACCGCTCCGCCCGCCGGCCAGTCCTCGAGGACCGCCGCACCCCATGGCGTCTACGCGACCGCCGGCATCGAGCGCTACATCGCCATCGCTGTCGAAACCCCCGAGCAGTGGCACGCCCTCTGCACTGTCGCCCCGCTCGACGCCTTCGCCGGCCCTCAGTTCGACACACTCGAGGCCCGCCAAGCCGTCTCCGCGGAGATCGACGCCACGCTTCGCTCCTGGCTCGCCAGCCGCCCCGGCCGCGAAATCGAAGCGACGCTCGTCGCCGCCGGCGTCCCCGTCTCCGTCTGCCAGCGGATGAGCGAACTCCACACGGATCCCCAGCTCGCCGCCCGCGACTTCTTCCAGGTCCTCCCCCACTCGGCCAGCGGCACCGTCACCCACGACGGCCTCGCCACCCGCTTCTCCGCGAAGCGGGAAATGTTGCACTCGTCCGCGCCGCTCCTCGGCGAGCACACCGAACACGTCCTCCGCGACATCCTCGGTTGCAGCGACGACGACATCGCCACCTACGCGGCGGCCGGCGCGTTGACGTAGGACCGCAAGTCCGCCTGACGAGGCCATCCGACGCCTCTCAGCGCCTCCCGTTGTATGTTGCGCCGCGAGGAGGGCCGTCCATGCTCGAGCAGTTCCACGTTCCCGAGGACGAAGAGGTGCGCGTCGAACCCGACGCCATGCGCCGCACCGTCCACGACATCTTCACCGCGCTCGGCATGCCCGAGGATCACGCACGCAGCTCCACCGACGTCCTGCTCTACGCCGACACCCGTGGCATCGACTCGCACGGCGTCTCCAACATGCTGCGCGTCTACGTCGACCAGATCCGCGACGGCCGCATCAACATCAACCCGCAATGGAAGATCGTCCGCGAGGCCGCCGCCGTCGCCACGATCGACTCAGACGGCGCCCACGGTGGTGTCATCGGCCCCGAGGCCATGCGCATCGCCATCGAGCGCGCACGCGAATACGGCGTCGGCGCCGTCAGTGTCTTCCGAGGTGGCCACTACGGCGCCGCCGCCTACACCGCCGCGATGGCGCTCGAGCACGACATGATCGGCATCTCGATGACCGCCGGCGGCGTCCAGGTCACGCCGACCTTCGGCGCCGAGGCACTGATTGGCCTCAACCCGATCGCCGTCGCGATCCCGGCCCGCAACGAGGCGCCGTTCATCTTCGACGCCTCCATGTCCTCGGTCGCCGGTAACAAGGTCCGCCTCGCCCAGCGCCTCGGTCGCAACATCCTCCCCGGCTGGGTCGCCGGCCCGGACGGCGATCCGATCATGGAGGAAGCGCCGCTCCCCGAGGGCTTCCTGATGCTCCCGCTCGGCGGCACCCGCGAGATCGGCTCGCACAAGGGCTTCGGCCTCGGCGTCATGGTCGAGGTGCTAACCAGCGTCCTCGCCGGCGGAGGCGCCGGCCCCGACCGCCGCGGTGGCGCGGCGCACCACATGATCGCCTACAAGATCGACGCCTTCACCGACCTCGAGCAGTTCAAAGACGACATGGACACCTACCTCAAGCGCATCCGCGAGGCGAAGACCGCGCCCGGCCACGACCGCGTCTACTACGCCGGCCTCCCCGAGCACGAGGAAGAGGGCGAGCGCATGGAGCGCGGCATCCCGTACCACCCCGAGGTCATCCAGTGGTTCAAGGCCATCACCTCGGAACTGGGCATCCCGGACCGCCTGCCGTCGGCCTGAGCCCCGGCCGCGGCGGAAATGGCCACCCTCGAGGTGCGCCACCCTAGCCGGTGATCAGATCCTCGCGCCCCAGCAGCTTCGCCGCGTTGTCGCGCATGATCTTGATGTCCACCTCAGGCGCGAACTCGTACTTCTCCCAGTCGCGGAGCCACCGCTGCGGCGTCAGCACCGGCCAGTCCGAGCCGTAGAGAATCTTGTCCTGCGCGATCGTCCGCGCGTACTGCACCACCAGCGGATCGAAGTACGCCGGCGCCCAGCCGCTGAGGTCCATGTACACGTTCGGCTTGTGCCGCAGCATCGCCAGCCCCTCCTTGTCCCAGGGGAACGGCGGGTGCGCCAGGATGATCTTCAGATCGGGGAAATCGGCTGCGATGTCGTCGATGTACGGAATCGGCTTCATGTACTCCAGCTTGATCCCGCCGCCCCCCGGCGTCCCGGCGCCCACGCCGGTCGTCCCGGAGTGGAACAGGCAGATCAGCCCCAGCTCCGAGGCCCGCTCCCAGAGCGGATAGAACTTCGGGTCGTTGGTGAAGAAGTGCTGCGACCCGGCGTGGAACTTCAGCCCCTTCAGCCCCAGCTCCGCGATCTCGTCGAGCTGGTTGACCGCGATCTTCCCCTTGTGCGGATCCACCGCACCGAACCCGATGAACCGCTCCGGGTGCTGCTTCACCGCATCCGCGATGTAGCTCATCGGCACTGGTGGATTCCCGCTGATCGTCTCCGAGTCGATCGTCAGTAGCACCGCCATCATGTCCAACTCTGCGTACAGATCCGCGAGCTGTGCCACGTCCATCGGCCGCTGCTCCGCGGCGTTCGCCCCGAAGTACCGGTTCATCGCTCCCGAGGTGGCCGCCTCCCGCGATGTCGGGTTCGGCGATGGGATGTGCACGTGAATGTCGATTGCGCGGACCATGATCTCTCCTCCAGCCGGGCGCCCCGGCACTCGCCCGCAGCATGAGCATTCCCCGATGAGACCGCAACGAGATCCGTCGGACAGCGAATCGTCAGACGGTTTCCTGTGAACCTTCGAGGTGATCGTTAGGATGCGGGCCAACCCACCGTCGCAACTGCCGGGAGGCACAGATGACAGCCTTGCTCAAGGAATTCCGCGACTTCGCGCTCAAAGGCAACCTGATCGAGCTGGGCACCGCCCTGGTGCTCGCCCTCGCCTTCAACTCGCTGATCACCTCGATGGTCGATCACATCCTGATGCCAATCGTCGGCATCCTCTTCGGCGAACCGAGCTTCGATTCGCTCCACTTCACCATCAACGACTCCGTCATCCTCTACGGCGCGTTCATCACCAACGTCGTCAGCTTCGTGTTGGTCGCCGCCGCAATCTTCTTCTTCGTGGTGAAGCCCTACAACGCCATCATGGAAGCGCGTCGCACCGCCGGCCCGGACGCCCCGGCGACCCCGGAGCCCGAGGAGATCACGCTCCTCAAGCAGATCGTCGCCAACACCGCGAAGTAGCGGTTGCCGACGCCGCGTGCCGCGTGGCCACCCACCGAGGGTGGTCGCGCCGCCGCGCGGTCGCTCACCCGCGCCGCGACGGAAGACCGAGGATCGTCGCCGCCTCGGCGCTGCTCGCGATCGGCCGCCCGAGGCGACTTGCCAGCGCCGTCGCCTCGCCAACCAGTTCGAGGTTCGTCGGCTGGCGATCGCCGCCGAACGGCTCCAGGCCGACCTGTAAGTGACCGCCGCGGAGCAACGCCGCCTCCGCCAATCCGGACGCGACCACGTCCCCGGCGAACGCGGAGACGAGCCACGGCAGCCCGGTCCCATCGAGGAGCTGCAGGTACGCCTCGAGACTGGCGACCGTCGGCGGTAGCCCGAACAGCAGCGGATCCGCGCCAAAGTAGAGCTTGATCATCACGCCCGGCGGGAGCTGCCCGGCGTGGTGGTAGGCGAGGATGAATCGCAGGAAGCCCGGCTCGAAAATCGAGACGCTGATGCCAACACCGAGGCGTCGGCACTCCTCGATCATGTAGCGCGACTCGCGGAAGTTGTTCGAGTAGACGCGGTCGCTGTCGGGCGGGAGACCGTCGGCGTCGGTTCGTCCCATGTTCGTCGAACCCGGGTCGACCGGCGCCTGCGCCAGTACGCCCGCTTCCGCGAGCGCGACCACGTGCGAGAACCGCTGTGCCACGGTCACCGCCTGCCCGACCGGCATCGTCGGGAACAGCAGCGTGCCCGGACGCGCCTCGAGGATCGGCCGCCACGCCTCGAGGTAGGGCGCGGGATCGTGCACGCCGGAGCCGCCGCTGACCGGGTCATCCGTGTGCGTGTGAACCATCGAGGCGCCAGCATCGATGCAGCGGATCGCATCCGCGGCGATCTCGGCCGGCGCCCTCGGAACGTTCGGATTCGCGGACCTCGGCGTCCCGCCGTTCAGCGAGGCCTCGATGATGACCGGAATTGGCGAGGTTGTGGTCACCGCCATCCGGCCCTACGCGCCCGTCGGGAGTGCGTACGCCACCGTCTCCACGCACCCCGCGTCATCGTTCTTCACCGAGTTCACCCGAGGCGAAACCGGCGTCGCGATCAGCGCGTCGTTCGGCTCCGCTCCCAGGAACGCCCGCACCGCGTCCATGTCCTCGTTGCCCTGGAAGAGCCAGTCGTCGATGCCGTCCGAGGGCAGCACGACCGGTATCCGGTCGTGGATCGGGCGTACGAGGTCGTTCGGCTCGGTCGTGATGATGGTGAACGTCCGCCGCCACTCGTCCGTCGAGGGCTGCCAGGACTCGTAGAGCCCCGCGAGCAGGAAGACCGAGTGATCTGGGCGGTGGAACCACACCGGCTACCGCGCTTCTTTCGGCCCGACCCACTCGAAGAAACCGTCCACCGGCACCGCGCAGCGTCGGTGTTGCTTCCAGGCGCTCCGGAACGCCGGTCGCTTGTCGATCGTCTCGGCCCGCGCGTTGATCTGCTTGAACGCGCTCTTCGCGTCCTTCGACCCGAACGGCACCAGCCCCCACTTCGCCGGGAGCAGCTCGCGTTCTTCGCGCTTCAAGCGCAGCACCCAGTGCTGGTCCGTCGGCGCCACGTTCCAGCGCGGGCGATAGTCCGGGGTCACCTGCTCCTCGGGAACGCCAAGCGCCAGCGCTAGTCGCTGCGTGTTCGTCTCCGTGAGCGTGAATCGACCGCACATCGCGCGAGTGTACGAGGCCGAGCCCCGCCCCGCCGCTACCGCCCCGCTGCGAGCTGCCCCGCCGCTACCCGATCCGCACCGACCCGCGCGCAAGCCGGTACCGCGTCACCGGCCGATCCGGGATCGATAGCGCGATGTACATCGGCCCCAGCCGCCCCACGAACATCAGCCCGATGATCACCAGCGCTCCCGCGTTCGTCAGATTCGGCGTGACGCTTTGCGACCAGCCCACGTTGCCGAACGCCGAGGTCACCTCGAACAGCGCCGGCAGGAACTCGACGTTGTCCGTCAGCTCCAGCAGCCAGACACCGGCACCCAGCGTGAAGAAACCAATCATCGTGATCGCCACCGCCCGCAGCACGATCGATTCCGGGATCTACCGGCCGAACGCCGTCGCCGTGCGCCGCCCGCGCAACGCCGAGAGCACCACCACCATCGCCACCATGAACGACCCGACCTTGATCCCGCTCGCCGTCGAGGTAGATGCGCCACCAACGAACATGAACAGCAGCAGCGCCGCGGCAGTCGCGTCGTCCAGCCGCGCCATATCGACGCTCGCCATTCCCGTCGTCCGCGCGTTCACCGAGAGGAAGAACGAGTTCGTGAGCTGGTCCAGCCGCCCGAGGTCTGTCAGCACGCCGCCGCTCCGTGTCTCCTCGACGAGCAGCAACAACATCCCCGCCAGGAGGAATCCGAACATCCCGATCGCCGTCAGCCGCGTATCCAGGCTCCATCGCCGGAACGGCATCCGCAGGTTGAACGCGGTAACGAACGACAGCGATCCCAGGAACGCAGAGACACCAAGCACCAGTAGCAGGAACGGCGCATCCACCTCACCAATGAAGCTCTGGCCGCCTCCCTGCAGATCGAAGCCCGCGTTGTTGAACGCGGAGATCGAGACGAACAGCGCCTTCCACAGCCCCGCAGCGCCGTCCCCATGGGTCATGAACCAGGGTGCCACCAGCAGGAACGTCACCGCTTCGACGCCGAAGCTGTAGAGCAGGACGCGTCGCATCAGCCGCGCAAGGTCGTGCTCGGTCACGTCGGAAAGCTCCATGCTGAAGAAGTCACGGCCGCGCATCCCAAACCGACCGCCGACCAACAGCAGCAGCGCCCCTGCGTACATCGTCACCCCAAGCCCGCCGGCCTGAATCAGTACCGCGATCACCGCCTCGCCGAACCCGCTCCAATGCTCCGCGCTATCGAACCGCGTCAGCCCCGTCACGCAGACCGCCGACGTCGAGGTGAAGAGCGCGTCGATCGGACCGGTCCACTCGCGGCGTTCGGACGACACCGGGAGCATCAGCAACAGCCCGCCAAACAGCGTCACCACGGCCCATGTCGCTGGGATCATCCACGGACGAGGGCGAATCGAGAACGCGCGCCGCTGCCGCGCGAGCGCAACCACCTCGTGCCGCATCCGCGCCCGGCGGACCCGAACATTCCCGATGCGGCACGGTGGTGGTGGGGACGAGGTCACGGTCGCTCCGGATACGACTGTGGTCCCGCCGATCGCTGTGATCCAGTGGGGTCGGCACGGCCCTCACCGCCTTCGGCGACCATCGCCGCGGCGCGGGCGCGACCCCGCCCCGCGCTGCTCCTGCCGCCCGGTCGCCCAGTCGCTGGTAGGCTCCTCGCGGCGGTCGGATCTCTGCTCAAACACGCGAACGGACCCAGGACCAACCATGCTGCTTGACCAGTCGGACACCGTATTCGCGGGCCAAATCCCGGCGTTGTATGACCGCTACCTCGTCCCCTTCATCTTTCAGGGCTATGCCGATCTCCTCGCGGAGCGAACCACGGCACTGCAACCGGCGCGCGTGCTGGAAGTCGCCGCCGGCACCGGCGTCGTAAGCAGCGCCCTCGCCGCCCGACTGCCGAACGCCCACGTCCTCGCCACCGATCTCAATCAGGCGATGCTCGACTACGCCGCCAGCAACCGCGCCGCGCCCAACCTCGAATGGCGGCAGGCCGACGCGATGGCGTTGCCCTTCGCGGATGGCGCGTTCGATACCGTCGTCTGCCAGTTCGGCGTCATGTTCTTCCCCGACCGCGTCCACGCCTACCGCGAGATGCTCCGTGTGCTGAAGCCCGGTGGCACCTTCCTCTTCGACACCTGGGACCGCCTCGAGGAGAACGAGATCCCGATGACCGTGAGCGACGCCGTCGCTGCGCTCTTTCCGGACGACCCGCCATCGTTCATCCGTCGCACCCCGCACGGCTACCACGACCAGGACGCGATTCATCGCGACCTGAGCGCGGCCGGCTTCCGCCAGATCGAGATCGAGACCGTCGGCCACCGCAGCGTCGCGCCCTCACCGCGCGACCCCGCTTTCGCGCTTTGCGCCGGCACCCCGCTCCGCAACGAGGTCGAAGCCCGCGACCCGAGCCGCCTCGAAGAAGCCATCGAAGCGGCAACCGCCGCCGTCGCCGCCCGCTACGGCTCCGATACCGTCGAGGGAGAGATCCAGGCCCACCTCGTCACCGCGAGCTGATCGGCCTTGGAGCGGCTAGGGCAGCGCGCCTAGTCCGGCAGCCAGCGCCGCGTACTGTCGTTGTCGAAACGATCCACGTTGCCCAAGCCGATCCCGCAGTCGGCGAGGACCAACCCGTCTTCTGGTGCGTCGGCGATCCGCTGCAACGACCCGGGATCGGTGTCACCCGGTCCGTGGTACGGCCCAACGGTGACCATCAGGCTCCCCACCGCCGGGTCTGTTTGCGCGGGCCAGAGGAAGCACGTGACATGGATGTACGCCGCATCCTCGTCAGCGATCGTCTGCGTCTGGCGTGCCCACTCAAGCGCGGGCGGATGCGTGACGCACCCATCTGCCGATACCGCGTAAAGCGCGCCGATGAGCGGGACGTTCGGCGGGTCCGGGAAGTGCTCGCTCAATGGAATAGCGCGCGCGTCCGGGTCGACGACGTGACAGATATCGACGAACTCCGCGGCAACCCGGGCGAGCAATTGGACTGGTGTTTCGCCTGCGCTCGTGCCACTGGCGATCGGCACCGCCGTCACGGTCGGTTCCGCTGCGGTGGTCGGTCCGACTTCAGCGGTCGGTTCGCTCGAACTTGCCGCCACCGCCGTGCTCGGCTCCTCGAGCGATCTCCCAGCATTCCCCGCGATCGGGTGGTCGGATCCGGCGATCGAGACCCCGACGGCCGCGAGCACCGCTGCCGCGGTTCCGGCGCCGACGCGCAGCAAACTGCTGCTGCCCAGCCATCCGAGTCCTGACAGCCGGCGGTGCCGACGCTCGGGCGTCCCGTTCCAGGCGCGCAACGCCTCGCGGTCGTCCAGCTCCAGCTTTCCAAGGATGTTGGTCAGGTGGTACCGAACCGTGTTCACGCTCAGATCCAGCGCCTCGGCGATCTCACCGTTGGTCTGCCCTGACCGAAGCTGCTCAAGCACCCGCCACTCGGCTGGTGTCAGGATGTCGGGGTGGCGCGGTCGCCCTCGTTGATTCGGCATAATCCGAGACTAGCCACGAGATCGACGAATTACCCCATCACCCCGAAGGGGGCACTCCATCCGCTGGGTCGAGGTCGCACTGCGCGCCGTGATCGCCTACGGGCGTGATCGCTGCGCCATCTTCGCCGCCGGCATCACCTACTACACGCTCATCTCACTCCTCCCGCTGGCGCTCTTCGCCGTCGGCATCCTCGCCTTCTTCATCTCGGATCCGGCTGACCAGCAGCGGCTGATCGATCAGCTCATGACGTCACTCCCGCTCTCGGAGAACGACGGCCGTACCGATCTGGAACGCCTTGTCGCCAGCGTTGTTGACGGCCGTGGCGCACTCGGGCTCGTCGGATTCGTCGGCACCGCCTATACCGGCAGCGCGCTCTTCAGCAGCGTTCGGGTCGCCCTGAACGGCGTCTTCCACGTCGAACGCCAGCGGCCCTTCGTCATCGGCAAGGCAATCGACCTCGGCCTCGTCGTCGGCTTCGGACTGCTCCTGCTCGCCTCGTTCGCGCTCACCTTCGCCATCGCCTTCGCCCAACGCCAGGCGGATGAACTCGTCGGCGCGGGAGCCGGCACCCTCGTCGCCTGGCTGGCCAACATCGCCTACTTCCTGATCCCGCCGCTGGTCACCGGACTGGTCTTCCTGCTGCTCTACACCACCGTTGCGCGGGTCGGCTACACCCGGCGGCAGGTCCTCCCGGGCGTCGTCGTCGCCGCCTTGCTGTTCGAACTCCTCAAGGTCGGCTTCGCGCAATACGTCGCCTCCTTCGGCAACTACGACGCCACCTACGGAGCGCTCGGCTTTGTCATCGTGCTGCTGCTGTTCTTCAACCTCAGCGCTCAGGTGATGCTGTTCGGCGCCGAGATCGCCCGCGCCAACGTCGAAGTGCTCGACCTCCAAAGCCACGGCCGCCCAATGGAAACCAGCCGTCGGTTGCGCCTCCGCGTCGCCAGCCTGCTCGGACGCGCCCGCCGCTGGCCCCTCGTCGGCCGCCTCATCCCCCGCGACCGCGCCGGCGAACTGATCGAGCTGCTCGACCCCTCCGACGACGAGGTCGCGCCGCCCTCGATCGAGCCGCCGGTACCTCGGCCGCTGGTAGTGCCGGTGGATCTGTCCGCGGCGAGACCTCGCTCTGCGTCGACCGCCGAGACGGCGGAGACGGCCGCTGAGCGTGGCTCACCGTGGCGGTGGTTCGCGCTCACCGGACTCGGGGTGCTGATCGCAGGCTGGTTCTCCACCCGCGAACGCTAGACGACGACTGACCTCCCGTGGCTAGTCGGCGACCGGGACGAGCTGCATTCCATCGGTGTAGACCTGTCGTGCAGCGACCGCCTGCCGTTCGAGGTCGATCACCACCAGCTCGAAACACTCGCTGGTACACCCATCGCCGTATCCCAGGTCCGCCCAGCCGGGGCCGCGGGTCACGCCATAGGCGAATCGACCATCCGCCGACGCCGAGAGCTGGAAGAACGCGCGCCCACGTTCGAGGTGCGCCACGACCTCGAACGTTGACGCGTCGATCACCCTGAGCCCGTCGCCCATCACTCCCTGGACCCGCTCCGGGAGGTTCGAGTCGTCGTCCGATGTGACGAGCAGCGCGACCACGATCCATCGCCCGTCGCCGGAGACCACCACCTGGTTGACTCCCGATTCTTCGCGGACGAGCTGCATCGTCTCGATGTCGAAGATCTGCACGCGGCCACCGATCGCCTCGCACGGCGTCTCCCAGCCGGGACAGTCGAGGCTCCCGCTTCCGCCGACGTACAGCCGTCGCTCGTCCGGCGAGAGTGCCCAGCTCCCGACCCTCCCATCGGGTCGCTGCGGGTCTACCTCGTCGGGACCTTCGGCAACGACCGCCATCGTTGCGAGATCGATGATCTGGACGCGCGGCCCTGTGGCAGGGAAGACGTAGAGCAATGACTCGTCACTCGATAACACCGCGTTCTGAATCGTTCTCCGAAACTCAAGCCGCGCAAGCCCTGAGCCATCCCTGGGGTCAATCTTCAGGAGCTGAGACGGCAGGGTCTGCCCGTCGATCAACACGTTCGGTGTGCCGCCCAGGACGAACAGTCGTCCATCCCTCGCCGGGTAGAGTCGTTGTTCGTCCTCAACCGTCGCGAGGAGCGTCACGTCCGGACCCCGGAGATCGAGTCGCCACAATTCGCCGTTCGGTCCGGGGCCCATGATCCGACGCATGGCGTAGACCCATCGATTCCCAGGCGCCCATGCGACGAACCGCAGTGTTGCGAATGGCGCCTCTGGCAGTTCCCATCGCTGGACCAATCCCTCGTCGTCCGCCTTGAAGCCGGACCCACCAAAGCCGAACCGCCCCCCGTCGAAGACGGAGAGTTGTGTCGCTGAGCCCGGGGAAAACGGCGCTGTCCAGATCAGGCTGCCGTCGCCCAGGAAACCTCCCGCGCTGTCTGTGAAGTCGACGCGGTCGACCCCGGTGAGCGGCACGCCTGTCGCGAGGTCCATCGCCACGAGGCTCGGGCGGCCTCCCTCGGACATCCGCAGCGCCATGCTCGTGTGTGGCTCGGGGGGTTCGTCCGCTGCCAGTACGACCGCCAGCACAACCACCGCGGCGATCGCAATACCGGACAACGTCACCCAGCGACCCATGCCCCCGAGGCCGAGCGAGATCGGCGGGAGCGACGGTAGCCAGGCGAAGCGCTCTCGTGGCTCGCCGTCCCAGGCCGCGAGCGCCTGCCGATCGGGCTGTTCCAGCTTCGCGAGCATGTTCGAGACGTGGTACCGCACCGTGTTCACCGAGATCCCGAGGCGAACCGCAATCTCGGCATTGGGACGGCCGGCACGGACATGTTCCAGCACGCGCCACTCCGCCGGTGTCAGCACGTCGGGGTGCGGCGGTCGTCCCATCGGCCTACCAATCGGGGCAATGGTAGATGGCTCACGCCAGACTTACCCCGTCCGCGCCGGGCCCGAGCGCTCCCAAGCGCGGATCGCTAGTCCGCCGCGCGCACCGCCTGCGTCTGCGTCACCAACCCCACCGCGCGACCATCCGCGTCCTCAAGCATCGTCTCGAGGACCAGCGACGATTGTCCGCTGTGCACTGTTCGCGCCACCGCATCCAGGTACCCGCCGCCCACCGGCCGCAGGAAGTTGATGCTGAAGTGCATCGTCCCCGCCAGCTCGCCCCGCGCATCCAGGCTCGCCCGCACCACCCCTGCCGTGTCCGCCAGCGACATGATCGCCCCGCCGTGCAGCGTTGCGTTGAAGCGCGTCAGCTCCGCGCGAAACGGCATCCGCAGCCGCACGTGCTCCTCCGTGGCTTCGACCAGTTCGAAGCCGAACAGCCCGCCGTACGGCTGCGATCGTTCGAGGGCGACCCGCGCACGTTCGAGCAGTTCGCTCATCCCTCCAGCGCCTCGTACGCGCCCCGCTCGAACTCCCGATTCAGCTCCATCATCGCCACATCGAGGAACGGCAACACCTGCGTGTAGATCGCCCCCGCAATGTCACGTTCGAGGTCGATCCAGTAGTAACTGTTGAACAACCCGCCCCACGTCAGACTCCCCGCCGATCGCCCCGTCCGCGACGCCTCCAGCGTCACCAGGAACCCCAGCCCGAACCCCGCCGCTCGCCCGAAGGCCAGGTCCCCGCTGTTGCTCCGCCCCGCGTTCGCCGTCGTCAGCACCCCAACATCGAGGTCGCCCGTGTGGCTCTGCGCCATCTCGTCGACCGTCGTCGCCTCCAGCACCCGCACCCCATCGAGGGCGCCCCGGCCCAGCAGCATCCGCAAGAACCGCCCGTAGTCCCGCGCCGTCGATCGCAACCCGCCGCCGCCCGACTCATACGCCGCCCCACCGCGCGCCGCCGGCCACGCCTGCCGCGCCAGCGAACCGTCTGCCTGCCGCGCGTGCAACGTGGCGAGCTGCGCGTCGTCCGGCGGCACCCGGAACCCCGTCGCGCCCATCCCCAGCGGCGCGAACACCTGCTCGTCGAGGTACGCGCCGAGGCTCTGCCCAGACGCCGCCACCACCAGCTCCCCCAGCCAATCGGTGCTGATGCTGTAGTGCCACTGCGTCCCCGGGTCGAAGATCAGCGGCGCGGCCAGGAACTCCGCCCCCGGCACCGCTGCCGCCGGCAGCGGATGCGCTTCGAGGTACGCGGCCAGCCGCGCGTTCCATGTGTCGTAGCCAAACCCCGAGCTGTGCGTCAGCAACTGCCGCGCCGTGATCGCCGTGCGCGCCGGCCGCAGCGTCCCGTCCTCCTCGAGCACCATCGGCGCCTCAAGCTGCGGCAGCCACTTCGCCACCGGCGCGTCCAGCTCGATCTGGCCCCGCTCCACCAGCTGCATCGCCGCAACCGAGGTCACCGCCTTCGTCATCGAAGCGATCCGCAGCGGCGTGTCCAGCCCGAACGCCGGCCCGCTCCCGTCCAGCTCGAAGTGCCCCGCCGCGCCCTCGTACCGCGTCTCGCCCGCCGCCTCCACCGTCGCCACGACACCCGCGAGGTCGCCGCGCGACACCGCCCGCTCCAGCAGCGGATCGATCCGTTCCGCGTACGTCATCGCCCCGCTCCCGCCGCCACCGTCCCTGCCGCCGGCAGGGACACCGCCGCCGCCAGCTCCGCTTCGAGGAATGTTGCCGCCTCGTCGAACAGCGCGCGCGGCGTCTCGCCGTGCCCCCCGTCGAACCAGCGCAGCGTCTTCGGTTCCGCCAGCGCCGCTTGCAGCCGCTCCGCCGCTTCGCGCCCCACCAGCACGTCGTGCTCGCCGTTGGCCATGAACATCGGTCGCCCCGCCGTCATCGAGGCGAACACGATCGGATCCGTCAGCGCGAAGATCAGCTCGCTATCCGCCGCCAGCTCCGCGTACTCCGTCCCCTCGATCGCCCAGCTCGCATACGGCCCGGACCCGCCGACGAAGAACGCCCCCGCCCGCACTCGCTCGTCCAGCCCCACGAACGGCACCCCCACGCGGCATCCCATCGACACCCCCGCGTACCCGATCGCGTCGCTCCGCACATCGTCGCGACTCTCGAGGTAGTCCACCGTGCGCATCAAGTCCTGCACCGCCTGCACGCGCGTATCGCGGGTGCGGAACATCAGATCCGCGCGATCCGGCCCCAGCCGCCCGCGGTTGTCCGTCCCCTCGCGCGACCCGAAGCCGTACGCGTCGACCGCGATCGTCAGGAACCCCTGCTGCGCCCAGAGCTGGTGCAGTGGCGTCCGCCCCGGCACCGAACACGTGTGCGGCCCCATCGGCGTCGAACCGTGCTGAATGATCACCGCCGCGAACGGCCCGCCCTCGGCCGGGCGCGTCACCGTCGCCAGCACCCGCTCGTCGTGCGTCGACCCGAACGTCACCCGCTCCGCCGTCAGCCCCTCGATCGGTAGCTGTGTCTGCGAGTCCCTCGAGATATCCCGTTCGCTCGTCGCCAGCAGTGGGAGCGAGCGGTCGTAGCGGTACAGGTGCCGGAGTAGTCCCTCGTCAATCATCGCGATCCCGCTCGGTGCTCGTTCCAACTGCATCGCACTTCCGGCGGCACCGGCTGCGCCGGCTACCCTGGCGACCCCGGCGACGCCAGGCCGGCGCGTTCCGCCGCCCCGGCCTTCGCCCACGTGAAGTGACGCCGGCCGTGATCCGCGTTCGCCGCCAGGATCCCGCCCACCGTCCCGTCCGCCCACGGCGCGTTCGGAATCACCGAGGCCAGTTGTTCGTCCGTCAGCTCGCTGAGCAGCGCCAGCGTGTCGGCGCGCACCTCCAGGCCGACGCGCACCAGTTCGTCCAGCGGCTTCCCGCGGTGCTTCTCCGCCCAGCGCTCCGTCCACGCGTGGATCCGCGCCATCACGTCTTCCATCGGCTCGCGCGTCCCGTCGTCGCGGACGCCCGTCTTCATCCCCTGATCGCCGCCGACGTGTCGCCGCACCATCCCGTTCCAGTCGCGCTCAATCAGCGTCGTGTGCACGAAATGATCGGCGAAGCTCCACTCCACCGAGGGGTCATGCTCGCTCCCGGTCACCCCGCGCGTCAGCTCCTCGTCCGTCATCGCGGACAGCGTCTCCAGCAGCCATGCACGGTCACGGTTCAGCTTGATCTCGATCTCAATCCGATTCATCGGCGTCCCCTCGGTTGGTGTCGACACGGCGCTGCTCAGGCGTCCCGCGCGCGATCGTTCGCCGGCAGCAGGTCGCGCATGTGCTCGGACCGCTTCCAGTCCGCGATCGGCGTCTCGTGCTGCGTGTCTGGTGCGTGCTTCGACTGCTCCACCATCTCCATCTTGTGGATATACCGAGGGCAGTTGAACAGGATCTCGCGCGCTCGTACCCGCACCACGAATTGCGCCTCCGGGAACTCCGAGGTCAGCGGATCATCGAAGTCGATCGACGCCTCCCCGTTCACCCGCAGCCGCGACTGCCGCTCGAAATCGATGAACAGCATCCCCACCTCGCCCGTCTGCGAGATGTTCCCCATCGACAAGAACATCCCGTTGCCGTCGTAGCTGGGGAATGCCAGCGTGTCCGGAGCCACCACCCGTACGAAGCCCGGAACGCCGCCCTTGTACGAGCAGTTCAGGTGCCCCTGCGCGTCGACCGTCGACAGAAAGAACATCGGCAAACGCTCAACCGTCTCGCGGTCCGCGTCGGTGAATTCCCCGTGCACGATCCGGTCTTCGAGGGCATCCGCTAGCCGCCGCGTATCGAAGCGATCCTGCAGCGATCGCTGGCTGTCGTGAAAGAGTTCTGACATTGCTCGCCTCCTCATCACCCATCGAGGCGCATCGTACTCGCGAGGCGGAGCCCGGTGCGGCGCACTTCCGGTCGGAGCCCGGTGCGGCGCGTTTCCAGTTGGAGCCTTCCCCGTTCCGTCCCCCACCCGCGTGCGCCCGCCCCCGCTCGCGCGCACACTGACGCCATGACCATCGCCCCCGATCGCGCCATCGAGGTCACCGGCCTCCGCAAGCGCTACGGCGACTTCGAGGCCGTGCGTGGCATCGACTTCCACGTCGATCGCGCCGAGGTCTTCGCCTTGCTCGGCCCCAACGGCGCGGGCAAGACCACCACCGTCGAAATCCTCGAGGGCCACCGCGATCGCGACGGTGGCACCGTCAACGTCCTCGGATACGACCCCCACTCCGGCGGTTCGCGCTTTCGCGAGCGGATCGGCATCGTCCTCCAGTCCACCGGCGTCGAGCCGTACCTCACCGTCGAGGAGACGCTCCGCCAGTTCCGGGGCTTCTACCCCCACCCCCGACCGCTGGACGAAATCCTCGAGGTCGTTGGGCTCACCGCGCAGCGCGCCACCCGCGTCCGCCGCCTCTCCGGCGGCCAACAACGACGCCTCGATGTCGCGGTCGGCCTCGCCGGCGATCCAGATCTGCTCTTCCTCGACGAGCCGACCACCGGCTTCGATCCCGCCGCCCGCCGCCAGGCCTGGGAACTCGTCCACAACCTCAAGGCGCTCGGCAAAACCGTTCTGCTCACCACCCACTACATGGACGAAGCGCAACAGCTAGCGGACCGGCTCGCCATCATCGTCGCTGGCTCCATCGTCGCCGAGGGCACCCCCGCCGAGTTGATGAGCCGCGACCACCTCTCGACCATCGAGTTCAAACAGACGCCCGCTGCGACCGCCCTCATCGCCGGTGTCTCCGGTGAGGTCGCGCTCGGCGACGGCCTGGTCTCGGTCCGCACGAGCGAGCCAACGCGCGCCCTCGCCATGATCGCCGGTCGCGCCGAAGAGCGCGGCATCGAGTTGGAAGATCTCTCCGTTACCCGCGCCACTTTGGAGGACGTCTACCTCCAGCTCGCCGCCGATCCGGCCACCACGCCTGCCGATCTGGCGGCCCCTGCCGCGGGAGCGGCATCGTGACGGCTCCTGCCGCGGGAGCGGCATCGTGACGGCTCCTGCCGCGGGAGCGGCATCGTGACGGCTCCCGCCGCCGGAGCGGCACTGTGACCGCGCTCCGTCTCGGCCTGCGCCAGGTCCGCTATGAGGCCGTCGCGTTCGTACGCAACCCCGCCGCCGCCTTCTTCACCTTCGTCTTCCCGCTCATCTTCCTGGTGATCTTCAACCTGCTGTTCGGCAACCAGGAACTCGTCCTCCCCGGTGGCACCACCAACGTCTCCACCTTCTACGTGCCGGCCATCGCCGCGCTCTCCGTGATCAACGCCTGCTACACCGGGCTGGCGATGAGCATGTCCGTCTCGCGTGACCTCGGGCTGCTCAAACGGCTCCGAGGCACCCCGCTGCCGGCCGCCTCGTTCCTGCTCGGGCGGGTGCTCTTCATGACCGTCGTCGCGCTCGCACTGGTCGCCATCGTGACGCTCTTCGGCGCCCTCTTCTATGGCGTCGACATCCCCACCAACACCCTCCCCGCCTTCGTCATCTCGCTCGCCATCGGTGCCGCCGCCTTCTCATTGCTCGGGCTCGCCATCACCACGTTCATCCCCAACGCGGATGCCGCGCCTGCCGTGGTTAACGCTTCTATCCTCCCCCTGCTCTTCATCTCCGACGTGTTCATTCGCATCGAGGACGATGGACCCGGCTGGCTCGGCTTCGTCGGCGATCTGTTCCCGGTGAAGCATCTCTCTCTTGCGCTCCAGACCGCCTTTAATCCCTTCGAAACCGGGAGCGGCTTCGAACCAGCGCACCTCGGGATCATCGCGCTCTGGGGCCTCGTGGGCGCGCTGATCGCCGCACGCCGCTTCAGCTGGGAACCGCGCGTCTAGCGTCCGACGCGCCCATCCGCCGAGCCAACTACCACTCCTGCGTCAGCCCGCGCTTGCTGCCCGCTGGTACAGTCGGTCACTCACCACAATCGAACGGAAGCAGCCGACGCCTGTGAGCAGTTCACCCCCGGAATCGACCGATCCCGCAGCGCCGACACCTGGCGCCTCCCGCTCCCGACCGTTCGACTCCTACGGCGGATTCGCCGTCCTCGTCCCCGTCGCCATCGCCATCCTCGTGCTGGTCGCGATCGTCTTTCGCAGCCAGCTCGGGTTCGGTTCGACCGAGGACGCCTCGGTCGGCGAACTCGTCGCGCTACCGGAGACCGTCCACGTCCCGGAAGGCTCGCTCGGCCCGAATCCGCCGCTGACCCCGGCTGGCGGCCCCCACTACGATCAGCCGCTTCGGCAGGGCATCTACGCCGAACCCGTCCCGGATGGCAATGCGATCCACTCGCTGGAGCACGGCCTCGTCTGGATCACCTACCGTCCCGAAGACATCAAGGCCGACCAGCTCGCCGCGCTCGAGGCCGTGGCGTCGGACTTCGCCCGTGACGTCATCCTCTCGCCGCGGCTGGAGAACGCCTCGCCCGTGATCGTCGTCTCTTGGGGGCGCCGGCTCACCATGGATGACGTCGATGCCGATCTGTTGCAGAAGTTCGTCACCACCAACCGCAACCAGTCGCCGGAGCCCGGACTACGTTGATCGCGCTTGGCCCGGTATTGGCAGCTCGGTATTGGCATGAGCCAGTCTCGGTAATTGGCCTGCGCGATATGCCCGGACGCGCCTATCGTGTCCGCGAGAGGGGTGCGACATGGCTGTGAGCCGCTACATCGTGGACGACGTGGACGAGGCCCTGACCTTCTTCACGGAAGTGCTCGGCTTCGAGCTGATTCAACGCTGGGGACCACCCTTCGCCTCGATCGGGAAGGGCGATCAGCAGCTCTGGCTCTCCGGACCCGGTACCTCCGCGCGCAAGCCCATGCCGGACGGCGCAGCCCCGGTGCCCGGCGGCTGGAACCGCATCGTCGTCGAGGTCGATGATCTCGAGGCCGTCGTCGCTCAACTCCGCGCTCGCGGTGCAACCTTCCGCAACGAACCCCTCGCCGGTCCCGGCGGCACCCAGATCCTTATCGAGGATCCCTCCGGCAACCCGATCGAGGTCTTCCAACCCGCCTCGTGATCCCGCTAACCGGGCTACCAACGTGAGCCCCAATCCGGCCACCAACCCGGCTGCCAAAGTGACTGCCGACTTGGACGCGATCCTCGATCGCTTCACCCTCGATCGCGGGAGTCGCGAGCCGCCGTACCGCCAGATCGCCCGCTGCGTTCACGACGCCGTCGTCAGGGGCGAGCTGCCCGCCGGGATCCGCCTGCCCGCCGAACGCGACCTCGCCCGGCGCCTCGCCGTCAGCCGCGCCACGGTCGCGCGCGCGCTCAACGAACTCGCCGCGACCGGCCTCCTCGAACGCCGCGTTGGTCACGGAACGCTCGTCGCCTTCAACCGCCAGAGCTGGCACGCCGGACCCACCGCCGGGATCCCCTGGGGCGCGATCCTCACCGCACTCGCCCCCGCGCGCCTCCCCACTGCGGCGGAGTTCCCTCGAGACGCAGTCCCGTCGGACCACTCCGCTCGACGCTCCCGGATCGCCGCTGCCCTCGGCGTCGCTGACCGCGATGCTGACTCGATCATCCTCACCGCCGGAATCCCGGACGCAACGCGCTTCCTCGTCGCCGCGCTGGTGCGGTCGGGCGATCGGGTAATCGTGGAGACCCCCGCCTCGGCCGCGCTCACGATCAGCCTCGCGCAGCGCGGCGCGGTCGCACTGGAGCTGCGATCGTCGCCCACCCTCGCCGCCGACCTCGAACGCCTCTTGGACGCCCAGCCCGCCGCGGTGCTGGTCTGGCTACGAACCGCCAGCCGCCTGCGCGAAGCCGGTGCTCGCGCGCATCTCCTCGGACTCACCAAGCGGTTCGCGCTGCCCGTGATCGAAGAGCCGCCTCGCGACCGCGCCGCCACCGGACTCCT
Organism: Chloroflexota bacterium; assembly: GCA_027593235.1. Taxonomy (GTDB): domain Bacteria; phylum Chloroflexota; class Dehalococcoidia; order UBA2979; family UBA2979; genus UBA6627. Next base: position 30,347 of record JAQCIU010000035.1, read on the forward strand.
CGCCTTCGAGCCTCACGATCACGTCATCCGCATCGACGACGGCTGGCTCAGCGCACCCCCGCCGTTGGCTCGGTTGCTCCGCCCCCTCGCCACCGCACTTGGCTTGGCGGCGACTCCGGAGGGTTGATGCACCGACCCGGGATCGCCGGGTTGTTCCAGGACATCCCTGCGGTGCCCGGACGTTGATGTGCCGCCTCCACCTGCCGCGGTGCGCCGGGTTGGGGCCGGCCCCGGGCGGCTGATGCGCCGGCATCCGGGGTCGTCCGCTCCCGTCTCGTTCGGCCTAGCTCGCCTGCACTTCGCTCTCGAAGCCCTCGCGGTTGTGCGATCCGTCGCAGAACGGCTTGTTCGCTGAGTGCCCGCAGCGGCACAGCGCCAGCGTCCCCGTCTTCGTGAACGCCTTGCCGGTCGCGTCGACCAGCTCAAGCTCGCCGCTCACGATGTACGGCCCATTGTTGTTCACTTTGATCGTTGCCATGGTTCCCTCCGGGTTCCCATACTCACGCGCCGGAGCGCCGGCGCCTCATTCGAGACGCCACAGTATAGGTAGTAACTATCCGTGAGGATTTATCGAAACGTAACGAAGTTGACGGGCGGACGCGGCTCGGGCGCGTCACCGGATCCACCTGACTACAGCGCCGTTGGCGACTAGCGTGGCAGCCTCGACGGCCCATCAGGAGAGCGGGCGACGGTTGCTGCGGTTCTTCGAAACGCTCGAGGCCCATCGCGTCCAGGCGCTTGGCCTCGCCTTGGCGCTCACCGCGCTCTTCGTGATCCCGCTGCTCGCCATGCAGCCGGAGCACAGCGCCTCGCAGGACCCCGACGCCGCGGTCTTCGATACGCAGGATCTGGTTGACCAGCGCTTCCAGTCCGCGGTCTACCGGCCGGTCTTCATCGTCGAGTCACGCGACGGGGACGTCCTCCGACGCGACCCACTGTTTGAACTCCTCCAGAACCAGCAAGCCCTCCGCACCTCCCCCGTCGGCGACGTGCTCCTCGCGCGCTACAACCCCGACGCCGGACGCATCACCCCCGGGCTCGTCACCCTCGCCGACGCCGTCGATGTCGTGCTCCTCGCCAACTGGGTCGGCGGCCTCGAGTTCGCCACCGACGATCAAGTGAAGATCGCCGTCTCTCAGCTGCTCGAGGAAGGAAAACCTTCCGCCGGCCTCCGCGACACGCTCTCCGTCGATCGCCAATCCGAACGCCGCGTGGTCGGTACCCAGAACGTAGAGATCGACTACTGGACCGCCTCCGCACTCCTCGTCGAGTTGTTCGCCGACAACGAAGCACTCGGCGGCGGATCCGTCGTCGTCGAACTGGGCTCCGACAACACCACCGTCGAGGAGTACGCCCGCGACGCCCAGTCCCTCCTCCGAGGCGATCAGCAGCACATCCGCGTCTGGGGCATCGCGATCGACGTCAACCTCACCAGCGCCGAGGAAGGCGCCACCGCCGGACCGTTCATCGCGCTCACCATCGTCACCGTGCTGCTCGTCGTCGGCCTCTTGCTTCGCTCCTACTGGGCGGTCGCCGTCACCGGTGCCGGGCTCGCCATCCTCATGATCTGGCTCAAGGGCATCTCGAACCTCATCGGCCTCGACAGCTCGCTCACCCTCGACCTGATCGTCCCGATCGCCATGATCTCCTTCGGCGTTGACTTCGCCTTCCACGCCCTCGGCCGCTATCGCGAAGAGCGATCCAGCGCTGCGTCGGTCACCCCTGGGCGTGCCTTCGCCGCCGGCCTCACCGGCGTCATCGGCGCACTCGCGCTCGCGCTCGCCAGCGACAGCATCGCCTTCCTCTCCAACTTCACCGCCGGCATCCCCTCCGTCATCCAGTTCGGCATCGGCGCCACCATCGCGCTCGCCGCCGCCTTCATCGTCCTCGGCGTGCTCGTCCCCCTCCTGATCGCCGCAATCGACGCCCAACTCGACGCCCGCCACCCTGCCGCCGCCCCGATCCCCGCGACCCCCGCCGAGCCGG
>JAQCIU010000036.1:0-31424 GCA_027593235.1 Chloroflexota bacterium
ATCGCGGCGCCGCCGACGGCCGGCGGACGCGGCCGCCTCGGCGGTCGCGCCGCACGCCGAGGCGCCAGCCGATGACGGTGGTGACGCGGCGACCACCAACAGCGACGGTGGTTACGGCAAGGCGGCGCTAGTACTGGCGTTGGTCGTCGGGACGTTGATCGAGCGGCTCGCCGCCGGGGTTCTGCCGACAACCGCGCTGGACGTGTTTCACCTCGTGGTCGCGATCGCGATCGCGTTCCTCGTCGCGCGCTGGTATCGCGGGTTCATGCGCCAGACGCTGGGACGCGCACGGAACAACCGGCTCAACCGCACGAGCAAGCGCCGGCGCTGACTCAGGCGACGAGCTGGTCGTCCCCACCGCGGTTGACCACGATCTCGTCGTCGTCCTGTAGGCGCCGAACGATCGTGACGATGCGGTTCTGGGCCTCGTGGACGAGGGTGAGCCGAATCGGGCCGAGCGCCGCCATGTCCTCGTGCACCATCGCCGAGGCCCGCGTCGACATATTCGCGAAGATTACTTCGCCGGTGTGCTCGTCGGCGGCGCGCAGCGCAAGCGTGAGATCGGCCTGATTGATCTCGCGGAGCACCCGCTGGAGCGACCGGGGATCGAGCAACGCCAGGTCATCGAAGACGAACATCTGCTGGCGGATGCGGACCGCGAGCTCCGGATCGAGGTCCTCGATGCCCTCGAGGATGACGCGCTGCGTCGCGATGTCGACGTGCCGGAGCACCTCGACGAGCTGGTTGGCACCGACGAGGGCTGGCCCGGCGGTGGGCGACTGCGCGGCGCCGACGAGGCGGCCCTGCACGATCGCCTCGGTCAGCTCGACGGTCTCGAAACTGGGCTTGTCGAGGTGGACGATCCGCACGAGCGTCTCGATCTGCAACTCCGGCGGGAGCAGCATCAGCAGTTCGGCGGCGTGATCGACGTTCAGGTTGGCGAACATCAGCGCGATGAGCTGCGGGTGCTCGGTGACCAGGAACTCGACGAGCATGCCGGTGGAGACATACTCAAGGAACTTGAACGGCTTCGGGCGTCCAATCCGGCCCAAGCGGCTCTGCAGATCGGCGGCACGCTCGCTGCCGAAGGCCGCCTCCAGGATCTGCTGCACCGTCTCCGGACCGCCGACGCTGGCGTAGTCACGCGAGGTCAGCGACGCGTAGAAGTCGCGGAGCACGTCCTCACGCTCCGCTTGCCCGAGCTGCTCGGTATGTGCGACGAGCCACGCGAGGTGCGCGACCTGTTCTTCCGGGAGGTGCGTGAGCACCTGCGAGGCGTGAGTCCGGCCGAGGGCGACCATGAGCTGAGCAGCGCGGCGGGGACCGTAGCCTGGATTTCGCGCTGGACTGCCCGATTCGGCGGTTGGTGTCATCACCCTGAATATCGGTTGCTGTGAGCGACCGATGAGTGTCTGAGGAGAAACGAACGTGATTTCCTCAATGTTCATGGGCTAGCGACTCCCTGCCCGCTCGAACCAGGTCGCGTCCCCAACTGGCGGGTCCGCGATGGGGGTGTAGCCGACGCGCAGCATGAAATAGAGCCCGCGCCCATTGGTCCGGGGTACCCGGGTGGTGAGGCGCTCCACGCCCTCGGTGGTCAGGCGCCGCTCGGCGGCGAGCAGCGCCTTCGTGGCGTAGGCATGGCCGCGATGCGCGGGATCGACGGCGAGCGCCAGGACGGCCGCGGTCCCGGGCCGCGGATAGTCCCGCTGAATGGCGACGAGCCCGACATCCTCGGCGTCAGCCTGGAGCAGATAGAGCTCGGCGGAATCGGGCAGCGACGGCAGTTCGCCCTCAAAGCCACGCTCGACGCCGTCGGCCAGCGCTTGACGGAAGGCCGGGTGCGCGTCGAGATCGATCGGTGGCGCGGGCATGAGCGAGACGTCCTGGAAGGTGGCCCAGGCAGCGGTCACCGGTTGAGCCAGTCCGCGACGGCGTCGGCGACCGCGCCTGCCTTCAGCGTGCGCAGTTCCGTGTCCGGCAGGCCTTGGAGGAACGCCTTGCCGTAGTCGCGCCGCGCGACACGGCTGTCGGCGATCAGGAAGACGCCACGGTCAGTGGTGCGGCGAATCAGGCGACCGAACCCCTGGCGGAAGCGCAGTACCGACTGCGGCAAGGCGTATTCGGAGAAGGGGTCCTGGAAGCGCTCGGCGCGACCGGCGTAGACCGGATCGGTGGGCACCGGGAAGGGCAGCCGGGCGATCACGATCTGCGAGAGCGCTTCGCCCGGAACGTCGACGCCCTCCCAGAAGGCGGCGGTGCCGAGGATCATCGAGTTGGGCTGCTCCTGGAGCATCCGCAGCAGCCGCGCCGGCGAGCCATCGATGCGCTGCGCGAGCACGCGCACGTTGCGCGGTGCGAGGTCTTCGCGGAGATCGTTGGCGGCGGCGCGCAGCGCCGCGTGCGAGGTGAAGAGAGCGAGCGTGCGGCCGCCGGCGGCGAGCGCGGCGTCGGCAAGCAACTCGTGCAGCGCGAACTCGTAGCCCGGCATGCCGGGCTCGGGGAGATCGTCGACGACGAGCGTCAGCACGGCGCGTCGGTAATCGAACGGCGACGGCACGACGAGCGTCTCCGCTTCGTCGAGGCCGAGTCGGCGCAGGCTGAAGTCGAACGATCCGGACGTCTGGAGCGTGGCGCTGGTCGCGAGGATGGACTCGCGTCCGTCGAACAGTTCGGACTGGAGCCGTGGAGCGACGTCCAGCGGCGCGAGGTTGATGCGAACGTCGCCCTCGCCGAGCACGAGCCACGAGACGTCGTCGCGGGTGGGCGACAGCACGGCGTGGTTGAGGACGCCGCGCAGCTCCTCGGTCTGGGTACGGAGGCCGAGGGCGAGCGGCCCGATCGTGCGGGCGTCGGGGATCGAGTCCGGCACGGAGCCGATGGTGTCGGCGACGGACCCGAGGCGGCTCGAGAGCACCTGCAGCGAGATCTCGAGCTGGATCGCCGTTTCCTCGACGTCCTCCCACTGCGGCTGGGAGCGGACGCCCTTGGTGAGTGGCAGCTCGGTGCGGTTGCGAGCGCGATCGTCCTCAAACTGGTCGCGCGCGAAGTCGCGGAGCGTGTCGGTGAACGCGCGCAACGCATCGCGCCCGCCGGTAACCGCAGGCTCGATCTGATCGGCGAGCGCGCTGAAGCCGGCGACCGGCGACAGCGCAGCCGTGGGCGCGGCCAGCTCGCCCTGACGGAGTAGCCGCGCGAGGCCGACGGCGCCATGACGCTCGTTGGAGCCGGCGCGATCGAACAGCTCGCGCGCATCGCGCACGCCGAACGAGGCGCCGAAGTGCTGGGTGGCGACATCCTCGAGGCGGTGCGCCTCATCGATCACAAGATGGCGGAACGGCGGGAGGAGCTGATCGGAACGCGAGGCGTTGGCGAGCAGCAGCGCGTGGTTGACGATCACGACGTGGGAACCGGCTGCCCGCTGACGCGCCCGCAGCACGAAGCAGCTTCCGTCGCGGACGAACGAGCAGCGTCGCGAGAGACAGTCGGTGCCGTCCGCGGAGAGGCGTGACCACGCCGGTTGCTCATCGGAGGTCATGTACAACTCGGCGACGTCGCCGGTGGAGGTGCTGGGCAGCCAGTTCGCGATGCGCCCGTAGAGGCGGGCCTCTGGCTCGTTGCGCGGGCGCGCCTCAAGGCGGGCCTGCGTCCACAGATCGAGACAGAGGTAGTTCGTGCGGCCCTTGAGCACGGAGGCGCGGAGCTGGCTGGCCGGTTCACCGGTCGCCGCCTCAATCAGGCTCGCGGCCAGCGGGACATCGTGGTGAGCGAGCTGCTCCTGGAGGTTGATGGTGTGCGTGGAGACCACGACGCGATCGTGGTTCCGGCTGGCATGCAACAGCGCCGGTACGAGGTAGCCCAACGACTTGCCGGTGCCGGTCCCCGCCTCGATCGCATACGACCCGCCGTGAGCGAGTTGCTGCGCGACCTGGCGAGCCATCTCCACCTGCCCGGGGCGCGGCTCGTAGTCGGCGAACAGATCGGCACGGCGGGACGCCGCGTCGAAGACAGCGGCGACCTCGTCGCCGGCGACGGTGACAGGCTTGTCGCTGGGGACGAGCGGCGCAATCACCTCCGGCGGCTGTGGCTGGCGCAGGCGTTCGACGATCGCGGCCGCCTCGGCATCGTCGATCACGGGCTCCGCGGGCGCGCGGAGGATCGCTTCCGCGATCAGCGTCGCGGCGGACCAGCGTGCGGCGGCGGCGAAGTCGTGCAGCTCACCGAGGAGTGAGCGCGGCAGCTCCTCGAAGCGGGCGAGCAGCGCGAGGAAGATGTCGCGCGTGGTCTCGGCATCCTCGAGGGCGCGGTGCGCCTGCCGCAGCGGGACGTTGAGGAGTTCGGCGATCGAGGCGAGGTTGAGGTGATCGGCGCGCGGGAGCAGCACCGAGGCGATCTCCCAGGTGTCGTAGATCGGCCCCGGCAGATCGAGCCCGGCGCTCGACAGGAACCCCAGGTCGAACTTGATGTTCTGCCCCACGACCGGGCAGTTCCCGACGAAGGTGGCCAATTCGTTGACGACGCGCTCAAAGCGAGGAGCGTCCGCGACATCGGCGTCGGTGATGCCGGTCAGTTGCTGGATCTCCATCGGGATCGAGCGACCGGGGTTCACGAACGTGTGGAATTGCTCGCTCCCACCATCGCGATCGAAGCGGGTGGCACCGATCTCGGTGATCTCATCGACCTCGGGATTCAGCCCCGTGGTTTCGAGATCGAGCGCGACGAACTGTTGAGACAACGCGAACCCTTCGCGACGGATCGGAGCGGGGGAGTGGGGCGAGTGTACGGGGCGCGGCGAATGTGCTCGCGAGCGGTCGGTTCTGGCCCCGAGCGCAGGATCAGGCTGGGCGCGCGGTTTCCTGCTCGGCGGCCTCGATGCTGCCGTGGTCGAAGCGGACCCAGCGCTGGGCCTTCGTCTTGTGAATCGCCTCGAAATCGCCGGAATGGAGCGCCTCGAGCAACTCGGGCGTGGAGCCGATGGTGCCGCGGAACGCGGTCGCGAAGGTGCCGATGCCGGAGGTTGAGTGTGCGTCGCTGCCGCCAGTCGCGGGCATCCCGAGGATGCGGGCGACGGAGAGGGCGAAGTAGTTCTCCTGCGGGGTGTTCGCGCCGTTGGCGACCTCGATGCCGTGCACCAGCTTGAAGACCTCCATCTGCTCGGCGGCCTCCTCCGGCGTGAGTTCGAACTTCTCGCCCGTACGCATGGCGGTGACGGGGTCGAAGAGACGGCGGAAGGGGTGCGCGACGACGACAAAGGCGCCGATCTTGTCGGCCTCTTCGCGGAGCTTCTCCAGACGGCGGATGCCGGGCAGGTAACTGGAGAAGCCGAAGGCGAGCATGTGACCGAGGTCCGTGGAGACCTCCATGCCGAAGTTGATGAAGAGATCGGGGTACTGGGCGCGGAAGTCTTCCTGGCGATGGGATTCCAGGGTGAAGTCGTGCTCCGACATGGAGACGGCGGTCAGGCCGTTGGCGATCGCAAGTTCCACGAGTTCCGAGGGCTGCAACATGCTGTCCGAGGAAGCCGGGTTGGTGTGGACGTGAACGTCCATGCGCGTGCCATCGAGACCGTTTGTGAGTTCCAGGGCGGGTCCGCCTCCGCTACGACACGCAAGACCGGGACTTCATCACGAAATCACCGCGCGCACGAAGGGCTGAGCATATCGGCCGTGTTTCGCGCGGGCCAGCGGTCGAACGGCGCATCCGCCGCGATCAGGCGCTAACCGAGGCCAGCGAGGGCCGGCAGCATGACGCCGAACCCGGCGAGCGCGACCGCGACCGTGGACCAGGTCAGCCAGCCAGGCATGCCACGGATCACGGCGTACAGGCCGAGTGCGAGCGTGACGATCACGACGATGGTGATCGAGAAGGCAGGCTGGTCCGTGCCGAGGAAGACGGCGCCGAGGACGAGCCCGACCAGCGTCCAGAAGAGCATCATCGCGTTGACGACGACCACGCCGAGGATTGGCAGGCGGAGGCGGCTGCGGTTGACGCGGGTTTGCCAGGCCGGGTCGTACGCGAGCGCGATCAGGACGAGCGCGGTCGTGGCGAATGCCACTGCAGCGCCAGAGACCCAGCCAGCGAGGAGCGCGCGACCCGTATCGCCGTCAGGCATCCGGCGCGCTGCCCGCGGGCGCGGGCAACTCCTCGATCGCGAGCGCCGCACTCCTCGAAATCGTGCGGGCTTCGAGGACGGTCGCGCCGAGCTGCTCGAACTCGCGGCGGAGTACCGGGAGCTTGGCCTGCTCGTGGACGAACATGTAGACGGCGGGCCCGGAGCCACAGAGGTGGAGGCGCGGAGCGGCGGCGTGACGGTAGCGCGCGTAGTGCGCAACCAGCTCCGGCGTGCTGCGCTCGATCACGGCCTCGAAGGCGTTGATCAGGTCGTTGGTGGGCGGCGGTGCGCCGCGCGCGATGCGGTGCGCCAGCCGCTGGGTGCGGTGGCCGTCGCTGAAGTCGTGCGTGTGCAGCGCTGCGTAGCGCGCGGCCGTCTTGTCCGATGCCGCCGGTACCGGCGGAACCAGCACGAGCAGCCGCGTCTCACCGAGGTCGCGCAGCGGCTCGACGAGTTCGCCACGACCGGTGCAGTGCGCAGTGCCACCGTGGACAAAGAACGGCACGTCCGATCCGATCGTGGCGCCGATCTTCGCGAGGCGTTCCGGCGACCAGTTGAGCTCCCACATCACACTGAGGCCGCGCAGCACCGCCCCGGCGTCCGAGGAGCCACCACCCAGACCGGCCGGCGAGGGGATCCGCTTCTCGACCTCGATCGCGACATCCGGCCGGCGGCCGGCGGCATCGGCGATCGCGCGAGCGGCGCGCCCGGCGAGATCGTCGGTCGGGTCGATCCCGCGCCGGAACTCGCCGCTGATCGTGACGCTGAGCTCGGATGCGGGACGGAGGACCACCCGATCGGCGAGGCTCAGCGTCGTCATCACGGTGGCGATCTCGTGGTAGCCGTCCTTGCGCCGCCGGACGACCTCGAGGGCGAGGTTGATCTTCGCATGCGCGCGCAGCCGGACGCCGTGCGAGGTCATGCCGGCTCCTGGACGACGAGCGCTTCCGGGTGCTTCGCCTCGATCGAGCGGTAGAGCCGCTCCCAGTCCGCGAGGCCAAGGTGCTGGGCGCGCAGCGCGGGATCGAGCCCGGCGTCGCGGAGCAACGTCTCGATGACGGCGTTCGGCAGGCCGAGCGCGCCCGGGAGTGCGTTGTGGAGTTGCTTCCGAGGGCTGGCGTAGCCGGCGCGCAAGAGGTGGAAGAACGACACGCGCTCCTCGGCGGTGATCGGGATCGGCGGAGCCGATAGCCGGTCGATCGCGACGACGGCGGAGTCGACCTTCGGCGCGGGCCAGAAGGCGGAGGACGGCACGTCGCGAAGGATGCGCGGGGCGCCGTAGAACTTGATCGACATCGAGAGCAGCGATTCGCGACCGGCCGCGCCGACCATCCGCCGCGAGACCTCGCGCTGCACCATGACGACGATCCGCTGCGGCGCGGGATCGGCCTCCAGGAGGCGTCGCACGATCGGTTGGGTGATGTAGTACGGCAGGTTGCCGGCGACGACGAACGGCCCGCTGACCCCCGCCTCCGCGAGGAGCTCGCCCGGCTCAAAATCGAGGATATCGGCGGCGATCACGGTGAGCCCGCCGCGGCTCTCCAGGCGCGCCTGCGTCAGGCCCGCCAGCTCCTCGTCGATCTCGACGGCGACGACCCGCGCGAAGCGCTGGAGCAGCTCTTCCGTCAGCCCGCCCGGGCCGGCGCCCACCTCCAAGACGGTGTCGACGTCGGGGGTGACGGTGGCAGCGGCGATGTCGCTGAGCGCGAGTTCATCGATCAGGAAGTTCTGGCCGAGCGCCTTCCGCGGCTGAACGCCGAGCCGTTCGAGGTAGGGGGGCAACGGTGGGACGGAATCGCCGCGCCCACCTGGCCGGCGTGTGTCGCCACGTCCGCGCGTGCGTGCGGGGCTCACGAGCGACCTCGATGGTGTGCGCGCGGCGCCAGTGTGCGGCGCGCGGAATGGGGACATGGGCGTGCGGCAATAGAAAGTGGTCGTGCCCCGCCGTCGAACCGTGTCACGGTCTTACTCCCGCCGGTCGACTCAAACCCGGCGACCCTACGGCACCCGATGAGACCGACGTACCGCTGCTTCCTTCCGGACCTGACGGGATTAGCCGGGCATCGCCGCGCAGGACCAGGTTCTCAACGCCTCCAGCGATCGCAGTTTCCGTAGCAGCGAGTCCTCGGGCGGGCATTCAGCCCCGCTAAAGCGGATTGCGGGTACAGGGCACCGCTAGTTCCCCGCCTAGCACAACCAGCCGGATCGTATCAGCCGGGCCGATTCCCAAGGAAGCGCCCCGCCGAGGAGGCCGTGTTCGCGACGTGATGCGCGGGACGGGGCGCCACGCGAGGTAGCGCGATCCATGGGCTAAACTCGCTCGACGCCAACTCGTCCCCCGTGAATCCGAGGCCCACATGCGCATTCTTTCGCTGAGCCACCGGCTGGCCGATCCCTTGATCGACAACCACCACATCTTCAACGCGCCCGCGGTGACCGACTACGAGGCGATCGTGGTGGACGTGGGCGGTATCGCCGAATCGATCCAGAACGCGGTAGCCGCGAGTGAGCCGTATCTCAGCTTCGCGGATCTGACGGTGGTGAACGGCGAGCCGATCGATGGCGTGACGGGAATCGCCGACACGCTGCGGCGCCGGCTGGACGAGTTCACGCGCGCACTGGAACGCGGCGCGGTGGTGATCGTGTTAGCGCATCCGCCCTCGGCGATCTCCGGTGTTGCCGGGTACCAGGGGCTGGACCGCTACTTCTTCCTCCCGGCGCCGGCGGGGATGGCGTGGGATTCGACGCTGCTGCGCGGCAGCGCCGGGTCGACCGCGGCGATCACGGCCGCGGAGCACCCGGCCGTCGAGGTGATCGAGTCGTACCGGCGCGATCTGCTGTACCGCTGCTTCTTCAACGATCGCGCGCCCGGGTTCGCCGGTACGGCGCGGGTGATCGCGCGCTCCGAGGGCGGCCTGCCGATCGGCGTCGAGTTCCCGGTGTTGAACGGCCGGGTGATCTTCCTGCCGTCCCCGCGCCAGAACGGCGCGCGCTGGCTGGTGCAAAAGGAAAGCAAGGCGCTGATCGCGGCGTTCCGCGAGTTGCTGGGACACGCCGACGAGGACGCGCCGCGCTGGACCGCACAGGTGGAGATCCCGGAGATGCAAGCACGGACCCGCGAACGCGATCTACGCCAGGCGGCGGTGGAACGCGCAACCTCGGAACTGGCCGAGGCGGAGGGCGACCTCGCCGAGCGAGCGAGCTTGCGAGACACGCTCTGGCGCACGGGCGACATTGGGCTGCAGCCGGCGGTGATTCGTTGCGCGGAACTGCTGGGCTTCGAAGCGAAGGCCTCGGACACCGATGCGCCGCTGCTCACGGACGGCGATCACGAGGTCCACTACGTGGTCGCGGGCGCCGAGGAAGCCGTGGGGATGGAGCCGCACTACCGCTTGCGGGCGCGCTTGGATGGCCTGATCGAGCGACGACAGCAGGTCGCGCGCGGGCTGGTCGTCGCGAACGGCCAGCGGCTCACCCGCCCCGAGGAACGCCAGCGCGAGATCGCACCGGCACTGAAGGTGGCGGCGGAGTCCGTCGGGTACGCGGTCGTGACGACGCGCTCGATGTTCGCGGCGGCAATCGCCTGCCTCGAGGGGTTGAGCGAGGAGAAGAAGGCGGCGATCCGCACGCGCCTGCTGAACGTCAACGGCGTGGTGACGATCGACGATCTCCTACCGGCCGCACAAGCGACCTCGGAGACCGAGCCGCCCGAGGAGCCGGCGGCCGTTCCCGCCGACGCCGTAGCCGCCGAGGGCTAGGCCGGCCCCACACCTCCCGACGGCAGACTGACCTCGGCCGTTACGACTGGTCGCTGGCGTCGCGGTTGCGGGGCCGGGCGCGTAGCTGCTTGATCCGCTCCTCATTCGTCGAGTCCTCGATCAGCGTCCGCAGTCGCCGCTGACGCGTCTCGTCGCGCTTGGCGCTCATCACCCAGTGGATCGCCCCGTTCCGGTAGCCAGCGGGCTGTGTCTCGAAGAAGGCCAGCGCCGCGGGCGCCGCCTCCAGTTCATCGCGGTACGCCACCGGCAGCGAGGCCGGGCTGCCCCGCTCAAACGAGTAGCCGGCGGATACGTCGACTCGGCCGTCGAACGCGGCGATGCCGGCCGGCCGCATCCGTCCCGCGCTACGAAGCTCCTCGATGCGAGCGATGTTCTTCGCGCTCCACTTGCTGCGCGCGCGGCGTGGTGTGAAGCGGATGCTGTAGCGATCCGCGTCGACACTGCGGCGAATGCCATCGATCCAGCCGTGGCAGAGCGCCTCATCGACGGATTCGTTCCAGCTGAGCGTCGGATGACCGGTGCCCTGCTTCCAGAACCCGACCAGCAGCTCGTCCGCGGTGGCGGCGTGCCGTTCAAGCCAGGCACCGAACGCAGCGGCGCTGGCGAGGAAGAGGGGAGCTGGAGGCGGCTCAGGCACGCGTGGCGACGGCGGGACGCTCAGGGAGCGACGGGCAGCGGGAAGTGCCGATCGATCTCGGTGGGTTGTGAGTAGTCGACCCCGTCGACGCCGAAGCCGAACAACCCCTCGAAATAGCGCCGGTAGCCGGCGTAGTCCGTCAGTTCATGCAGGGTCTCGGTGGTGACGCTGTCCCAGCGCTCGCGGACCTCGCGCTGCACGTCCTCGCGCATCTCCAGGTCGTCCAGGCGGATGCGCTGCTGGTCGTCGACGATCGGCGTGCGACCGGGTCCGAGGTGATCACCGAAGAGGCGGATGATCTGCTCGATCGGCCCTTCATGAATCTCGCGCTGCTTCATCGTCTTGAAGAGCAGGCTGAGGTAGAGCGGGACCCCCGGGATGGCGCTGCTGGCCTGGGTGACAACACCCTTGTTAATGCTGACCCACGCTCCACCGCTGTGCTCCGCGAGCAGCGCGTCCAGATCGGCGGCCGTCGCTTCGAGGTCTTCCTTGGCGCGGCCGATCGTGCCGTGGCGATAAATCGGCGCGGTGACCTCCGGACCGATGTAGGAGTAGGCGACGACGCGGCAGCCCTCGGCGAGGAGGCCTTCCTCGTGGAGCAGCTCGACCCAGGCGCGCCAGTCTTCGCCGCCCATGACCTTGCGCGTCGCTTCGATCTCCTCGTCGGTCGCCGGTTCAATCGTGCCGTCAACGATCTCGTGGCGGCGGAGATCGACAAGCTTCCCGGAGTACGGCTCACCGACGGGCTTGAGCGCGCTGCTCCAGATCGTGCCGTCCGTATCGCGGCGGCGCGGGGCGGCGAGACTGTAGACGAAGGTATCGAGGGGACCGAACCGATCGCGCAACGAGCGCACGACTTCGCGCTTCACCTCGTCGGAGAACGCGTCGCCGTTGATGGTCTCAACGTGGACACCAGCTTCGTCGGCGAGCCGGTGCGCCTCGACGAGGTTGTACCAGCCGGCGCTGCCGGTCTTGGCGTCACTCGGCTCCTTCTCGAAGCAGACGCCGAGCGTCGAGGCGCCGTAGCCAAAGGCGGTCACGAGGAAACTGGCCAGCCCGTACCCGGTGCTGGATCCAACGACGAGGGCGTTACCGAGTGAGCCACGGGCGCCAGCGCGCGCGAGTTCGACCTGGTGGCGCACGTTCGCCGCGCAGCCCTCGGGATGGGCGGTCAGCGAAATGAAGCCACGGATGCGCGGCTCGACGATCTGCTCAGTCATGCTTCCTCCGTGCCGAAGGTACCGGGCGGCAGCGTAGCGCATGGAGACGGTCGGTCGCAGCGGGCGACCGGAGGAGGGGCGGAGCACCCTCGTCAGTGACGCCGCAGTGACGCGGTTCTCGTGCGGGGGTTGGCGTCAGTCGCGCAGCTTCAGGACGGCCATGAAAGCTTCCTGTGGGACCTCGACGGAGCCGACCATCTTCATGCGCTTCTTGCCGGCCTTCTGTTTCTCCAGGAGCTTGCGCTTCCGGGAGACGTCGCCGCCGTAGCACTTGGCGAGCACGTTCTTGCGCATGGCGCGGACGGTTTCGCGCGCGACGATGCGGCCGCCGACAGCGGCCTGAATCGGCACGTCGAACATCTGGCGAGGAATCAATTCCTTCAGCGAAGCGACCAGCGTGCGACCCTGCCGCGCGGCGTGCTCCGATGGCACGATCGCCGACAGCGCATCCACGGCCTCGCCGTTGACGAGGATTTCGAGCTTCTGGACGCGCGCCGCTCGGTAGCCGATGAGCTGATAGTCGAGAGCGGCGTAGCCCTGGGTACGCGACTTCAACTGGTCGTAGAACTCGATCAAGATCTCCGACAGCGGCACGCGATAGGTGGCGAGCACCCGCGAATCACCCTCATCGTCGGAGTGATCGAGGTAGTCGAGCTGATCGAACTCACCGCGACGTTCGTCCACCAGGCCCATGATCGCGCCGATATAGCGCGCGGGCACGGTGACGGAGAGCTTGACCCACGGCTCGCGGATCTCCGCGATCTCGCTGGATTCGGGCAGCGCCGCCGGCGAGTCGATCCGCAGCTCGTCACCGTTGGTGCGCGTGACCTCGTACTCGACGGAGGGCGCCGTTGCGATCAATTCGAGGTCAAACTCCCGCTCGAGGCGTTCCTGGATGATCTCCATGTGTAGGAGACCCAGGAAGCCGCAGCGGAAGCCGAAGCCGAGGGCGGCCGAGGTCTCGGGCTGCCACTGGAGCGAGGCGTCGTTCAACGTCAGGCGTTCCAGCGCCTCGCGCAGTTCGGGGTACTGCTCGGAGTCGGTGGGATAGAGCCCGGCGAAGACCATCGCCTTCGCTGGCTTGTAGCCGGCAAGAGCTTTCGTTGCGCCCGCTCGATCGGTCGTCATGGTGTCGCCGACACGGCTCTCCTGGACGCCCTTGAGGCCCGTGGCGACGTAGCCGACCTGACCAGCTTCCAGCGCTTTGGTCGTCTTCAGCGCGGGCGAAAAGTAGCCAAGCTCGACCGGTTCGAACCGCCGATCCTGCTGCACGAGGCGCAGGAGATCTTTGCCGTCGATGCGGCCATCGACGACGCGGACGTACATCAGGACACCCTTGAAGGTGTCGTACTTCGCATCGAAGACCAGTGCGCGCAGCGGCGCCTCCGGATCGCCTTGCGGCGGCGGCACGCGCTCAACGATCGCCTGCAGGATGTCGTGAATGCCCTCGCCGGTCTTGGCGGAGGCGAAGAGCACCTCGTCGGGATCGAAGCCGATCACGTCGATCAGCTCGGTCGCGACGCGTTCCGGCTCGGCGGACGGCAAATCGATCTTGTTGACGATCGGGATCAGCTTCAGATTGAGGTCGAGCGCCTGGTAGACGTTCGCCAGTGTCTGCGCCTGGATGCCCTGGGTGGCGTCCACGACCAGGATGGCGCCTTCGCAGGCCGCCAGCGCGCGTGAGACCTCGTAGGCGAAGTCGACGTGACCCGGCGTGTCGATCAGGTTCAGTTCGTAGGTTTCACCGTCATCGGCTTTGTACCCGATGCGCACGGCCTGCGCCTTGATCGTGATTCCCTTCTCCCGCTCGAGGTCCATCGAGTCGAGAAGTTGGGTCTGCATGTCTCGCGCGGAGATCGCGCCGGTGGATTCCAGCATCCGATCGGCGAGCGTCGACTTGCCGTGATCGATGTGCGCGATGATCGAGAAGTTGCGAATTCTGCTTGGGGTCACGATCCGAGAGTATCCGGCGCCGCGACTATGCGTGCGGCCCGCGCGACGGACCGAGGTCGCGAACACCGACCACGGATCGCCCCACAACGCACGAGGCGAGCCGGATGGCTCGCCTCGTGGTGTCTGGCAACGCTGGCGGCTGACCTAGACGACGTTCTCCGGGGCCTCCGCGAGGTGACAGGCAACCCAGTGATTCGGGAGCAACTCCCGCCATTCCGGGATTTCCTGCCGACATACGTCCTCGGCGATTGGACAACGGGTGTGGAAGACACAACCGGGGGGCGGCCGCAGCGGCGACGGGACGTCGCCTTGCAGCACGATGCGCTCACGGGTGCGCTCGATCTCCGGGTCCGTAATCGGAATCGCGGAGAGGAGAGCCTGCGTGTACGGGTGCAACGGCAGCTCGTAGAGCTCGTTGGACTCCGACAGCTCCATCATCTTGCCCAGGTACATGACGGCGACGCGGTCCGAGATGTGACGGACGACGGCGAGGTCGTGGGCGATGAAGAGGTAGGTGAGGTTGAACTCCGCCTGGAGGTCCTCCATCAGGTTGATGATCTGCGCCTGAATGGAGACGTCGAGCGCGGAAACCGGCTCGTCGGCCACGATGAAGTCTGGCTCCACCGCGAGTGCACGGGCGATGCCGATGCGCTGACGCTGACCACCCGAGAACTCGTGCGGGTAGCGCTTGGCGAAGAGCGGGTTGAGACCGACCGCGTTCATGATGTATTCGATGCGGTCGCGGCGTTCCTGGCCCTTGTACAGACCGTGAATCGCCATCGGCTCGCCGACGATCTGGGCGACGCTCATGCGCGGGTTCAGGCTGGAGAACGGGTCCTGGAAGATCATCTGCATCCGGCGGCGGAAGCGCCGCAGGTTGCCACCCTTCAGGGTGGTCAGCTCTTCCCCATCAAACTTGACGCTGCCGGCGGTCGGCCGGTGCAGCTGGAGGATGGCGCGTCCGGTGGTGGACTTGCCACATCCTGATTCGCCGACGAGGCCCAGGGTCTCTTTTCGTTCGACGTGGAAGCTGATGCCATCCACGGCGCGGACATCGGCGACCTTGCGCTGGATGAACAACCCGGAGGTGACCGGGAAGTACATCTTGAGGCCTTCGACCTCCAGCAGGCGGTCGCCGGTGCTCTCGCGGATCTCGGCGCGCTGGGTGGTAACGGGTACCGCGGTGTCAGTGGTCATCAGGCCCTATCCTACCGCGCCGACCGCCTCGAGGCGGGTCCGCAGGTCTTGCTCGATGCGGGTCTTCTCATCCGTCTTTGGATTCCGCCAGCAGGCAGCTTTGTGCCCCGGCTCCTTCTCCTCGAGCGGTGGCTTCTCCGTCTGACACTTCTCGATCGCCCACGCGCAACGCGGCTCGAACGCACAACCCGGGATCGGGTCGACGAGCAGCGGCGGCTGGCCCTCGATGGTGGAGAGACGGCGGTGCTCGGTGTCGTCCAGACGCGGGACGGACTCCAGGAGACCGACGGTGTACGGGTGACGCGCACGCTTGAAGACGTCGACAGCGGTACCGCTCTCGACAATCTCACCGGCGTACATGACGTTGACGCGGTCCGCGTAACGGGCCACCACCCCAAGGTTGTGGGTGATGACAAGGACGGCCGTGCCAAACTCCTGCGACAGGTTGGCCATGATCTCGAGGATCTGCGCCTGAATGGTCACGTCGAGTGCGGTCGTTGGCTCGTCGGCGATCAGGAGTTTCGGGTTGCAGGAGAGCGCCATGGCGATCATCACGCGCTGACGCATACCGCCCGAGAACTGGTGCGGGTAATCCTTGATGCGCTGTCCGGCCTCCGGAATACCAACGAGCTCAAGAAGCTCGATGGCACGGGCGGTCGCTTCGCTTTCCTCGAGGCCGAGGTGGAGCTGAATCGACTCCCGGATTTGCGCACCAATGGTGAGCACCGGATTGAGCGAGGTCATCGGCTCCTGGAACACCATCGCGATGTCGTTCCCGCGGATGCTGCGCATCTCGGAATCGGAGACCTTGAGGAGGTCACGACCCTCGAACATGATCTCGCCGTCGACGATTCGACCCGGCGGGTTAGGGATCAGGCGCAGGATCGACATCGCGGTCACGGACTTGCCGCACCCCGATTCACCGACCAGCGCGAGTGTTTCCCCTTCATCGAGGTCCCACGTTACCCCGTCAACGGCCCGAACCACGCCTTCTTCAGTGAAGAAGTGCGTTCGAAGGTTCTTGACCTCCAACAGCTTTGCCATGGAGTCTCCCAACTACCTTTGGCGCCCACGCACGCAACGTCTCGACTCCCCGGCTCACCGAGTTGCGGTGGTGGGGAAGAGGAGACTCGAACTCCTACGCCTTGCGGCACGTGATCCTAAATCACGCTCGTCTGCCAGTTCCGACACTTCCCCAGTTGCACCGCATCTCTACGTTCGATCCGCGTCCCTACGTCGATCCGCTGGCTGCGGCGAGCGCTCACTCTAACAACGTTCGCGATAGATGGGGGGCGGCGTCGCGCCCAATTCTTCCGTTCCGTTGTTGGTGAGCCCCCCGGGATTCGAACCCGGAACCGGCTGATTAAGAGTCAGCTGCTCTGCCATTGAGCTAGAGGCCCGCGCGAACGGTAGCAACGCCAATCTGAGGGTGTCAACGAAATCCAATTACCGATACTAGCGGCGCGCGCACACGACGCCGGATGAACGAACGCAGGAGCGGCGAACGGGACCTTTGACGGTCGCTGTGAGCGCGCCGTAGCCTGCGTCATCGGCGCGACGATCGATCCGGATCGATCGAGCCGCGTTTCCGGGGCGGTTAGCTCAGTTGGCTAGAGCGCAGCGTTGACATCGCTGAGGTCACTGGTTCGAGTCCAGTACCGCCCACCACCGACCACCACACCCCTCGGATGATCGCGACGACCACGTCTCGCCGAGCCCTTCGCGATGACGCGCGATGGGGTGCGCTCTCGCGCATTGGCGGGCGCTGCGTCGTATGCTCGGCGGAGCATCCCTTGGACCACCCGCGTGGACCGAGGAATACGAGCGATGACGGGGACACGTCGCCCCACGCTCGATCGGCGCCAGAGAGCAGGGGCCACCGGCTGGAAGCCCCGCCGCCGATCGTGAGGCGATACCACCCCTGAGCCCGCGGGCGAACCCGCGGCGGCTGCCCCCGTTACGGGCCAACGAAGCCTCGAGGCCGATCCCGCACCGGGGACGCGGCCACGAGGGAATTCGGGTGGAACCACGAGAGCGCGCGTCTCTCGTCCCGTGGGACGAGTGGCGCGCGCTTTTCTGTGTGCGCGCTCCGCGCCACCTCCGGGCGGCGCGGGCGTGGAGAGTCGAGGGAGCAGACGAGATGACGATGGAAGAACTGGGCGAGGCCGTCGCGCACGAGGAAGACGTGCCGTGGGCCGACCTGGAGCCAGACGAACAGCTACGGCGGATGCGGCATTCAGCGGCACACGTGCTGGCCGAGGCCGTGCTGGAAATGTTCCCGGAGGGGAAGTACGCGATCGGCCCCCCGATCGAGAACGGCTTCTACTACGACTTCGATCTGCCTCGCTCCCTCACCCCCGAGGACCTCGCCAACCTCGAACGCCGCATGAAGCGGACCGTGAAGCGCAACGTGCCGATCGAGGGCGAGTGGATCCCGAAGGCCCAGGCCGAGGAGATCTTCAAGGACCAGCCGTACAAGCTGGAGCTGATCGCCAACCTCGAGGGCGACCTCGTGGGGCACTTCAAGCACGCCAAGTTCGAAGACCTCTGCCGCGGCGGTCACACCGAACGCACGGGCAAGCTCGGCGCCTTCAAGCTCACGCACAGCGCGGGCGCCTACTGGCGCGGCGACGAGAAGAACAAGATGCTCCAGCGCATCTACGGCGTGCTCTTCCCCACGCAGGAAGAGCTGGACGCCTACCTCGCGGCCCGCGAAGAGGCGGAGCGCCGCGACCACCGACGGGTCGGCCGTGAGCTGGATCTGTTCTCCACGCACGAGGAGTACGGCCCGGGCCTGATCTACTGGCACCCGAAGGGTGGCCGCACGCGGGTCGAGATCGAGAACGCCTGGCGCGAGGAACACTTCGCCGCGGACTACGAGATCGTCTACACGCCGCACGTCGGGCGCGCGACGCTCTGGGAGACGTCGGGCCACCTCGATTTCTACGCCGACAGCATGTACTCGCCGATGGACATCGACGGGAACGACTACTACCTGAAGCCGATGAACTGCCCGTTCCACGTGCAGATCTACAAGAACACGAAGCGCTCCTACCGCGAGCTGCCGATGAAGCTGGCGGAGTTGGGCACGGTCTACCGCTACGAGCGCTCCGGTGTACTGCACGGAATGATGCGCGTCCGCGGGTTCACCCAGGACGACGCCCACATCATCTGCACGCCGGAACAGGTCGAGGACGAAATCGTCGAGGTGGTGGAGTTCGTCCTCCATCTGCTGCGCCTGTTCGGCTTCGAGGAGTTCGAGGCGAGCCTCTCGACTCGACCCGAGAAATCGGTCGGTGAGCAGGAGCAGTGGGACCAGGCCGAAGACTCGCTCCGGCGGGCACTTGAACGCGCCGGCCTCGAATACGGCGTCGACGAGGGCGGCGGCGCGTTCTACGGCCCGAAGATCGACATCCACCTCAAGGACACACTCGGTCGGAAGTGGCAGTGCTCGACGGTGCAGTTCGACTTCAACCTGCCCGAGCGCTTCGACATGTCGTACGTCGGCGAGGACGGTGCGGACCACCGGCCGTACATGGTGCACCGCGCGCTGCTCGGCTCGATCGAGCGCTTCTTCGGGATCCTCGTCGAGCACTACGGCGGCGCCTTCCCGCTCTGGCTCGCGCCGGTACAGGCGATTGTGATCCCGATCGCGGATCGGCACCTCGACTACGCGGCGCACGTCCAGCGGGAACTGAAGCAGAAGGGCTTCCGCGTCGACGTGGACAGCTCGGGCGAGCGGATGGGGAACATGATTCGCCGCGCCCAGCTCCAGAAGATTCCGTACATGCTGGTGATCGGCGATCGTGAGGCGGAAGCCGAACAGGTGGCCGTCCGCGACCGCAGTGGCGACGACCTGGGCGCGATGCCGGTATTCCAGCTCGTCGACCGGATGATCGACGAGCGCGATACGAGGAGCTACCAGCCACCAATCTAACGACGTTTGGTTACTTGCCGCAGTGCGGTTGCCCGTGCCAGTCTGAGCCTCCAAATTCGAGGGCCAGACTGGCGCGCCAACGCGCTCGACCCAATCGTTGCTGGCAGACGCAAACGAGGCACGGTGATGTTCAAACGGGTACTGATCGCCAACCGCGGCGAGATCGCGCTGCGCGTGCAGCGCACCTCCCGCGAACTGGGCATCGAGACCGTCGCCGTCTACTCGGAGGCGGATCGCAACGCGCGGCACGTCCGCGAGGCGGATCTGGCGGTGTGCATCGGCCCCGGACCGGCGCTGGAGTCGTACCTGATGATCGACAAGATCATCGCCGCGGCGAAGCAGACCGGCGCCGAGGCGATCCACCCGGGCTACGGATTCCTGTCGGAGAACGCTCGCTTCGTCGATGCCTGCGATGCCGCGGGGATCACCTTCATCGGACCACCCGGCGCCGCGATGCAGGCGATGGGTGACAAGGTCTCCGCCCGCAAGCTGATGGAAGCGGCGGGCGTCCCGGTGGTTCCTGGCGCCAACGACATCGATATCAACGACCTGGAGACGGCGCGCCGCGAGGGCGATCGCATCGGCTACCCGCTGATGGTGAAGGCGGCCGCCGGTGGTGGTGGCCGCGGCATCCGCCTCGTCCAACGTGCCCAGGATCTGGCGGACGCCATGCGCGCCGCGGGATCCGAGGCCGCCTCCTCCTTCGGCGACGCCTCGATCTTCCTCGAGAAGTACGTATCGCCCGCTCGCCACATCGAGGTGCAGTTGATGGCGGACGCACACGGAAACGTGCGCACCTTCGGCGAACGCGAGTGCTCGATCCAGCGCCGCAACCAGAAAGTGCTGGAGGAAGCGCCCTCGGTGGCAGTGACCCCGGAGATCCGGAAGCGGCTGTGCGACGCGGCTGCCGCCGCCGCCACGAGCTGCGGCTACCGCAACGCGGGCACCGTCGAGTTCCTCATGGACGCGGACGGCAGCTTCTACTTCCTGGAGATGAACGCGCGGTTGCAGGTGGAGCACCCGGTGACCGAGCTGGTCTACGGCGTCGACCTGGTCGCGTTGCAGCTCTCCGTCGCCGCGGGCGAGGCGATCCCGGACGAGATCGGCCTCGCGGAGCCGCACGGCTGGGCGATCGAAGCCCGGATCAACGCCGAGGATGCCTACAACAACTTCACGCCGGACCTCGGACTCGTCGAACACGTGGAACTGCCGACCGGACCGGGCGTGCGCTTCGACACGATGCTGTTCGACGGGCTCGACCTGCCGGTCTACTACGACTCGCTACTCGGGAAGCTGATCGTGTGGGCGGAAAACCGCGACCTGGCGGTGCGCCGGCTGCGCCGCGCGCTGAGCGACCTGATGGTGGTCGGCATCGAAACCAACGCGCCCTTCCACCGCGCGCTCCTCGATCACCCGGACTTCCAGTCCGGCGCCTTCCACACCGGATGGCTGGAGTCCTCGTTCAAGATGCCCGCGCCACCGGAGGAAGACCCACGCGAACGGACGGCGCTGCTGGCAGCCGCGATCGCGGCCAGCGTGGCTGGCGCGGAATCGTCCGCCGGCGGATCCGCTGGCGGACGCACGAAGTGGCAACAGGCCACCCGCGAGCACGCAATCGGGCTCCGTGTTCAATCAGGGGGTGGCGGATGGCGCCGCGGCATCGTTTCGAAGTAAACGGCGAGATTCGCACGGTGGTCGTGGACGACCTCGACGGGTTGACGCGGATCACTGTCGACACTGACGCACCGGTGATCACGGATGCGACGCTCTCAGGTGTCCCCGGGCTGGTGTCGATGATGATCGACGGTCGCCCCACGCGCGCCTACGTGGCGCGCAGCGGACGCGATTTCCGCGTGACCGTCGACGGTCGGACCTTCCTGATCGCGGCCGCGGGCGGCGGTAAGCGCGCCCGCAGCAGCGTCGGCGGTGGCACGGACCTCCCCGGCAAGCTCTCGGCCCCCCTCGCGGGTGTCTTCGTCGAGGCGCGGGTCGCCGTCGGCGACACGATCGAGGCCGACCAGACCGTGGTGGTGGTCGAGGCGATGAAGATGCAGAACGAGATCCGGTCCCCGCTGGCCGGGACCGTCACCGCAATTCGCTTCTCGGCAGGTGACCGCGTCGAAAAAGGCGATATCGTCCTGGAATACGACGTCGCGGAGGAATAGCAGGGCGATGCGCGGAACGCCTGATTGTGGGCGTCCTTTCGCCGATGCTAGAATCGCGATCGAATAGTAGTGCGACGCTGCGGCGCCGCCGGATGCTCAGTCATCGAAAGGGTGAATCATCGCCAAAGAATTGCGCCTGAACGAGCAAATCCGGGTTCCACGGGTACGGCTCGTTCGTGACGGCGAACAGGTTGGCGTCGTAACCATCGACGAGGCGATGAAGATCGCCGAAGAAGCCAGCCTCGACCTGGTTGAAATCGCTCCGAACGCTGATCCGCCCGTCGTCCGCGTAATGGACTACGGAAAGTTCAAGTACGAACAGTCGAAGCGCGACCGGGAAGCTCGGCGCGGTTCGAAGCAGGTCGAGTTGCGCGAAGTCCGTATGCGCGTGAAGATCGGCAAGCACGACCGCGACTTCAAGATTCGCACGGCTCGTAAGCTCCTGCTTGGCGGGGACAAGGTAAAAGTCTCCGTCATGTTCCGAGCGCGCGAGATCACCCACCCTGAGGTGGCACGCGAATTGTTGGACGGCTTCGCGGTCGAACTTGAAGACGTATCCGATCTCGAGCGGCGTCCAGCCCTCGAAGGCCGGTTTATGTCGATGACGCTGGATCCTTCGAAGAAGGCCAAGCCAGCAGAGAGCAAAAAAGACGCGCCGCCGGCAGCAGCCGCTGCGGTAGCTGAACCGACCGAAGCGGCCGAAGCGGCCGCTGGAAGCAGGTGACCACGTGCCAAAGATGAAGACGCACAAGGGCACCGCCAAGCGGATCAAGATCACCGGCTCCGGTAAGTTGATGTACCGCAAGCCCGTCCCGAAGCGGATGCGCCGCAACAAGCGGTCGCTGTACGAGATGCGCGGCATGATGACCGCCCACTCCACCGTGGCGAAGTCGATCCGCGCGAACCTGCCGACCGGCTAGCCGAAACGAACAGCACGCGGTCCAGATCCGCGTTCAGACAGCCAAGACCCGAATCCCAGGAACGAACTGATGCCCCGAACTCGTAACCGCGTCCAGACCCGAGCGCGCCACAAGAAGATCTTCGCGCTCACCAAGGGTCACCGAGGTAAGCGCCGGACCAACATCAAGGTCGCGCACGAGTCGATGATCCACGCGCTGCGATACGCCAGCGATCACCGTCGGGATCGCAAGGGTGACTTCCGCCGCCTCTGGATCGTCCGCATCAACGCCGGTGCCCGCCTCAACGGCTTGAAGTACGGCGAGCTGATCGACGGCATGAACAAGGCCGGCATCGAGGTCAACCGCAAGATGCTGGCGGACCTCGCCGTGCGCAGCCCCGAGGCCTTCACCCAGATCGCCGAACAGGCGAAACTCGCTCGAACCGCCTAGCGGCCTCGGGCTCAGTCCGACGCCGCGGCGTCGGACAACCCTCGCAGACTGCATTGCCGAAACGGCCGCGCTGAGCGCGGCCGTTTCGCTTGTCCCGAGAGTTAGCCGGCTCGAGTTCGCCTCAACGACATGCAACGGCCAATCGATCGCGATTCGCCTCGATTGCTCGCTCGGCTTCGACGCGGCCCCAGTTCCAGGACCGCAGATCCTCGTCCGTGCTATCGCTGCCCTCGAGGAGTGCCGTCGCCAGCTCGCATGCGTCTTGCTGCGGCAGGACGTCGATGCCATCGATCAGCGTCGGTGTCGCGTCCGGACTCAGTCCGACCGCGTGCGGCACATCGAAGTCACGGCCCTGCTCCGCGCGAGCCAGATTGGTCGAGGCGATCGTGCCGTGGGGATTGGCGGCGGCGACGACGACCAGCGCCAGCAGCGCGGTGAGAACCGCTCCGGCGATGAACTCGTCGCGACGATCCCGGAGCAGCGACCAGAGCAGCCAGCCGAAGACAGCCCCCAACCACGCGAGGAAGGAGGCCGCGTAGAACCTCGTCACCGTGAGCCCAAAGGCGTCCACATAGATGCGAAGCCGCTGGAACGCCGAGGTCATCACCGCCAACAGCAGCAGCACCAGCAGTGTCGCCAGCACTCGGAAGGTGGCGCGGCTCCGCCAGTCCCGCGTCCGCGCCCAGTCGGCAAGCAGGAGCACCGGGAGCAGCAGCGCAGCAACGGCGACGAGCTCGAAGAAGCCACGCCGCGCGTACTGCGCGTAGGTCAGCCCTGTCGAGGACTGCACGTGCGCCTCGCCACCGAAGAGGTACTGCACCTGGATCGCGACGAAGACCGCGAACAACGCCGCGAGCGAGCCGAGCACGACGCCCATTTCGAGGGCGCGCAGCCGCCGTTCGTCAGCCAGCCGCGGCCCCGCAGGCGTGGACTCCTCGGGCGCCATGCCACACCAGATCACCCCGGCAGCCACCGCCGCCCCTCCGAGGAGCCACGCCACGTGGCGTTGCACCGCCGCGAGGTTGAAGGTGAGTGAATCTCTGATCCAGGCCTCGAGGACGGCGTCCGCCGCGACGAACAGCGCGCCGAAGATCAGGAACAGCGGCGCAGCGATCAGCAGCGCGCGCCCGATGCCCCGGAACTCCCGGCGCTTCGCATCGCCGAGGAGTGCATGCCACGGCATCGCCCCCGGCAGCAGGACCGCGCCCTGGGCGGTGACGAGGACGCCTCGGAGGAACGCGCGGAACAGGCCGCTGATACTGACACGGCGGGCCCGCGTGTCGCGCTCCGCGACCAGCGCGAGGAGCAGCAGCGAGAGGGAGGTAACGAGCGCCAGCGCCTGAAGCGCCCAGGCCGCTCGCCAGGCAACCATCATCGAGAGGCCGAACGACGCGACCAGCATGCCGGCCGAGAGCCGGCCAATCACTCGCCCGTTGCGGCGCGCTGTGACGACGTACACGCCAATCAGGGCACCGACCCACACCGACGCGTTGACGCCGAGCGCGGCGCCGTTGAAGAGCACGTCCGCCAGCAATCCGAGGAGGGCGATGGAGCCGGCGACCAACGGGCAGCTTGCTTCGAGGAACTTCGGACGTGACGGGGAACTCCCCGCAGCGATAAACGTCACGTGGGTGCCTGCTTTCGTTACCCGCCCATGCGTGATCGCCTCGGACGCGCGGGTGATCACACCCGCCACCCTCAACGCTGGCTTAGACGCTCCCGAGCCCCGATCCGTTCCCGAGGCGGTCACCGCCGCCCGCGATCCTCGGTGGCGGCGCCCGCTTCGAGGTACGATTCCGCGCGTACACCCGCAGCGAGGAGCCGCCCCATGACCCACGCCTACACCGAACTGCTGATCGAACAGCGCGGCCCCGTTGCGCTGGTGAAGCTCAACCGGCCGGACAAGCTCAACTCGTGGGGCGGGGTGATGCGCGAGGAGCTGACGCACTACCTCGAGTCCCTCAACAACGGCGACTACGAGACGCGTGCGATCGTGCTCACCGGTGAGGGCCGAGCCTTCTCGGCAGGTGGTGACGTCCGCAGCTTCCCGGCGGCGAACCCCGACCGACTGAAAGAGCCGTGGCACGCACCGCACCCGCACCTCTCGGTCGTAAACGCGATGCGCCATTGCGACGTGCCGATCATCGGCGCGATCAACGGCTACGCCGTCGGGATGGGCTGGTCGGTCGCGCTCGCGTGCGACATTCGCATCGCCGCTGACGACGCGGTCTTCCAGGTCGCCCAGACCAAGCGCGGAATCGTCGCCGACTCCGGCCTCAGCTACTTCCTCCCGCGGACGGTCGGCACCCAGCGCGCGCTGGAGCTGATGTTTACCGGCCGCCGTGTCACGCCACAGGAAGCGCTGGAGATGGGCGCGGTCCTCGAGGTGGTCCCGGCCGACGAGCTGATCGACCGGGCACTCGCGCTCGCGACGACGATCGCGGCGGGGGCGCCACAGAGCGCGGCGGGACACAAGCGCCTCGTCTACATGATCGAAGACGACGATCTGTCTCGCGTCGAGGACATGACCAAGCTGACGGTGGCCGCGCTGTTCGCGACCGCGGACGGCACCGAGGGAGTGCGGTCGTTCGTCGAGCGGCGTGAACCCGAGTTCGTCGGGCGCTAACCCCTCCGGGGTCCGCCGATGCCCCTCGCCGTGCACCCGTCACCGCCAACCGCTGGCTCGACCTCGAACAACTCTTCGGCCCCAGCGGCATCTACAGCGGTTGCTGGTCCAGGTACCTCCGCATCACCAACCGCGCCGCCATGACGTCCACCGTGGAGGCCGATCGCATCTTTATAGCGGGGCGTAACGAATAGGACCGGATCGCACCATGGGTAAGCTGATCGTGACCGAGTTCATAACGCTGGACGGGGTCGCACAGGGGCCTGGCAGGCCCGACGAGGATCGGGACGGCGGTTTCGTTCACGGAGGGTGGCAGGCGCCACTGGCGGACGACGGCTCGGACGGGGTGGTGTTCGAGCAGGCGAGGAGCATGGACGCTCTGCTCCTGGGGCGAAAAACCTATGAGATCTTCGCCGATTGCTGGCCGAAAGCCGCGGAGGAGACCCCGTTCACCGGCCTGCTCAATGGCGTCCCCAAGTACGTCCGCAGCCGTACGCTCGCTGGCCCACTCGCTTGGCAAGGGGCCACGCTCGTCACCGGCGATCTACCGGAGAGCATCAACGCCCTCAAGGACCGACACGACGAAGTCCACGTGATCGGCAGCCTCGACCTCGTGCAATCGCTGCTGCACTTCGGTCTTGTCGACCAGCTGAACCTGTGGCTGTATCCGCTGTTGCTCGGCAGTGGCAAGCGGTTGTTCGCCGACGGGACCGTGCCCAGCGCGTTGCATCTGACCGACTCGGTCACCTACCCCAGCGGGGCGCTCCACCTCACCTACGACACCGCGGGGACACCCACGTACGGCGCCGCCGGCTAACGAGCGCGGCTGACACGGCGGCATTGCCCTGGGAGGCACAACGGGGCCCCGCGAACACTGCCTCACGACCGCCGATCGCAGGTTCGGTTAAGCATCCTTCCCGGAGGATTGACGACCTGCTGACGGCAAGACCACCTCGAGGACGTGCGATCCGCCCCCGTCCCCGCCTCCGTACCTCGACCGCGAAGCATCCGGAGCTAGGACCCGGCCTCGCCACTCCCTAACCGCGGCGGAACTCCGAGGTCCTTACCCGCCACGACAGGGAGCCGACGTCCACCGACCCAGTTCAGGGAGGCGCGAAGCGTCATTGACGGGTCGAAAGCCGCTCGAAGTGTCTAAGACGGCGCCGAAGACCCCCGGAGTTCGGCGCCAAACTGCTTCTCGAGGCGCTTGAGGATCTTCGCCTGCTCGCGGTCCGCGTCTTCCTGCGTCAGCGTGCGGTTCGGCGCCTGGTAACGCACCGAGATGGCAACGGACTTCTTGCCGGCGGGAAGCTGCGCGCCGCGATACACGTCGAACGGACGGGCGCTCGCGACAAGCGCTGAGCCCTCGAAGACCGCGCTGACGGCGCCGGCGGAGACCGCGTCGTCGAGGACCAGCGCGACGTCCTGTTCAACAGCGGGGAAGCGCGGGATGCCGGCAACGAGCTTCTGGTCGCGGACGTGGGACATCACCCCGGCGAGGTCCAGTTCGAAGAGCGTGACCGGCTGGTCGATCTCGAACTGCGCGATCACCTCGGGGTGCATCTCGCCCAGCACACCAACCGTCTGCCCATCGATCGAGAGCCGCGCAACGCGACCGGGCATCATCCCGAATTCCTGGTCCGCCTCGTAGGTCAGCGTGAGATCGAGCGCGTTCATCGCGTCATCGAGCGCGCCCTTGGCGTCGTAGAAGTCGAGCGCACGGTCGGTCGGCCGTCCCCAGCGATCGAGGTCAAAGCCAGAGAGTGCGCCGACGACGTAGTCGCGCTCCTCGGGCTGTGGCTCGCCATCTCGCGGCAGGTAGACGCGCGCGGCCTCGAATACCGCGATCTCGGGTGCGCCGCCGCGGATGTTGCGGTCGACGACCTCGAGCAGCGAGTGGCGGAGCGTGGGACGCATCACCTGCCGGTCGGAGGAGAGCGTGTTCTCCAGCCGCAGCGGCCGGATGATCGCGAGGTCCTCGGCCGGCATCACGCGCGCCAGCACCTCATCGGTCGTCAGCGAGTAGGTGATGACCTCTTGCCAGCCGGCGTCGACCATGGCGTCGCGGATGCGGTCACGGAAGGCACGGAGCGGCACCGGCTCCCAGACGGGCGTGCGGCCCTTGATGGTGGTCCCCGGCAAGCGGTCGTACCCGGCGAGGCGCACGACCTCCTCCGCGAGGTCGTCGGCGATCGAGATGTCCGTACGCCACCAGGGCGCGCGGACGCGGAAGGTGCCGTCAGCCGAACCGCCGTCCGCTTCAAGCACCGCGAAACCGAGCGTGCCGAGGATCTGGGCGACCTCGTCGCTTGGGACGTGGAACCCAATCAACGTGTCGAGGCGCGCGCGGGTGATGGCGACCTCGGGCGATTCGTAGGGCGCCGGATAGGCGTCGACGATGCCGGAGCGCGCGGTGCCGCCGCAGACCTCGACGAACAGCTTCGTCGCGCGGCGCGCGGCGCGCTCGGCCAGCTCCGGCGAGAGGCCGCGCTCGAAACGCGACGACGCCTCGGAACGGAGCGCAAGCCGCGTCGAGGTGCGGCGGATGCTCACCGGGTCGAAGCGCGCAGCCTCAAGCAGCACCGATGTCGTGGCCTCGGACACCTCGGTCGACTCGCCGCCCATCACCCCGGCCAACGCGATCGGGCCGCTCTCGTCGGTGATCAGCAGTGTCTCGGTGGTCAGCGCGCGATCGACGGAGTCGAGCGTGCGCAGCGTTTCGCCCTCGCGAGCGTTGCGGACGACGATGCGGTTCTGCACCGCATCGAGGTCGAAGGCGTGGAGCGGCTGCCCCAGCTCGAACATCACGAAGTTCGTTATGTCGACGACGTTGTTGATCGGGCGCTGCCCTGCCGCGATCAATCGCTCCTGGAGCCACGCCGGCGACGGACCAACGGTTATGTCATCGATGACCGTGGCGACGTAGCGGGCGCAGAGATTCGGATCGGCAATCTCGACCGCGATCGCCTCGGCCGCCGGCTCTCCCGCCTCGGGGTAATCGAGCGCCGGCTCCCGCACCGCGGTGCCGAGGATGGCGGCGACCTCGCGGGCGATGCCGAGCATCGACATCATGTCGGCGCGGTTCGGCCAGATATGGACGTCCAGCACGACATCGCCGAGGTAGTCCGCCAACGGCGTGCCGATCGGCGCATCCGCGGGCAGTTCGATGATGCCGTCGTGCGATTGCGAGAGGCCGAGTTCGGCCTCGGAGAGTACCATCCCGGCCGACTCGACGCCACGGATCTTGTTGGCCTTCAGCTTCTGGAGATTGCCACTCTGCGGGTTGGTCAGCTCCGCGCCCTCGCGGCCGAAGGCGATGCGCTGGCCCTCGGCAAGGTTCGGCGCGCCACAGACGACCCGCTGCGGCTCCGCGCCGCCGTAGTTCACGGTCGCAAGGCGCAGGCGGTCGGCGTCGGGATGCGGCTCGACCTTCAGCACCTCGCCAACGGTCACCAGCTCGCGGTCCCAGTCGCCACCGATGCGGTTGACGGCATCCACCTCGGCGCTGGCCATGGTGAGCTGCTGCGCAAACGCGTCCACATCGAGGTCGGCGGGCAGGTCAACGTAGTCACGGAGCCACTTGAGGGAGACGAGCACGGCATTCCTCGCGATCGAAGCTGGGTCAGCGCCCAGTCTGCCGCCTCCCCCCGATCCGGGCTAGCGTCTTCGACGCTCTCCGGGTCTGCCGCGCGAGTGCGTGGTGGGAGGTGAAGGTTCCGCATGCTGGCGGAGGTCGGTGGGCAGGGTCGCCAGAAACGATCGGCCGCGACAGAATCCGCGGCGGGCTCGCGATCGTTTGGCAGACAGGTGGTCGCGCGATCGAGGGGCGGGACAGCGGATGAGAATCGACCTCGAACAGACGCGGCGCTCTGGACGTGCGGTGCTGATCGGTGCCGTAATTACCGCCGGGCTGTTCGCGTCGATCGCCACGAGTGGGTACGGGACCGAGCAGGTTCGGACGGACGAACCGAGCATCCCGGTCACCGACCTTGACGAGGCGTACGAGCGCTCGGTCCGCGCGTGCCCAGTCCTGGGCCTGGTCGACTATCCCGACGCGCATCCGGCGGTGTTCGAACTGACGGTGGACCTCGAGCGGCCACCGACCGGTACGTCTGTGCCCGTACGCCTCGCGATCGAGGACCTCGGACTGGAGATCGACGGCACACTCGACGAATCGACCGTTCGTCTTGGTCTGCGACTCACAGTGCCAATAGAGGACGCGCTGGCGTCGGGCGAGTGCTTTCCCGATGCCCGTGTACAGATTGGGCCGACCGATGGCACGCCCGATCGCGGCAACGTGAGCTGGGATCTCTCGGTGACGGCGGACGTCGAGACTGCGGGGTTCAAATTCCCGTGGGAGGACGATCGAGGCATCCGGTTGGAAGTCCGACCGTGAACACCCGGCGGGGCCGAGTGGCCTCTGGCCTGACGCATCCGATCCCGGTCCTCGCGATCGGGGTACTGCTGCTGAACGATCACTGGCTGAAGTCCGAGTGGGGGCACCCACTGACCGGCAAGCTCTCCGACGTCGCCGGGCTGCTGTTCTTCCCACTGCTGCTGGTCGCCCTCGTCGAGGTCAGCCAGGCCGCGTCCCGCCACTATCGAGGGCCGTCGCGCCGGCTGCTGATGGCGGCGGTCGTGGCGACCGGCGTCGTGTTCGCGCTGGTCCAGGTGTTCCCGCCGATGACCGAGGTCTATCGCGTCACACTGGCCGCGCTGCAGCGGCCCGCGGTCGCACTGGAGGTCTTTCTCGACACCGGCGGTTTCGCGGCGATGCCACAGGTGACCGTCACGCCGGACGCGTCCGACTTGCTGGCGCTGCCCGCGCTGGCGGTGGCGTATGCCATCGGGCTCCGGGGCGTGCGGACGTCGGGCCGATAGCGGCCTCGAAGCGCGGCGGCTATAAGTGGCCCTCGTGCATCCGAGGGGGCCGAGGCTGATCGACAAGCGGATCGCGACGTTCGACGAGGCAGTGGCCGATGTGCCGGATGGGGCGACGGTGCACTTTGGCGGGTTCGTCTCGCCGTGGAACCACCCGTCCTACCTGGTGGCGGCGGTGGCGCGGCAGGGCGCGAGCGGGCTGACGGCGGTTGCGACGGCGATGGGACGCGGGCCGGCGCGTTCGGACGAGCACAGCATGTGGTACCCGCCGGAGCGACGGCCCACGGACTACTTCGACATCGGATTGCTGGCTGAGCTGGGGCGGATTCGGAAGGGGATCACCTCTTTCCCTGTCGCTGCGCGGCACTCGCTGGTCTACCCGTTCGAGGCGCAGCTCGCCCGCGGTGAAGTCGAGGTGGAGGTGACCGGGCAGGGCTCGCTGGCCGAACGCATCCGCGCGGCGCGGGCCGGTATCGCGGCGTTCTACACGCCGGTTGGGCCGGGGACTGCCGTTGCCGAGGGCAAGGAGCTGCGCGACTTCGACGGGGTGCCGCACGTGCTGGAGACGGCGCTGCACGCCGACTTCGCGCTGATCCGAGCGCAGCGCGCCGACCGGCACGGGAACCTGTGGTTCCGGGGGGCGCGGACGTTCAACGAGACGATGGCCGGCGCGGCGACGGTGACGGTCGCTGAGGTCGACGAGATCGTGGAGCTGGGGACACTCGGCCCCGAGGAGATCCACGTGGCAGGCGTCTACGTGCAGCGGATCGTCGAGCGGCCTCGGACGGCGGCGACGAGCTGGGAGCAGCCGCAGTGACCGCCACACCAGAGCGGCTGCACCCGACGGTGATGGCGATGGTGGTGGCGCGCGACTTCGAGGATGGCCAGGTCGTGAACCTCGGGGTTGGGTTACCCCTCGAATGCGCGAACGTGTTGCCGCCGGACCGCGAGATTCTGCTGCACTCGGAATTGGGGATGTTGGGGTACGGGCCGGTGATCACGGACCCGGAACTGATCGACCCATTCGTGACGATTGTGGGGACGCTGCCGGTGACCGCGCAGCCGGGCATCGTCTTTATGAGCCACGACGAGTCGTTCGCGATGATTCGCGGCGGGCATCTCGATGTCGCGGTGCTCGGCGGGTTGCAGGTGGACCGCGACGGCAACCTCGCGAACACGCAGCTCGAGGGGAAACCGGCGGGGAACCTCGGTGGCGCGCCAGACCTCGCGTACTGCGCGAAGCGGACGGTGGTGCTGATGTTCCACACCACCACCTCGGGAGAGCTGAAGATCCTCGAGGCGTGCACGCTGCCGCTGACCGCGCCGCGCTGTGTCGACCGAATCGTGACGGACGTGGCGGTGATGGATGTTGTCGCCGCCTCGGATGACCGGCCGGGCGAGATTGTGCTGCGCGAGGTGGCGCCGGGATGGACGCCCGAGGCGGTGCAGGCGATCACCGGAGCGCGGCTGACGGTCGCGGACGACGTCCGCGAGATCGCGCTCTAGGTGACTGGTGTCTTTCGAGGCTCGCGTCTGAGTCGCTGAGGGGGGAAGATCAGCGAACGGGG
>JAQCIU010000073.1:0-5541 GCA_027593235.1 Chloroflexota bacterium
CACTTCCCAGTCTCGCTGGAGGTCCCTCCGCAGTCAGCCGTCTCGCAGGTGTGTGGTCAGTACAACTAGAGCCCGCGGTTGACCGCGTTGTCGCCGAAGCGCTCTCGAATGGAGTCGAGCATCTCGTCGATGCGATCCTCGAGCAGCTCCCCGCCGATGCCGTTGACCGGCGTGGTAAGCAGATCGTCGAGGCCAAGCTGCAATTCGTCCTCGACGAGGTTCGTGGCACCGAGGCCAATGAGGCGGACGGGCCGAGTGACCTCGGAGGTGGGTGTCCCGCGCAGCACGCCGGCCGCCCGCAAGGCTTCGTCGAGCATCGCCTCGCCAGCCTCGAGGAGGCCGGCGGTCGACTGCACGGGGCGATCGAGGGTGCGACTGCGGGTCAGCGTCTCGAAGTTGTCCCAGCGGAGCTTCAGGGTGACGGTGCGTGCGCGCTTCTCGGCGCGGCGCAGATCGGCGCCGACGCGCTGGGCGTGGCGCGCGAGCGTCCGGCGCAACCTCGCGAGATCGACGACGTCATCACCAAAGGTGACCTCGCGCGAGATCGATCGGTTCGGGCGCGCGCCGGCACGGACCGGGGTGGCGTCACGGCCGTTCGCGTGCTCGTAGACCACCTCACCCGAACGTCCGAACGAGTTCGCCAACCAGCGGGCATCGAGCGCGGCGACCTCGCCGATCGTGGATACGCCGGCGGCGCGGAGCGACGCGGCCAACTTGGGCCCGATCATCGGGAGTTCGCGGATCGCGAAGGGAGCGAGGAAGGCGGCGTCGGTCCCAATCGATACTTCGATCAGGCCGTCGGGCTTCGCGCGGTCGGAGCCGACCTTGGCAGTGGTGCGCGAGCCGGCGATGCAGACGGACACGGCGATCCGAAGCTCCTGGCTGACGCGGGTGCGGATGCCCTCGGCGATGGCGGCGGCGGCGGAGGTGCCGTCGGGCGCGGTTACGCCGGGCGGTGCGCTGAGGCCGGTGAGGTCGACGTAGGCCTCGTCGATGCCGACCGACTCCACGACCGGGGACGCATCGCGAAGCATGGCGTGGAAGAGGCGCGACACCCTCGAGTACTCGCGGCCATCGGGTGGGACGACGACGGCCTGCGGGCAGAGTCGCAGCGCCTGGGACATCGGTTGGGCCGACCGGCAACCGAAGGCGCGCGATTCGTAGGAGGCTGCAGCAACAACACCCCGACCGTCACGACCGCCGACGAGGACAGGCTTGCCGATCAGGGAGGGATCGCGCGCACGCTCGGCGGCGACAAAGAACGTGTCCAGGTCGAAGTGCGCGATCCGCGGTGGGAGTCGCGGCGGGCGCGAGCGCGTGCTGGTCCCCGCTTCGGTCATCGTGGATGCAGCCTAGAACTTTCGTTCTAGGGACCGCAAGCGGCCGATGCGCCGCGCGGCGCGGCGCCGCCCGGTCGCGCGCGGTGGACGTGCTGCTATGCGGGGGGCACCTCGGCGGAGACGCCGTTGGTGACCTCGGGCGATGCGACGTCTGGTGTTACGCGCGCCCGGCGCTTCACGCGCTCGAGTTGCTGCAGCTCTTCCTCCGTCAGGCCGGCGACCGCCTGCTCGGCGGTCTCGCCGCGGTGCATGCGCTTGGCGATCGCGACCCCGGCGAGTATGATCAGTGACGAGGAAATAGCCGCCCCGCCGGCGATCACCTTGTGACGGCGCACGAGGTCGGGGAATCGATCGAGCGCCTTGTGGGCGAGCCGGATCGAGTCGCGTGCGACGTGATCGATGGTTTCGCCACCACTTGCTTCTTTGACGTCATCCGGTAGCCAGTTCATCAGTGTGTACCCCCCGCGTGCGGCGTCCCTGCCTCAGCCCCGCGATCCGCGTCGCCGCGGAGTTCCCGGAAGAGGTTTGCCATTTCGATGGCGGCGCGCATGGCATCAGTGCCCATGTTGGTCTTCGCGCCCCCAGCGCGGGCTTCCGCCTGCGCACGATTCTCCGCCGTGACTACGCCGAGCGTAACCGGCAGGTTGTTGGAACGGGCGACCTCCGCGATCCCTCGGGCCGACTCGCCCGCGACGAAATCGAAATGCGCCGTCTCCCCTCGGATCACGCAACCGACACAGACGATTGCGTCGTAGCGTCCGCTGCTCGCAAGCTCCTGAGCGGCCATCGGCAGCTCGAAAGCCCCCGGCACGTGGACCACATGGAGGCCCCACTCAGGGACGCCATGTTCGGCCGCGCTCTCCAGCGCTCCCTGGAGGAGTCGTTCGGTGAGGTCTTCAGTAAAGCGCGAAACGATGACGGCGATGTTAAGGCCGGCGCCGGTCATCGCACCCGTCGAAACTCGGGGCATGGTGCGCTACCCGAAGTCCGGCATGGGGCTGTCCAGCAGGTGCCCCATCTTGTCGCGCTTGGCCGTGAGGTAGCGGACGTTGTGCTTGTTCGGCTCGATCTCGATCGGCACCCGCTCGACAACCTCGAGGCCGAAACCATCGAGGCCGGCGCCACGCAGCGCACCGACGGTGTTGAGTTCGCGGATCTTCACCGGGTTGTTGGTCATCAAGCGGAGCTTCTTGAGGCCGAGATCGACCAGGATCTGCGCGCCGATGCCATAGTCGCGGTTCTCGGCGGGCAGGCCGAGCGCCTCATTGGCCTCGACGGTATCGAGACCCTGGTTCTCCTGGAGGTCGTAGGCGCGCAGCTTGTTGTGCAGGCCGATGCCACGCCCCTCCTGGTCCATGTAGACGATGACGCCGCGGCCGGCTTCCGAGATGAGCCGCATCGCGGCGTGGAGCTGCTCCCCACAATCGCAGCGCAGCGAACCAAAGACGTCGCCGGTAACGCACTTGTCGTGGACGCGGACGAGCGTCGGCTCGCCGTTAGTGACGTCGCCGAAGACAAAGGCCGCGTGCTCGCGGTTGTCGATCGCCGTCTTGTAGCCGACGGCGTGAAAATCGCCAAACTCCGTGGGGATCGTCGCCTCGCCCTCGCGCTCAACGAGGCGTTCGGTGCGCATGCGGTAGCGGATCACGTCGGCGACGGAGGCGATCTTCAAGTCGAAGCGCTCGGCGAAGACCTCGAGGTCCGGCATCCGGGCCATCGACCCGTCTTCCTTCATGATCTCGCAGACGACGGCGACCGGGCCAACCCCGGCAAGCTTGCAGAGGTCGACTGAGGCCTCGGTCTGGCCGGCGCGTACCAGCACGCCACCGTCCTTCGCGCGCAGCGGGAAGATGTGCCCGGGCCGCGTGAGGTCGCTCGCGGTCGAGGCGGGGTCGCCGAGGACCTGGATCGTGCGCGCGCGGTCGCCGGCGGAGATGCCGGTGGTGACGCCGGTCGCGGCTTCGACGCTGATCGTGAACGCGGTTCCCAGCGGCGCGGTGTTGTGCTCCGTCATGAAGGGCAGGTTCAGCTCTTCGGCGCGACCGTTGCTCATCGGCACACAGATCAGGCCGCGCGCCTCGGTGGCCATGAAGTTGACCAGCTCGGTGGTCACGAACTCCGCCGGGAAGGCGATGTCACCTTCGTTCTCGCGGTCCTCGTCGTCGACGAGGATGATCGCGCGGCCCGCGCGGAACTCCTCGATCGCCTCTTCGGTGGAGATGAAAAGAGCGCCGGCGGCGTCGTCCTGTGCCATGAGAATCCCTCTTCCTGCGTCGACGCCTAGGTGGTCGCCGCGCGTGCCTCGAGCAGTTGGTCGATGTATCGCGCGAAGATATCGGTTTCCAGATTGACCTGGTCCCCGGGCTCGCGGCGCATCAGGTTGGTGTGCTCCTGGGTGTACTGAACCAGCGAGACGGAGAAGGACTCACTGTCGCGTTGCATGACGGTCAGGGAGACACCGTCCAGGGTGACAGGCCCCTTCATCACGATGAACTTCATGAACTCCGGCTCCGCACGGTAGCGAGCGATGATCGCCTCGCCTTCCGGCGTGAAGCTGTCGAGGGTGCACGTCGTCTCCACGACGCCGCGCACGATGTGCCCGGAAAGGCGCGTCGCGCCGGTGACCGAACGCTCGAGGTTGACCGCGTCGCCGGGCTTCAACTCGCCGAGGTTGGCGCGGCGGTAGGTCTCGGTCATCACATCGAAACGGAGCGCGTCCGCATCGATCGTGCGGACGGTGAGGTCCACGCCATTGACCGCGATCGAGTCGCCGAGCGCCGCATCCGAGCGGATGAGTTCGCAGGCGATGATCAATTCACCGCCCTCGTGGGAACGGATGGTGGCGACTTCTTCGATGATTCCAGTGAACATGACGCGATTCTAGCCCCCCCGGGCACCCTGGCGACTGTCTGCATCTTGCTCAAGCGCCGCCCAGTCAGGGGTGCCGGAGATCAGCGTGTCCTCGCCGAGGCCTTCAACTGTTATGTCCCGCAATCGTACCGCGTCGCGCATGCGGTCGGCGCCCTGCCCTGCGACAGGCGTCGGCGCGTTGGTCGCGCCGACGATGATCGGTGCGATCACGGCGTGGACGCGATCGACCAATCGCTGATCGAAAACCGATCCGAGGAGTACCCCGCCTCCCTCGAACAGCACCGTGAGCATGCCCCGCCGCCCGCACTCCGCCACGAGGGCGGCGAGGTCGACGTGCTCGCTGTCGCCCGCAGCTCGCGAGGGCAAGACGAGCACCTCGGCGCCGGTCGCGGCGATCCGTTCGCGCCAGGCCGCGTCCGACCCCGCGGCCGTCACGACGAGGGTGGACGAGGCGCCCTGCAAGACGCGCGCCGTCTCCGGGATCCGCCCGCGCGTATCGACGACGATCCGCAGCGGCTGGTGTACCGAGGGATCGACAGGCCCCGCCGGATCGGCGGGACGCGCGGTCAACTCCGGGTTGTCGACGATGACGGTGTTCGATCCCACGACCATCGCATCGAGGCCGGGCCGCTGCTGGTGTGCCCAGCGCAGCGTTTCCGGCCCCGATACCCAGCGCGAGTCTCCCGAGGCCGCGGCGATCCGCCCGTCGAGCGACGCCGCGTACTTCACGACCACCAGCGGCAACCCGGTGCGCTGGTGTTTGAGATACCCGGCTAGGAGTTCGCGCGACTCCGCTTCGCCGTCGCCAGCGTGGACCTCGATGCCAGCGGCTTCGAGCTGTGCGTGTCCACGGCCGTCCACCTGCGGGAACGGATCGCGCAGCGCGTAAGTAACGGACCGCACGCCGGCCGCGATCAACGCGTCCGTGCAGGGCGGCGTCCGACCGTGGTGGGCGCAGGGCTCGAGGGTGCAATAGACCTCGGCGCCACGCGCGCGATCGCCGGCGGCGCGCAGCGCCATCACCTCGGCGTGCGCACCATCGCTCGAGGTGCCGTCGGGGTGCGTGCCGCCGAGCGGCGGCTGCGTTCGCCCGCGCGCGATCACCTCGCCGTCGCGGACGACAACCGCGCCAACGGCGGGGTTGGGCGAGGTAGTACCGAGGGCCGCGCGGGCCTCATCGAGGGCCACACGCATCTGCGGTGAGGGCGGCATCGGCGGTGTCCTCGGTACGCGGGAGACGCCGCGAAGGACGGCCGCGGGTCCGTTGGCGGCGAGCGTAGCATCGGCGCCGCGAGGCGACGAGGCGGGGCCGGCCGCCCGCGCCGCGGCT
>JAQCIU010000037.1:0-30342 GCA_027593235.1 Chloroflexota bacterium
CCATGGCTCGCTCGGTGGCCGCCCACCCATCAGCCGTGTCTCACATGTCCGTGGTCAGTACAGCTAGCCGTACCGACCGGGTCACTCAAAACCTGCCCAAACAATGCCGCCTGTTCCGTGATTTGGTAGATTCTGTTGAACACCACAACAGCCTCGGGAGTCGCTGTGCCCGATCCAAGTCCCAGTCCGCAGGGCGAGACCACAGTCCGCTGGGTGAGCCTCGCACGTGCGTGCTCGATCCTCGGCGTCAACGAGTCCACGGTCCGGCGCTGGGCAGACGCCGAGAAGATTCGTTGCTTTCGGACCCCCGGCGGGCACCGTCGCTTCGCCGAGGCCGATCTGATCGCGATCACCAGCGGTTCGGTCGACTCGCACGAGATCGGCAACGCTGCCGTCTCGCGGATCCGCCGGCAGCTCACGGGCGGCTCGAGTGGCGCGCCCTGGTACGAGGGCATGGGCGCCGACGAACGCGAGACCTTGCGCCCGCTTGGCCGGCGTCTCGTCGAAATCGTCGACGACTACCTGTCCGGTCGCGGTGATCGCGCCCAACTCGATGAAGAGGTGGACGCCATCGGCGCCCGCTATGGGCTCGAGTTGTACGGGCGTGGTGTCGCCCTCGGCCAGGCGATGCAGGCGGTCGTCTTTTTCCGCCGCTCGCTCGATGAAACGGCGAAGCAACTCTCCGCGCGCCATCGCCTCTCCGACGACGAGGCGTCACGCGCCCGCGAGGAGATCGCGGGCCTCGCTGATCGCGTGCTCGTCGGCGTCTCGGCTGCCTACGATCGAAGCTGACCACGAGCAGCGGAGCGGGTAGAGTCGTCGCGATGACTCCGCTGGGCGTTCCTCCCGACACACGACCGGCATTCGACCTGGCGTCGATTCGCGGCGTCCTCTTTGACGCCTACGGCACCCTCTTCGAATTCGGCAATGCGCAGTTCCGCGCCGCGATCGGTACGATCCTCGCTGAGCAGGGCATCGAGACGGACTTCGAGCGGTTCCATCGGAGCTGGATCGAGGCCTATTCGCCCTCGGGCGTCTGGGGCACCGAATCGCCGAACCGGCAGGACCCTTACCGCGACCACTCCTTGAACGGCCCGCTCCCGGCCTGGCATTCCCAGTGGGAGATCTGGCGCCGCCAGTTCGCATCCGCGCTCGAACAGCACGGACTGGAGGGCGACCCGGACCGCGCCGCTGACGTGCTGCGCGACCAACTGGGCGAGGCCGATCCGTTCCCCGAGGCGCATGACACTGTCGAACGCCTGGACGCGCACGGTCTCACGCTTGGCCTGCTCTCGAATGCCGACGAGGACTTTCTCCAGCGTGCCCTCTCACGCGCACGGCTCCGCTTCTCCGTGATCCAGAGTTCCGAGTCATTGCGCGCTTACAAGCCGCACCGCGCGGTCTTCCTCGCCGCCTGCGAACGCCTCGGTTGCGCGCCCAACGAAACGCTTTACGTCGGCGACTCGCCGATCGCCGACGTTGGTGGTGCGCACAACGCGGGCCTGCGTACTGTCTGGATTCGGCGGCCCTCGGAGGCCACGCCCGCCGCTGCTAATGCCGCCCCGAATGGCACCGCGAATGAGGCCGCGAACGGTCCGCCGCAGGTCGTCGACACCTACGCGGACATGATGAAACGGCTGCCGCAACCGGACCTCACCGTCGCCACGCTGCTCGGAATCGTCGACGCGCTGCCGTAATCAGTCCTGAGATCGCCCGCGGATCACCGAAAAGCCCAGCTATTCATTGCTGGGACGCTTCTGTATCCCTATACTAATGATGTAAATGAGAATCTGAGTAAGCATTTTTTTCGATCTATTGATCGACCAAACCTAGACGACGCCCATGCGCCTTTCTTGCCAGCAAGAAGACCTTCACCGCGGTCTCTCCGCCGTTGCTCGGGCGATCCCCGCGCGAACGACCTTGCCGATCACCCAGCACGTCCTGTTCGAGGCGCTGGAAGACTCGATCGTGCTGTCCGCGACGGATGCCGAAACAATCGCCATCACCTACCGGATCGCCGCCGATGTCGACGAGCCCGGCTCGATCACGATGCCGTCCCGCTTGCTCTCGGACTTCGTCGCGACCCTGCCGCACGAGCAGATCAAGCTCACGCTGGCCGAGCGCTCGCGCCAGGTCAGCCTGACCTGCGCTCGCAACACCGCCTCAATTGGTGGGCTCGACCCCGACGATTTCCCGCCGATCCCGCCGGTCGATGACGCCGGTCGCGTCGAGGTAGACGCCGGTCGCCTCCGCAAGGCGATCAGCCAGACCGTCTTCTCCGCCGCCACCGATGACTCGCGCCCGGTACTCACCGGCGTGCACTTCCACATGGAAGACCGCGAAGTGCGACTCGCCGCCGCCGATGGCTTCCGCCTCTCGGTACACACCATGGCGCTCGATCACGAGGTCGACGAACGTGCCGTGATCGTTCCGGCGCGC
Organism: Chloroflexota bacterium; assembly: GCA_027593235.1. GTDB lineage: Bacteria > Chloroflexota > Dehalococcoidia > UBA2979 > UBA2979 > UBA6627. The sequence goes on from JAQCIU010000037.1 coordinate 2,440, forward strand.
GCCCTCGGCGAACTCGGACGGCTGCTCTCCGACGTCAGCGGTCCCGCGACGATGACCTTCAACTCCGCGGGCACCCAGGTGCAGTTCGACCTCGGTCACGCCAAGCTCGTCGCCCAGCTCATCCAGGGAACTTTCCCGAACTACGAGCAGCTCATCCCGCGCGAGACCACCACCCGCACCGAGGTCTCCGTGAGCGAGCTGATCCGCGAGACCCGCATCGCCTCGATCTTCGCGCGCGACGGGTCGGGCATCGTCCGCCTCATCGGCACGCCCGGCGATGGCGGACCCGGTCGTCTCCAGATCAACGCCCGCGCCGAGGAAGTCGGCGACAACGAAGGCGAAATCGACGCCATCGTCGACGGCGAAGAAGCAAAGATCGCCTTCAACGGTCGCTACCTCATGGACGTGCTCCAGATCATCGACTCCGATCGCGCGATGATCGAAACGTCATCGCCCTCGAGCCCTGGGGTGATCCGTCCCGTCGGCGACGACGCCTTCGTGCACGTGGTCATGCCGATGTTCGTTCAATGGTGATAAACAGCACGTTTGTTCTATCTACCCCTTCGCGGTAACCTTCTCGCTGTAGCGGCCCTTCTTCCCGGACAGGAGCTTCCGCAGTGACCCGTGGCGGGGACCGGCATCCCTTCGTTCCTGGCGACGAACTCGTCCACGCCCAGGCCATCGTCCAGGCGATGCTCCACGATGGATCGACGGGCGGTCTCCTATTCCGTGCTGGGCTCAGCGGCGTGCAGGCCAAGCACGACCAGACGCTCGAGCAGCTCAGGGCAGCGCCAGACTTTCACTTTGAGATCCGCGCGCCTCTCCTTCTCCACTCGTGGCTTCGTCAACAGCGTGTTCTAGGGGAGATAGGTGAGCCGTCGGCGGCAGGCGTGGTGTCCGACGCGTGCGCGTTCGCGGACCGTTGGGGGCTCGCGGCCTGGTGGGGTCCCGTTTCTGTACTCCAGCTGCTCCTCTTCGGCCTCGCGTCACCCGAGCGCGTTCTGGACCCCTCGGCGTTTCGCGGGGACTGGATCCCGCTAGAGGCTGTCCGAGCGACAATGCCCGGGGGACGCTCGATGGTGCTCGAGCTTGAGCCGAACGCCACTGCAGCCGCGGTCACGGATCTCATCGCTGAGCAATCGGCAACGGCCGGCTATCCCCTAAGCTATCGGGCGAAACGTCGCATCAGCGCGAGCGTCGCACCGCACGTGCTTAAAGCTCGCACGAAGGCGGAGTCAGCCGGTTGGGAGCACGAGCCGACCGGGAACCTTGAAGCCGATGCGGCTTGGTGCGCGCGACTCCTCCTCGATGAGAAGGCGACCCCGTCGTAGTCGACGAGGAACACCGCCCGCGGTAGCTCGCCTGCGGGGAGGGCCGGCGCGAAACCGACCACGGCGGCGATCGCCTCGAGGCTGTAGGGGCTGCCGAGGTTTTCGAGCGGTGGCGGAGCCGGGAAAGCGGTCGGCGTGACGTCCGGCGGCGGCGTCGGGAGGACCTCGATGCGCTCGCCTTGGACGAGGCCGAAGAACTCGCCGATCGCGGTGCGGGCGGGTGGGACGGCGATCGTCGCCGCGAGCATCACCAGCGCGACGACCGTTGCGGCCGCGAGGCGAGGCGCGCGCCCGATCGCGAAGCGAGGGGCGCGGCGCTCGATGCGGGCGGCGGCAACCACGCGGCTGGCGAGGTCGGGCGTCGTTGGGTACGCGGCGGCCGCGGCCTCGGTGTCGAGCCACTGCGCCCAGCGGTCGTCGCGCCGTTCGTTGGTCATTGGTCGCCACCCGATTCGAGGTCGGTCGGGGCCAACGACGGGAAGTCTTGCTCGATGACGGCGCGGAGCCGCGTGCGTGCTCGGCTCAGCCGCGATTTCACGGTGCCGGGTTGCTGGTCGATGGTGGTCGCGATCTCTGACTCCGGGAGATCGAGGAAGTGCCGCAGGTACAGCACCACCTGGTCGTCATGGCGGAGGCGAGCGATCGCGGTCAGGAGCGTGCGCTGGCGTTCGCTTTGCTCGAAGGCGCGGGCGGGGCCGGGGATCGACGGCTCCTCGATCGGTCGCAGGCGGCCGAGGAGGCCGCGTCGCCGTCCGCGCGCGCGGACCTCGTTGAGCGCGAGGTTGGTGACGATCCGCAGTAGCCACGGCCGAAACGGCTGGCCGAGCTGGAAACGTGAGAGCTGGCGGTAGGCGCGGATGAAGCCGTCCTGGGTGACGTCCTCGGCGGTCGCTGCGTCGCGCACGACGAGGTAGGCGGTGCGGAATGCCACGGGTTGATAGCGCTCGACAAGAGCGGCGTACGCCTCCGCGTCGCCGTTCCGTACCGCCTGGATGACGGCACCATCTGGATCCATCAGTCCTGCGCGTCCACGCACCTGTCATACACCGCGGGCGAGCGATCGGTTCCCGCTGGTGGTTCGAGCGTCAGCGCTGGTTCCCGGCAGATCGAGGGGGCCGGCTGGTTAGGCCGGAGCGGTGACGCGGATACCGTCGATCAATTGCGGGATGAGGCTGCGCGCGACGCGGTCGGCGTCGAGCTTGCCCGAGGTGGTGACGTGCATCATCCCGACGAAGTGCAGCGCGCCCATCAGCGCGGTGGCGGTCAGATCGACGTCGTCGACCTTGAGTTCGCCGGTGGCGCGGCCCTCGATCAGGAGTTCGCGGAGCGGCGTCATCATCACGCGGTCGGCGTTCGCCATGACCTCGCTCATGTTGCCGGCGCGCTTCACCGCGAGGGGGAGCTCCGTGCAAAGCGGCGGGTGTTGCTCAATGCTCTGGAGGATCGCGGTCATCGCGCGCGTCAGACGCTCGCTGACTGTTCCGCTGGAAGCGGCGGCCGAGGCGATCGCCTCGCGGACCAACGAGAACTTCTCATTGAGGAAGAAGGCGATCAGGTCGTCTTTACCTGAGAAGTAGTAGTAGAGCGTCGCTCGCGGCACGTCGGCGAGTTTGGCGACCTCGTCGATTGTCACGTCGAACTCAGTGCCCGTGAGTTGGTCAGACACCTTGATCAGCCGTGCGGTCAGCTCCGCCGGTGGCGTTTTCATATGTCTACATCCTACTGCGAACTCCTCTTGACAGAGTTTAGACGTGTGTCTGGTCGGTCGTGCATTCCGACTGCCGAGGCTGGTTCCCGGGCGAGCGCGGAGGGCGGGCCAATCGGCCCGCCCTCGTCGCGTCTGGCACCTCGCGTGTCTGGCACTCCGCTGCAATCGGTCCGAGAGATCGCCGCAACCGAGCAGAGACCCACTGTTCATCCACCGTTCACCTGCACGCAGCGCCTCCGAAACCGTCGCCCGCGACCCTGTTGGTGCGGAGGAGTGCGCGCGTGGCAGTCAACAAGATCGAGGCGATCAAGACCGAGAAGGACGGGCTGGCGGTGTTGGCCGACCTGTTCCGCTACGCCCGTGACGGGGTGGACACGATCCCCGACGACGACCTTGAACGACTCAAGTGGTACGGGCTGTTTCACCGCAAGGCGACTCCCGGATTCTTCATGCTGCGAATCCGGATGCCCAACGGGGTGCTCAGCTCCGAACAGCTCGAAGCGATCGGCGAGATCTCCAACCGCTGCGGGCGCGGGGCCGCCGACATCACGACCCGACAGGCGATCCAGCTTCGCTGGATCACGATCGAGGACGCGCCGTGGGTGCTGCAACGGCTGGCGGCGGCGGGACTGACCTCGCAACAGAGCGGCATGGATAACGTCCGCAACGTGACCGGATGCCCGCTCGCGGGCCTGGACGCCGACGAGCTGTACGACGCGGGCCAGCTCGCGATGCGGTTGCAGCAGGCGATCATCGGGCACGATCGGTTCAGCAACCTGCCACGCAAATTCAGCATCGCGATCTCCGGCTGCCGCGAGGACTGCATCCACGCGCAGACCAACGACCTGTCGTTCGTGCCGGCGACCCGACCGTCCGAGGACGGCCCACCGCGTGTCGGGTTCAACGTCCTCGTTGGTGGCGCGCTCGGTGGAGCGGAGCCGGAGCTGGCGCAGCCGCTGGACGCGTTCGTCGAGCCGGCCGAGGTGGTCCCGCTCGCCGACGCGATCCTCGCAACGTTCCGCGATCACGGGTCGCGCGAATCGCGCAAGACGGCGCGGCTCAAGTTCCTACTGCGCGAGCGAGGCATCGAGGGCTTTCGGGCAATCGTCGCGGATGCGTATTGCGCGCCGATCGAGCGGGCGGGTGAGCCGGCGACCAACCGACACGGCGGCGATCACATCGGCCTCACCACGCAGCGCCAGGCCGGTCGTTCGGTCGTGGGTTGTCTCGTCCCGGTTGGCCGTGCCAGCGGCGACGCGCTGATCGAGTTCGGACGGCTCGCCTCTGTCTACGGCACCGGGGAGGTGCGGCTCACGGTTCAGCAGAACGTGCTGATCCCCGGCGTTGCGGACGCCGTCCTGGGGGAGTTGCTGGCGGAGCCGCTGCTCGACACGTACAGCCCAAGCCCGTCGAACTGGATCAGGTCGCTCGTCACTTGCACCGGCAACGACTTCTGCCATTTTGCGCAGACCGATACGAAGGGCGACGGCATTCGCCTGGCGGAGGCGCTGGACGCTCGCTACGAGATCGACACGCCCGTGCGCATCCAGGTTTCCGGATGCCCGCACGCCTGCGGGCAGCACCGCGCCGGGGAGATCGGACTGCTCGGCGGGGGTGTGCGCGTGGACGGCGTCGTTGAGAGTGCGGCCGCTGTATTCGTTGGTGGCCGCCTGGGTGAGGACGCGCGACTCGCGGAGCAGGTGGCCAGCGGCGTGCTGCAGGCTGACCTGCCGGAGGTGGTCGCGGACCAGGTGCGCGCCCTCCGCGGGGCCGCTGCGGTGCGACCGCACCCGCCCGGACCGCATCACACCGCGGCGGGGGCGGCGGCTGCATCGCCGTCCTCGCCGTTGGTTGTCGCTGACGTCGCGGTTCCGATATCGGCCGTCCCGGCCGATGGGCGCTAGCGCCGCCGGTGGCGCGGCTCTCGTTCCGCGGCACTGACGACTGGCAACGCTCCGTTTGCTGCTACTGCGGGACGGGCTGCGGCATCCTCGCCCGCGCTCGCGATGGCCGCGTCACGGAGGTCCGAGGTGATCCCGACCACCCGGTGAACGCAGGCAAGCTCTGCTCCAAGGGCGCCCTGCTGCCCGGCATCTTCGAGGCCGACGGTCGCCTGCTCCAGCCGCTCGTGCGCGACGGCAAGGGCTCGCACACGCGCGTCACCAACTGGGATGAGGCGATTGGGCGCGTCTCCGAGGCGATCCGCCGCAACGTCGCCGAGCACGGTCCCGATTCGATCATGCTCTACGGCTCGGGCCAGCTGATGACCGAGGACTACTACCTCTTCGGCAAGCTCGCGAAGGGCTTTATCGGCACCAACAACCAGGACACCAACTCGCGGCTCTGCATGGCGGCGGCCGTCACCGGCTACACGCTCGCGCTCGGCAAGGACTCACCGCCGGCGTCGTACGAGGACTTCGACCACGCGAAGACGTTCCTGATCCTGGGCGCCAATGTCGAGGCGTGTCACCCGATCCTCTACGACCGGATCAAGGCGCGGAAGCGTGCCGATCGCGACGTGAAGGTGATCGTCGTCGATCCGCGCGCGACGCGGACGACCGAGATCGCCGACCTGCATCTGCCGGTGCGCCCCGGCACCGACGTCGCCCTACTGCAGTCGCTGCTCTATGAGGTGCGACTGGCGGGCGGCCTCGATGAGCGGTTCATCGCGGAGCGCACCTCCGGCTGGGCCGAGGTCGATGTAGCCCTCGAGGGCTGGTCGGCGGAGCGTGCCTCGGTGATCACGGGCATCGATGGCGCGGCGATCATCGAGGCGGCCCGCATCATCGCCGGCAACGGGCCGATGGTTAGCCTGTGGACGATGGGTGCGAACCAGAGCACCTCGGGTGTCGATAAGAACCTCGGGTTGCTCAACCTGTCGCTGGCGACGGGCAACATCGGCAAGCCGGGCGCCGGGCCGTTCTCGCTGACCGGTCAGCCGAACGCGATGGGCGGACGCGAGGCGGGCGGCCTCGCGACGACGTTGCCCGGCCACCGGATGGTGGCGAACGCCGCAGACCGCGAGGCAATGGAGTGCGCCTGGGGGCGTCCGCCGGGCTCGATCTCGGACCGCCCCGGCCTGACCGCGATCGAGATGATCGAGGCCCTCGAGCGCGACGAGATCAAGGTCGTCTGGATCGCGGCGACGAACCCGGTCGCTTCGTTCCCGAACTCCGAGCGTGTCGAGGCGGCGCTGCGACGCGCCGAGCTGGTGGTGGTGCAGGACCCCTATCACCCGACCGAGACGAGCCGTGTCGCCGACGTGATCCTGCCCGCCGCCCAGTGGAGCGAGCGCGGCGGGACGATGACGAACAGCGAGCGACGGATCTGCCTGCTCGAACAGATCGGCGACGCGCCGGGCGAGGCGCTGCCGGACTGGCAGATCATCTGCCGCATCGCCTCGGAGTTGGGGTACGGCGACGCCTTCGACTACGCCGACACCGAGGAGATCTACGACGAGTACCGTGCGCTCACTCGCGGCCGTGACCTCGACATCACCGGGCTGAGCTACGAGGTCCTGCGCGAGACGCCGGGCGGCCTGCAGTGGCCCTATCCCGAGGGCGCAAGCGCGGGCCGCACCCGGCTCTTCGAGGATGGCGATCGTTTTCCGAACTCGGACGGCCGCGCGCACTTCCACGTCCCGGCGCTCGAAGCACCCTCGGACGTGGTGTCGCCCGAGTACCCGCTCGTGCTGCTGACGGGGCGGGTGAAGGACCAGTGGCACACGATGACCCGCACCGGCGGCGTGCCGAAGCTCAATCGCAGCGAGTCGGAGTCCTTCCTCGAGATACACAGCGCCGACGCCTCGATGCTCGGCGTCGAGGACGGCGCGCGTGTCGCCGTCTCTTCGCGGCGCGGGCGGTTCGAGGTGAAGGCGCGGGTGACGGACTCGATTCGCGAGGGCGCGGTCTTCGCGCCGTTCCACTGGGGCGCGGAGTGGGGCCGCCGAGGCGTCGCCAACGCGGTCACCAGCGAGGCGATCGACCCTCGGTCGAAGCAACCGGAGCTGAAGTACGCAGCCGTCCGGGTGGAGCGGATCGACGACTGAGACCGGATCGAGATTCCGTTGAAACATTGCGGAGAGCGTTTCGTAGCGCCGAGTTCACGCGCACGGCATCGGGCGGCAATCACCTCCTTCTAGGTTGATCTGGACAGATCAGCGGGCGGAGGAGGACCACCCTGGACACCGGACAGATTCAGCATCGCGCGACGAAGATCGACCTGTTCAGCTTCAAGAGCGTGCAGATGCGCACGTTCCACATCACCTGGTTTGCGTTCTTCCTGGCGTTCTTCGGTTGGTTCGGGATCGCGCCGTTGATGGCGGTGGTGCGTGAGGACCTGGAGCTGACGAAGACCCAGGTCGGCAACACGGTGATCGCGTCGGTCGCCGTGACGGTTATCGCGCGGTTGTTCATCGGCTGGCTCAGCGATCGAATTGGCCCGCGTCGCGCCTACACCTGGCTGCTGATCCTGGGCGCATTCCCGGTGATGGGGATCGGGCTCGCGCAGAACTACGAGACCTTCGTGCTGTTCCGGCTGGCGATCGGGGTGATCGGCGCCTCGTTCGTGATCACGCAGTACCACACGTCCGTGATGTTCGCGCCGAACGTCGTCGGCACCGCGAACGCGACCACCGCCGGTTGGGGCAACCTCGGTGGTGGCGTGACGCAGATGGTGATGCCGTTCGTACTCAGCCTGCTGGTGCTGTTCGGTCTCAACGAGGCGGTCGGCTGGCGCTTTGCGATGGTCGTGCCCGGCATCGCGCTCTTCGCGATGGGCATCGTCTACTACAAGTACACGCAGGACACGCCGGACGGCGATTTCAAGGACCTGCGCGCGCGCGGGTTGCTGCCGCCGGCCTCCGCGACGAAGGGCTCGTTCTGGGCCGCGGCGCGCGACTACCGGGTGTGGGCGCTGTTCGTCATCTACGGCGCGTGCTTCGGCATCGAGCTGACGATCAACAACGTCGCCGCGCTCTACTACCACGACCGCTTCGAGCTGAGCGTCGGCGTTGCCGGGCTGATCGCCGGTCTGTTCGGCCTGATGAACCTCTTCGCCCGGTCGCTCGGCGGCATCTTCGGCGACCGCGCCGGGGCGCGGTTCGGGCTCCGCGGGCGGGTGATCTTCCTCGGCGTGGTGCTGGCCCTCGAGGGTGTCGCGCTGCTGGTGTTCTCGCAGATGGCCGCGCTGGCGCTGGCGATTCCGGCGATGATCGTCTTCAGCATCTTCGTGCAGATGTCGGAGGGCGCGACCTTCTCGGTGGTGCCGTTCGTCAACCCGAAGGCACTTGGCTCGGTGGCCGGCATCGTCGGCGCCGGCGGTAACGCCGGAGCGGTTGGGGCCGGCTTTCTGTTCCGGATGGAGAGTCTCGCGACGGAGGATGCCTTCGCCATTCTCGGTGTGCTCGTGCTCGCCTCGTCGGTGCTGGTGGCGCTGGTGCGGTTCGCGCCGCAGGCCGAGGCCGAAGCGGCGGCGGCACATCGCGAGGCCGCTCCTCGCGCGGTGCCCGCGCTCGCCGCCCAGGCGCAAAGCGTGACGGTTCGCGCGGACGGCTAGACCGCTCGTCCGACGGTGGTGCTCGCGAAGCGGGGCGGACAGCGATGTCCGCCTCTCTTCGATCTGTCTCTCCACCCCCATTCGTCGCTCCGAGCGTGATCTCCGTTCGCAACTGCGGGATTCCCCCATGTCCGGCCGCACCAGCCTGGAGGACGCTGGGCGCGGAGAAAGGCGTGCGTGTGCGTCCAGGGATCATCGTGCTGGTCGGGCTGGGCCTGTTGCTGGCCGCCTGCTCGGGGAAAGGCGATGCGGCGACGCCCTCACCCGGCGCGACGACGCCGGCTTCCGACCCGGATGGGACCGCACTGGTGTCCTTCGTCCAGGGCCTCAGCCCGGCTGACTACTACCAGGCGAGCTGCGCCGCGTGTCACGGCGTGGACAAGGAGGGGGCGGTTGGCCCCCCGCTCGTCGTGGAGCGACTGACCGAGCCTGCCGAGGTCTACTTCGATGCGATCAAGAACGGGCGTCCCGGCACTGCGATGCCCGCATGGGGCGCCGTCGGACTGAGCGATGCCGAGGTCCGCACACTCGTGGCCTATCTCCAGGGCCGCGACCTTGTCGGGGGTTCCGGCTCTGGGATCGGTAGCCAGCCCTCGGTGCTCGGGATCGAGGCGAAGTACCAGATAGAACTCCCGCCGATCGCCCGTACCGCTTCGCGTCCGCTCGAGTGGACGGTCACCAATAGCTCAGACGCGGCGGTGGAGTTGATCCAGTTCGACAGCTCGACGCTGTCAGTCTTCCTGCTCGATCCGCTGCCGATTCGACTGGCCCCGGGTCAGTCTCGCGATCTGCGGTTGGTCTTCGTACCGAACCCGCGCGGTTCCGAGGGCGATCCCGCTACCGGGACGGCATCGGTGCTGGTCCGCGGTTCCGATGCGGTCACGGAGCGCGTGCAGCTGGCGATCCGCTCCGCGATCGGCGCGGCCGCTACTCCGTTGCGGCTCTCCAGCATGGGACTGCCCGACTACCCGAGTCGTGTGGCGACGTGGCAGGACTACGTCTATGTCGGCTACCTCGGCGGGCTGATCGAGGTCTATCAGTGGACCGGGAACGGGGGGCTCGAGCTTGTCGAGTCCGTATCGACAATTGCCGAGACGCCGAACCACGGCCCGCATGGCCGCCCGAACCCGGACGCCGCCGGTCGCCTGATCGGCGGTTTCGCGCTGGATGCCGACGGCACGCTCTACGTCACGCACAGCGACCCGCGCCTCAACGAGGGCGAGTTCCTGAAGACCGGGCACCTCGCCGATCTCAACTCGGGGGCGGTGACTGCCCTCGATGGTCCGCCCGGCCAATACGGTGCGGCCGGGCACCGGCGTGACCTCGTAGCCGGGCTCCCGCGCAACGTCACCAATCACATGCCGCTGGGCCTGGCGCTCCAGGGCGAGTGGCTCTACGTGGGCGTTGGCGCGATGACCGATTCCGGGCAGACCGACGAATCGAAGCCGCAGCCGGATACCGACATCAGCGGTGCGGTGCTGCGGATCAACGTGGCGGACCCCAGCCGCTTCCCGCTCGTCCTCGCCGAACCGGGTGGCCCGTTCGCCAGCGCCGCCGTGCTCGAGCCCGGGCTGCTCGAGGTGTTCGCCACCGGTATGCGGAATGCGTTCGGACTCGCCTTCGGACCGGACGGCCAGCTCTACCTCTCGGATCAGTCCTCGGACGGTGGTGCGACGCCGCAGCCGGCGGGGGACGACGGCCCGCCCGGGCTGATACAGAACCTGGGGCCGGACCACCTTCATCTGGTGCGGCGGGGCGACTTCCTCGGGCAGCCGAACCTGGCGCGCGGTGAGTCGATCCTCAACGACGGGTCGGAGTACATCACCCCGATCCCCAACCCGGACTACGCCGCGCCGATCCACGTCTTTGGGACGCACAACTCCGCGACTGGGATCGCCTGGTACGAGGGCGCCGCCTTCCCGGACCTGCGCGGCAAGCTCCTCGTCAGCAAGTTCAGCGGAGCCACGGGGCTGCAGGCGCTGACCGTCGAGGACGGTCGCGTCGTCGCGGTGCAGGTGCTGGCGACGAAGCCGCTGCTCAGCAACGTCACCGACGTCGCGGTGGGACCGAACGGCGAACTGGTGATTGCGGAGTTCTGGGAGAAGCGACTGCGGATCGCACGTGGCTACGCCCCGCCGTCGCCGGCGGTCTCCTCCGACCACTTCTATTTCGGCATCAACCTCGATCCGGAGGACGACTCCGCCGACGGCTACGCGTTGCGGACCGGCGTCGAGCCGGAGGTGCTGGTCGACTTCTTCCGATTCCCGCTGGACGGGGAGGGCCGGTCGCGGCTCGTCGACTTCCTCGAGACGACGCGTAGCCGTCAGTCGATCGCGCTGGTCACGCTGGAGCCGTTCGACGGCCTCGGAGCGGTGACGCCTACCGCGGTGGACGAGCTCGCGGCGATCGTCGCGGCGTCGCCGGGCGGTGGCGCCACGGTGATGATCCGCTTCGCGCATGAGATGAACGGCTCGTGGTACCCGTGGAGCCAGCAGCCGGAGGCGTACATCGCGGCGTTCCGGCTGGTGGCGGAGACGGTCTATGACGAGGCGCCGGGGACGACCATGTTGTGGGCGCCCAACTACGGTGGGGGCTATCCCTTCCGCGGCGGCGCCTTCGAGGCGACGGTCCGGCAGCCCGGTTTCGCGCTCCTCGATAGCAACGGCGACGGGCAGCTCGACACGACGGACGATCCGTATGCGCCGTACTACCCCGGCGACGACGTCGTCGACTGGGTCGGCATGTCGCTCTACCACTGGGGCAGTGCCTACCCATGGCGCGAGAACGAGGTTCCCGAGGCCGGCAAGTTCATCGCGGAGCTCCGAGGCGAGTACAGCGGTGCGAACGGCGACGACTCGGCCATTCCCGACTTCTACGGCGAGTACGCGGAGCGCCGAGGCAAGCCGCTCGCGATCCCGGAGACGGCCGCGCTGTACAACACCACGCTTCCGGGAGACGAAGCCGCGATCAAGTCGGATTGGTGGTCTCAGGTCTTCTCACAGGAGACCCGGGAACAGCTCCCCGCGCTCCGGATGGTGAACTGGTTCGAACACCTGAAGCCTGAAGCCGAGGTGGGCGGCAACATCATCGACTGGCGAGCGACCGGCGATCCGTCGCTTGCCGAGGCGTTCGTCGCCCACCTCCGGGCGTGGCTCGCGTCGCGCCTGAGCGAGTAGGCGCTAGAGGAACTTCGGCAGCACCTTCTCGGTGAACAACTCGAACGAGGAGTGCGACAGCGGGGTGCAGATCAGGTACTCGAGCGGGAGCTCTTCCTGGAGCCGTTGCAGGTCGTCGATCACCTTGTCCGGTGTCCCGCAGATGACCACGTCGTTCACGTAACGCTCGACGGGATCCTCGTCCTCCGGGACGTCAGCGAGGACGCTTGTGTCCTGCGTCTTCTCCGCGGGTTTCGTGCCGCGACGCAGGTACGAACCGAACATGAACTGCGCGCCGTTACGCGCGATCGCCTCCGCCTCCTCCTGGGTGTCGGCCAGTGCGATGTTGCGCGTCATCGGGATTACACGGCCCTCCATCGAGTAGCCGGCGCCCTCCAACTCGCGCTGGTACAGCGCGCGCTTTGAGGCGATGTCCTCGTGCGAGGAGTGCGGATCCATCATTATCGTGTAGCCGTTCTGACCGCACCATTCCACGGCGCCGGCCGAACTGGCGGCCATCCAGACCGGAGGGCGTGGTTGCTGCAGCGGCTTCGGGAGGACCTCGACGTCTTCGAAGTCGTAGAACTCACCGTGGTAGGTGAACGGCCCGTCCTCCCACGCCTTCAGCACGATGTCGACGGTCTCCCGGAATCTCGGGTAGCTCTCCTCCATCGGCACCCCGAAGTTCTGGTACTCCTTCTGGTCGAACCCGCGCCCGGCGCCCCAGTTCACCCGGCCGCCCGAGAGCACGTCGAGGAGCGCGACCTCCTCGGCCAGACGCAGCGGGTGGTAGAACGGCGCCAGCGAGATACCGGTGCCGATGCGCAGCCGCTTGGTCCGCGCCGCGATGTGGGTGCCCATCATGTGGATCGAGGGGCACACGCTGTACGTGCTGAAGTGGTGCTCCGCGAGCCAGACGGCGTCGTAGCCGGTCTCGTCCATGATTTCGGCGCGCTGGAACGCGCGCTCGTAGACCGTCGGGAGCGGCACGCGTCGTCCCGGCCAGCTGAAGAACTGTAGGACACCGAATTTCATAGCGACCTCCATCGCGGACCTGGCGCAGTCTCGCAGAACTGCTGCATCGCGTCGCACTGATCCGTGCGCACTCGCACACGATTCCGAGGTGGCCCGCACGGCGCTCACCGGCTACGGCGCAGCCCTCGGTCACGCGATGCGCGGACGTTCGCCCCTGTCGTCGGGGCGGCGACCGGGCATCATCGAGGTACGACAGCACCGAGGGGGTATGAGCGATGGACGAGGGACGCCTGGGATTCCACGTGCAAACCGCGCTTGAGTTCGACGCAGCCGAGGCGGCGACGCGCGATGCGCTGGCCGCCGAGGGCTTCGGCATTCTGACCGAGATCGATGTGCAGCAGACGCTGGCCGACAAGCTGGGCGCGAAGATGGAGCGCTACAAGATCCTTGGCGCCTGCAACCCGCCGATCGCGCATGACGCGCTTGAGGTCTGGCGTGGGTTCGGGCTGCTGATGCCGTGCAACGTGGTCGTGCGGGACGCCGGCGATCACCGGGTCGTGATGGCCTTCGATCCGCTCTCGATCAGCGAGGTACACGACAACGCGGAGTTGCTGCCGATCGCGGAGCGTGCACAGGGTGCGCTGCGTCGCGCGATGGAGCGGGTCGAGCGCGCCTCGGCGGTGGCGACGGGCTGATCGAGGTCTGATCCACGGCCTCCGACCGCGGACGCGAAGCGATCCTCGTTCGGAGGTGTCGCGCGCCTCGTGACGACGTAGGATGCGCGGGAGCAGCGCGACCGGCGCGGAAGGCGGCACCTAGATGGCGAACGAACGAGTACGAGCACACCTGATCGCGGGTGGATTCCCGGCCGGGCAGACCGCCGGTCACGATCACGACTACGCGCGGCTGCAGATCCTGGGGAAGCTCCAGGACCGCGAGCACGTCCACACCACCGTCACCAATGACTACGACGACATCGAGAAATGGCTGCCGGACTGCAAGCTGCTGGTCACCTACGTGGCCGGACCGGTCGCGCAGGCCGAGCAGCATGAGGTCTTGCGCCAGTGGGTCGAGGCCGGCGGTCGCTGGCTGGCATTGCACGGCAGCAGCGGCGGCAAGGCCGCGCGGATGCCCGACAGCACCCAGCGCCAGATGGTGCAGATGGACTATCACGACACGCTGGGTGGCTTCTTCATCCACCACCCGCCGATCCGCAAGTTCCAGGTCGAACTGGTCGACCGCCAGCACCCGCTGACGCAGGGACTCCCGGACGTCTTCGAAACAATCGATGAGCCCTACATGGTGAAGATGCTGGCGCCGGAGAGCACCGAGGTGCTGCTCACGGCCGACTGGGGCATCGTCCCGCCATCGCCGACGGGCTTCTACTACACGGAGGATGACGCCGTACTGCCGGGAACCTCGAAGCGTGCGATCGCCTTCGAGCGCACCTTGAGCCAGGGCGCGGTCGCGTACACGACGCTCGGTCACTGCCACACGCCGCTGACGAACAGCCAGCGCTCGGTGCACGAGAGCGTCGCCGAGGATCACGTGGTGCCGCTGCACCTGCGCGGTTCATGGGAGACGGCGGGGTTCCGGACGCTGCTCGCGAACGGCGTCTCGTGGGGCCTCGGGGAGATTTAGCCGGCGCGGCCCGGGAGCGTACGGCCGGCGGCCGCAACATCGAACGGAACGGACGGGGAAGCCATGAGCACAGTCACCTTTATCCAGCGCAGTCTGGACTTCACGCACAACGCGCTGAAGGATGCTCGGAACGGTACGGACGAGCAGTTGCACTTCGTGCCGGCGGACGGCAGTCACTCGATCGCCTGGTGCCTCTGGCACACCGCTCGCGTCGAGGATCTGATCATGAGCCGGGTGAGCGGCCAGCCTCCCGTCTGGAGTCAGGAGTGGGCTGACAAGTCCGGGCTCCCGTTCGACGGCTTCGGCACTGGCATGGCCGACGACGACGCGCAGCAGGTGCACATCACGGACATGGGCGCGTTCAACGGCTACCAGGACGCGGTCTTCGCTCGCACGGCGGAGTTCCTGAGCGGCGCGTCTGACGATGATCTCGAACGAGAGATCCCGGCCCGCAACGGCACGGAGAGCGTCGGCGAGGCGATCTCGCTGCACATGATGGGTCACTTCAACGGGCACCGCGGCGAGATCAACACGCTGCGCGGCATGCAGGGCATGCCGACGGTGATGGCGGCGCAGGGCACGCACTAGGACGCCCCGCCACCCGATAGCTAGACTCGGCAACGCGCCCACGATTCGTGGGCGCGTTGTCTTTCCGTGCGACCGCTCGAGGTTCCGAGTGGCGCCGGGCTCGAACAGCCGCCGAAGGATCGCAGCCATGACCGCAGCATCGCGCCGGCTCCGGATTGACCTGCACGCGCACCCCGGCCGCTGCTTCCTGGCCGGCCTCGGTGGCGGCGATCCGGAGCGCGGGCCGGACCTCGAGGGCGCGTTGCGGCAGCTCCGTGCCGGCGGCGTGCACGTCGCCAGCTTCGCGACGGTCGCCGACATGCGCGTGAGCCGCCCGGCGGAAGGCCGGATGCGCGCGGTGCGCGACTTCGAGGTGGGCGAGGCGAGTGCCGATCACGCGCGCCAGCTCGACGGGTTGGTGGACTTCGCAACGTCGGCCGGCATTCGCCGGATCCTCGGGCCGGACGACGTGCGCGCGGTGGCGGCGTCCGGGGAGTCCGCGATGCTGCTCGCATGTGAGGGCGGCGACTTCCTCGAGGGCGATGTGGCGGGTGTCGCAGCCGTCTATGCGCGGGGCGTCCGCACGATCCAACTCGTCCACTACCGATTGAATGAGCTGGGCGACATTCAGACCGAGGACCCCCTACATAACGGCCTGACGGTCTTCGGTGGCGAGGTCGTCGATGAGATGAACCGGCTGGGGATGGTGATCGATCTCTCTCACGCCCCGTGGTCGGTGACGCGCGACGTGCTCGAGCGAACCCGCGCGCCCGTGATGGTGTCGCATAGCCACCTGGCTGCCAGTCCGGACGCGCCGCCGCGTCTGCTCTCAGCGGATCACGCGCGCGCGGTCGCGGATGCGGGCGGTGTGATCGGCGCATGGCCGTCCGGGGTGGTCCTCGAGAGCTTCGACCAGTTCCTCGATGAGATCGTGCGGATGGTGAAGTTGCTGGGCGCGGAGCACGTCGGCATCGGTACCGACATGGACGGAAACTACGAGCCGGTGATGACGCGCTACGAGCAGTACCTGGACCTCGAAAGCGGGCTCGCGGCGCGCGGGTTGACCGAGGGCGACGTCGATCTGGTGATGGGCGAGTCGTTCCTGCGGCTGTTCGAGCGGGTGGTGGCGGTGGCCGGCACGGCGAGGTAACGGCGAGACACCGCTATCTGATGAACCTCGGGAAGTGGCCGACGCGCGCGCATGCTGGGCGCTCAACGGTTACCGTGCGACGAACGAGGCTGGGACGGTCTCGATCCACGGGAGGTGCTCGTCGTGATGGAACGACCGACGTTGCGCACGCTGCGGGAGCTGGACGCGCTGCGATCCCCGTTGCTGGTCGCCACCTTCGTCCGTCGGAACGGGTTCAACTCCACGGCCGCGGCGACGCTGGCCCAGTACGCCCAGCACCACGACGCCGAGATCATCGCCGAGATCGATCCGGACCTGTTCTACGACTTCACCGTGATGCCGCCATCGGTGCGCCCGACCGACGGCAAACGGGTCATCGAGTGGCCGAAGAACGAGGTGCGACTGATTCGTGCGGAGGGCAGCGAGCGGGACGTGCTCGTGCTGGCCGGCATCGAACCGCATCTCCGCTGGCAGACGTTCTCCACCGCCCTCCACGGCTTCATTACGAGTCACGCGATTCACGATCTGCTGGTGCTGCGCACCTGGCCCGCGGCGGTACCGCACACGCGCCCAACGGTGATGCGCCTCAGCTCGGCGAGCGACGAGATGGCCTCGAAGCTGGGCCTCACCGCCAACCGGACGCCCTACCGAGGACCGGTCGACTTCGGCGGCGTGCTGAGCGCGCTGCACATCAACGCCGGCGGTGAGGCTGCTGGTCTGACCGCGGTGGTGGCGAACTACCTGGGGGTGGTGCCGAACCCGTACGCGATGGTCGCGCTGACGAAGTCGATCGATCGCCTCGCCGGTACCGAGACGCCGACCGACGACTTCCAGGAGGCGGCGGATCAGCTCGGCGTGCGAGCGAACGAGGAGATGGAACGCTCCGAGGATCTCCGCCGCGCGGTCCACGAACTCGAGGACAGCTACGAGTCGATCGTCGAACAGATGACCGGCGAAGTGACCGGGGCGACGCCGGGCGACGAGCTTCCGTCACACACGGAACTGCTGCGTGATGTGGAGCGGTTCCTGCAGGGCGAGTCGCCAAGCGACTAACCCGTCGCGGGCCGGAGCGACTCACTCGCGGTCGGAGATGCTCGCCGCTAGTTCACGTCTCCGAGCGAGACTTCCCACGGTGCGAAGTCGTCGGGTAGCGGCAGGTCGACGAACGGGTCGGCGCTGACCACCACGCGGAATCCGGTCGCATCCTCGGGGACATCCCATGCGACCTGGAAGTCCTGCGAGAAGCCGGGCCCGACGTCGTCGAATGGCAACGCCACCGGCTCCCAGGTGCGGTCACGGTCGTCGAACAGGCTCATCTTCAGGGCCCACCAGGGGCTCGTTGGCTCCTGGCCGTCGTTCTTGAAGGTGAAGTCGACGACGACAAGAACGCCTTGCGGCGGGTCGTCGAAATCGTTCAGGGCGTCAGCGGAGAGCGAGGCGCCGTTGATCGTGACGATCAGACCGCCAACCGGCAGTGCCTGGCCGGCCGACGCGGCGACTGGCGGACCGAAATCGTCCGAACCGAAGTCCGATCCGAAGTCGGTGCCCGAGTCCGAGCTGGTAGAGATGCCGAGTTCGGCGCGCTCGGCGTCGTAGGGCTCGCAGTCGCTGGTGCTGCGCCAGCGGCCGTCCTGAAGGACGAGCAGTTCGGTGCTCTCACCGCCTTCGGCCGTGGCGCCGAAGAGGTCGAATCCGCCGCTGCTGGTGACCGTGACGATCGCGCGGTCATCGGCGGGGAAGGTGACCTCGTTGATCTCGAACTCGATGTCGGCTTCGCCGAGGAACGCCTGGAGGAACGCGAGGCCCAGCGCCAGCTCCCCGGTGTCGGGCGCGCACTCCTCGGGGAAGAACGACGCGAACTTCTCGATGTCGATCTCGTCACCGAAGATTGAGTCGAACAACGCGTTCACGTCATCGCGAACGGCGTCCTCGCTGTTGGCGTCGCTGGATCCGCCGCAGGCGGCAGCGAACAGCAATGCGACGGCGACGGGTACGAGGAGCAGGCGCTTCGAGTTCAGCATCGCGCGAGCATACGGGTCGGGCACCGAGGAGACGTCGGGAATTTCCTGACGATCTCGGGAGTGTCAGACGGTCGTGTGCCTGACCTCGAACTGACCGCTCTCTCGCGCGCGCGGCGCTAGGTGCGGTCCAGCCGCGCCGCATTGACGATCGCCCGCCCGAGGTACGGCAGGCCCTGGGCG
Organism: Chloroflexota bacterium; assembly: GCA_027593235.1. Classification (GTDB taxonomy): domain Bacteria; phylum Chloroflexota; class Dehalococcoidia; order UBA2979; family UBA2979; genus UBA6627. The sequence continues at coordinate 20,703 of JAQCIU010000037.1, forward strand.
ACTGGCGCGGTGTTGATCCACTCGCGCGGCGTGTGCGCTTCACCCCCCGTCGTGACCCCGACGCAGGTAGCGGGGATCCCGAGGCCGATCGCGTGGTTCGCGTCCGTGCTGCCGCTGTTGAACATCGGCGGCTCGAGGCCGCTCTCACGCCGCGCGGCGAGCACCGCCTGAACCAGCGGGTCGTCCTGGCTGATGCTGCCGGCCGGCCGGCGGCCGATCCGCTTGACGGTCAGTTGGCCCTCCGACGACTCGATCGCGGCCCGCACCGCCTGCTTCATCGCAGCATCGAGCGCCGCGAGGGCGTTCGGGTCCTCGGATCGCAGGTCGATCTCTGCCGTGGCCTCCGGTGCGATCGTGTTCACCGATCGTCCGCCGTGGATGACGCCGATGCTCATCGTCGTCTTCGGCTCGATTCCGACCGCGGGGTAGAGCGGTTCGAGGGCGGTAAGCGCCCGCGCGAGGAGCGCGATCGCGTTCGGGCGACCGTAGGCGCCCCACGAATGCCCGCCCTCGGTGGTGACGGTGATTTCGTAGCGGTTGCTCCCGACGAAGCCGAGTTGCACGCGGTCGCGGGCGAGGCCCTCGATTGCGAGCACGCGATCGAACTGGCCGGCATGGCTCTTGCAGACCGCGCGGATGCCGCGCAAATCGCCGCGCCCTTCCTCGCCGACGTTCGCGGCAAGCAGGATGTCGCCGGCCCCTCGAGGCGGCGCGGCCTGCAATGCCTCCGCGACCGCGAGCAGCGCGGCGACCGACAGCGAGTTGTCACCGATGCCGGGGCCGAGCAGCTTGCCGCGCTGTCGCCGGATCGAGACGGTCGCGTCGGGGAAGACAGTGTCGAGGTGGGCGGCGGCCAGCACGCGACTGCGCCCCGCTTCACCTCGATGGAGGGCGACGACGTTCCCCATCCGATCGCGCGTCAACGAGGCCCAACCGCCGATCGCGGCCAGGCGCTCCTCGACGTAGCGAGCGCGGGCGTCCTCCGCGAAGGTCGGCGCGGGGATCTCGGCAATGCGCACCGCCTCGGCGAGGGTGCGGTTCACCGCGGCGGCGAGGTGGGCCTCGAACGTGGTGGCCATGCGCTGCCGTCCTTCGCGAACGCGGGCGTGGGGGCGCGCCTATGATGGCGCGCGAACGAGGGGAACGGGCACCGTGCGCGACGCAGCCCTGGAGCGCGACGAGCTCTTCGCAGCGGCGGTTCCGCCCGCGAGCGGTGAGTTCACCGTCCTCGGTGTTCCGTTCGATCTGCGGATCAACGTGATCGTCATCGCCAGCACGATGCTGTTGCTCGTCGATGAATATCACACGCCGATCGGCGCCGATGTCTTCGGAACAGCCGCGCGCGGGCTCGCCGCGGAGAGCGTGTTGCTCTACCTCGTGATCCCCGCGGCGATCGTCATGCTGCTCTTTCGCGACAAGATCGCGGACTACGGGTTTCAGTTCGGGGATTGGCGTGCCGGGCTGAAATGGTCCGTCGGCATTGCGCTCGCGCTCGCTCCCGCACTGTTCCTCGCGGCACGCACACCGGCGATACAGGACTACTACGCCGGCTCCGAGCGCAGCGTGCTGGACGTGCTGCTGGTGTCCGGCGCGGACCTCTTCGCCTGGGAGTTCTTGTTCCGCGGGTTCCTGTTGTTTGGCCTCCTGCGCGCGATCGGACCGTCCGCGATCGTGCTGCAGGCGGTGCCGTTCGCGATGGCCCACCTCGGGAAGCCGGAACTGGATACGATGACCACGGTCATCGGCGGCATGGGCTTCGGTTGGATCGCCTGGCGCAGCAACTCGTTCTTCTACCCGTTCTTGATCCACCTCTACCTGAACGTGTTCGTCCGACTGGTGGCGATGCACGGCTGATCGGGTACGGGTCTGACTCGCTCGAAAGGAGCACCGCGATGCGTGAGTTCGAGGGCAAGGTCGCCGTGGTCACCGGCGCCGCCAGCGGGATCGGCCGGGCGATGGCGGATCGGTTCGCCGCCGCCGGCATGAAGGTCGTGCTTGCTGACGTGGAGGAGCGAGCCCTCGAGGGCGCCGTGACCGAGCTACGCCAGGGCGAGCACGACGTGCTGGGCGTGCTCTGCGACGTCTCGACCGAGGCTGCGCTGCAGGACCTCGCGGATCGGACGATCGACGCGTACGGCGGCGTTCACATCCTCTGCAACAACGCGGGCGTCGTTGCCGGCGGCGCGATTGTCGGTGATCGCGATCAGTACATCTGGGAGCAGCCGCTCAGCGACTGGCAGTGGACGCTCGATGTGAACCTCTGGGGTGTGATCCACGGCGTGCGAGTCTTCACGCCGCTGATGCTCGCGCAGCATGAGCCGGGGCACATCATCAACACCGCCTCGACGGCCGGGCTGACCAGCGGTCCGCAGCTCGGCATCTACGGCGTGTCGAAGCATGGCGTGGTCCGTCTCTCCGAGGCGCTCTACTTCCACCTGCGCGATGTCGCCGCGAAGACCGGGGCGCAGGTGAACTGCTCGGTGCTCTGCCCGGGCGGCGTCCGCACGCGGATCACCGGCGCGGGGCGGAACCGCCCCGTCGAACGGCTTGAGGGCGACATCCTCCGGCTGGACGCCGGTGAGGTGGATCGACGCGCGGCGAACTGGTCGAACCTGATCGGCGATTCCGGCCAGGATCCCGCGGAGATTGCCGAGAAGGTGTTCACCGCAATCAACGAGGACCAGTTCTACATCCTCACCCACGACACCCAGGACGAAGCCGTGCGGATGCGCTCCGAGCAGATCCTCGCCCGTCGGAACCCGGAGCTGCCGCCGTCCGGGCTGCGGGGCTAGCCTCAGCGCCGGCCGCCGAGGCGCCGCCAGACCTCGTCACGCTCGCCCGTGGCGTGGTGGCGGATGCACGCGGGTTCGTAGCGAAGCGGAGTCGTAGACTCCCTCGTCTCACCGCTGTCTTGAACAGGGTTCGATGCCTGATTCGCCACCTGCGCCCCCCGTCCAGCCGCGAGCTACCGCGCTCGATGCCGTGCGCGTGCGACCCTTTCGATTGCTGTTGGCCGCCGGGATGGGGCTCCAGCTCGGATCGTGGATCCAGCGCGTCGCCCTGCTCTGGCTCGTCTACGAGCTGACCGGATCCGCCGCCCAGCTTGGCGGCGTCGCGTTCGTCCAGACGATCTTCGTGCTCGTGATCGCACCGTTGACCGGCCCGCTGGCCGATCGGATCGGTGCCCGTCGTTCGTTGATGTCCGCCACCATGCTGCAGGCGATCGGCGCTGTGGTACTCGTGACCGCCGTGCTCGCCGACCAGGCATCGCTGCCGCTGCTCTACGTCGTGTCGGTCACCTACGGCATCGGTCAGTCGATCAACCAACCGATGCGTAACCTCCTCGTCTACGACGCCGTCGGGCGGGAGTTGCTCCAGCCGGCGCTCGCGTTGAACGCGCTGACCGGGAACCTGATGCGGGTCGTCGGACCCAGCATCGGCGGGGCGTTGGTGGGGTACGCCGGCGCGGAGTTTGCGTTCATGACGCAGGCGGTGCTGCTGGTCGCATCGGTCGCTTTCGTCCGTGCGCTGCGGATCGACGTCGTCCGTGCCGGGCAGCGGACGTCGCTGGTCAACGAGATCGGATCGGGGATCCGGCATGTACTCGGCAATGTGCCGATCCGCACATCGATGGCGATGGCCTTTCTCACCTCGACGCTGGTCTATCCGTACATGCAGTTCATGGCCGTCTTCGCCGACGAGCTGGGTCGCGGCGCTACGGGCTACGGGCTGATCTCCTCGGCGATTGGCGTCGGCTCGCTCGTCGGATCCACCTATGTCGCGACCGGCCGTGGCGGCATGCGCACGATGCTCTGGGCGGGTCTTGCCTACATGGTGCTGCTGGTGGCGTTCACGAGGATGGACTCGTTCTGGATGGCGTTCGGGGTGCTCGCCGTCGCCGGCATCGCTCACTCGCTGTTCTCGACGCTGAACCAGGCGCTGCTCCAGCTCAACGCCGGCGAGGAGTATCGCGCCCGCGTGATGGGCCTCTACTCCTGGGCCGGTGGGCTCGAGCCATTCAGCGTGCTGTCACTCGGGTTCCTCGCGGATCAGTACGGCGTCGCGAACACGATCGGTGGATCGATCGCCATCGCTGCTGTCCTCGCGCTGCTGCTGGCGACCGAGCGGACCGTGCACGAGCGCTCGCTCGCGCGGAGCCTGGCCCGCTGACGAGGTGGCCCGATCGCCCTCGACCGCCCTCAACCGATCGCTGGAGGCGGGTGCTATCCTTCGTCGGTCACTACGCGGTGACCGGGGAAGTCGGTGTGAATCCGACGCTGTCCCGCAACTGTAACTCGCCCACCAGGTCGCACCTGATGAGCGGGGAGTCAGAACACCGGCCCGCGTGAATGTCGAACCTGCGAGGACAGGCGACGGTTATGCGGGCTTCCGCGGAGCCTGCGGCGCCTCACCCCTGCCCCCTCGCCCAGGAGGGGGTTTTTGTGCCCCCTCCACGCGGAGGGCTACGGACTTGAACTTGAACTGGCATCGATTGAAACGGGCCTCGATGGGGCCACTGATTCTGATGGCGATCGGCCTGATCGCCATGCTGCTCGTCGCTTGCGGCGACACTGCTGATGGCACCTCGACCGCATCGCCGACGGCGACGGTTGCGGTGGAGGCGACCGGAACAACCGAGGCGACACCGATCACGGTGACCGACTCGGATGGCTTCGTACTGGAGTTCGCAGCGCCACCCGAGCGCATCATCTCGTTTTCGCCGGGCGCGACGGAGATCCTCTTCGCGATCGGCGCGGGCGACCAGGTGATCGCGGTCGACGAGTTCTCGGATTATCCAGCGGCCGCGGTCGCGCTGGAGCACGTCTCCTACTCGGAGCCGGATCCAGAGCAGGCGCTTGGTCTCGATCCCGATCTGGTGATCCTGGCCACCCGTCAGCAGGAGTCAGTTGAGCAGTTCCGCAGCCTTGATCTCCGGGTGCTCTTCAACCGCGAACCGGAGAGCGTGCAGGCGGTGCTCGACAACATCCTGTTGTTCGGGCAGATCACTGGTCACGAGGCCGAAGCGGCTGCGCTGGTGGCAGAGATGACCGACCGCATCGAGGCGGTCACGTCGGCGCTCGCGAGCATCACCACGGGGCCCACGGTGTTCTACGAACTGAGCGATGGGCTGTACACCGTCGCGCCGGACACGTTCATCGGCGGCACGCTGGCGCTGGTGAAGGCGAAGAACATCGCCGAGGGCGCTGAGACGGCGTTCCCGCAGCTCACCGCCGAGGCCGTGATCGAGGCGAACCCGGCCGTCGTGCTGCTGGCCGACGCCGAGTTCGGCGGCAGCCTGGAGGCGTTACAGGCGCGGCCCGGCTGGGACGTGATCGACGCGGTGGTGAACGAGCGGGTCTACCCGGTCGATCCGGACATTGGGAACCGACCGGGGCCGCGCATTGCCGATGCGATCGAGCAGATCGCGAAGCTGCTCTACCCGGAGCTGTTCCCGTAGTGGCTCGCTCGCGATGAATGCTGATCGGGCGGACGCCGTCCTCGACGTCCCCGTTACGCGGGCGCGCTGGACGGCGTTCGCCTCGATCGGTCCGACCGCTGGCGCGGTGTTGCTCCTCGCGATCGTCGCGCTCGTCGCGATGACGCAGGGCGCCGCCGCGATCCCGGTGCGCACGACGCTCGGCATGTTGCTCGATCGGCTCCCGCTGATCGCGATCGACCAGGACGTGCCGGCGACCTGGGACCGGATCGTCTTCGACGTGCGGCTCCCGAGGATCGTCGCGGCGGGCCTCGTGGGCGCCGCGCTCGCGTATTCCGGCACCGCCTACCAGGGCGTCTTCCGCAACCCGCTTGCCGATCCATTCCTGCTCGGCGTCGCCTCGGGCGCAGGTTTCGGCGCGGCGATCGCGATCATTTCGCCGTTGCCCAGCAGCGCGTACGGGTTCGGCTGGGTGCCGGTGTTCGCGTTCGTTGGCGCGATCGCCACGGTGAGCCTGGTCTACGCCGCGGCCCGCTCCGCGCCCGGCTCGCAGGGCGCGACGCTGATCCTCGCCGGGGTGGCGCTCTCGGCGGTGCTGTCCGCCGGTATCTCGTTCATCCTGCTCACCGGCGGCGAACGTGCGCGGCCGATCCTCTCGTTCATCTTCGGCGGCTTCAACACCGCCTCGTGGGAGCGGGTCATCGCCGCACTGCCGTACATCGTCGTCGGCGCGGTTGTGGTGGCGAGTCATTCGAGGGTGATGAACGTGCTCCAGCTCGATGGCGAGCAGGCGGCGCAGCTCGGGGTGAACGTCACGCGGTCGACGCTGATCATCCTTGCTGCCGCGTCGTTGATGGCCGCGGCGGCTGTCTCCGTCGCGGGGATCATCGGCTTCGTCGGCCTGATCGTCCCGCACAGCGCGCGGATGCTGGTCGGCTGGGACCACCGGCGGCTGCTCCCGGTGGCCGCGCTCGGCGGTGCCGCGTTCCTGATCGCGGCCGATCTGGCCTCGAGGACGATCCTGGCTCCCGAGGAGATACCGGTCGGCGTGCTGACCGCGATGATCGGCGGCCCGTTCTTCCTCTACCTGTTGCGCACGCGTCGCGTGGACGGGGGCCGCTGATGGTGGCGACGCAGCCCGATCGCGCCGCGGTCGCCGCACCGCTGCTGAGCGTCGAGGACCTGACGGTCCGCATCGGCCGGAAGACGCTCGTCGACTGCGTGAGCCTTGAGGTCGCGCGCGGCGAGGTCGTCGGCCTCGTCGGCCCAAACGGCGCCGGCAAGAGCACGCTGCTGCGCGCGATCAGCGGCGTGCAGTCCACGGCGGCAGGCGAGGTCCGCATCGAGGGTCGGTCCGCTGTCGCGCTTGGGCGACGGGAACTGGCGAAGCGACTCGCCGTGGTGCAGCAGCTCCCCGAGGCGCCGAGCGCCATGCTGGTCAGCGAGTTGGTGTTGCTCGGCCGCCACCCCCACCTCGGCTGGTTCGATCGCGAGTCGGGGCGTGACGCGCGGATCGCGCGCCTCGCGATGTCGCGCGCCGGCTGCCTGGAGCTGGCCGACCGCGAGGTGGGCACGCTCTCCGGCGGCGAGCGCCGGCGCGCCTTCATCGCTCGCGCCTTGGCCCAGGAGGCGGAGCTGCTGCTGCTCGACGAGCCGACGGCCAACCTCGATGCCGGCGCGCAGGCCGAGGTGTGCGATCTGCTGCGCACGCTCGCAAGCGACGACGTCGGGGTGCTGGTCGTGCTCCACGATCTGACGCTCGCGGCTTCGACCTGTGACCGCGTGATCCTGCTCGCGGAGGGACGCGTCGTCGCGACCGGATCACCCGACGAGGTGATCACGGCGGAGCACGTTGCCCGCATGTACGGGCCCGGCGTGGCAGTGCTGCGGCACCCCGAGGATGGCCGCCCGATCGTGGTGCCGGCCCTCGGATCGCGTCGATAGTCCTCGGCGGTTAGTCCCACTGCGTCCGGACGTTCGGCCCCGAGGGATCCGCATCGCGGCCACTATGCTGCTGACTCGCGATGCGAGCGGTGGTGTGCGGTGGTCGTTGTCTGGGTGCTGTTCGTCGTGGTTGGATTCGCGATCGCGATCCTCGCGAGCCGCCAGGCGACGCAGTACGCACAGGTGGTCGCGCTGCGGATGGGCGTCCCCCCGCTCATCATCGGGCTCACTCTCGTCAGCATCGGGACGAACCTGCCGGAGATCGCCAACTCAGTGATCGCGTCGCTCTCCGATCACGGCGATCTGAACGCCGGCACGGCGATCGGGTCGGTCGCTGTCGACCTCACGCTGGTGCTCGGATTGCTGCCGTGGGTGGCCGGCGCGTTCTACCTCGGACGGGTCGACCTGCGGGCAATCAGCGGCGCGATCATCTTCGCGCTGCTGTTGGGCCTCCTCCTCGTCGCCGACGGCGAGCTGTCGAGGGTCGACGGCGCCGTCCTCGTGCTGACCTGGGGCGGTGGCACCGCGGTGATCTGGACCAGCGGGAGCCGACTGCTCCGCGCCGAGGTGGAAGCGCCCTCCGAGGGCCCGATCACGATGCAGCTCCTTGCCACCCTCGGCACGCTGGTCCTCGTCGCCGCCGGCGCGAGCGTGGCCGTGATCGGCCTCGTCAATGTCGCCGAGATCGCGGGGGTACCGGAGTACGCCATCTCCTTCTTCGGGGCGTCGATCGGCACCTCGCTGCCTGAGCTGGTGGTCAATGCCACGGCTGTCCGCCGGCGCGCCTGGGGTCTCGCAATCGGCGACGCCTTCGGCTCGGCGTTCGTCGATGCCACCGTCTCGCTCGGCATCGGGCCGCTGTTCGCGGCGACAACGATCGACACCGATCTCGCGCTCCGAGGTGGCGTCGGGGCACTGTTGGCGACACTGCTCGTCCTCGGAATCTTCTGGCGCCGCGTCCGGCTTGATCGCCCGATCGGGACGCTTTTCGTCGTCGCCTACATCGCGCTCTACCCGATCGTTCTCGCGACCTGATGCTGTCGGTCCCGGGATTGATCGGCCGCAATCGCTGGAAAGCCGCTGCGGTGCGGGGCGAGTTCGAGCCGCACACGATCGAGCGCGTGACCGTGCATCACACCGCCGTCGCCTTCGACGGCCGCGCGACCGCGCTCCGGCTGCGCGCCTACCAGCGGTACCACCAGGGGATGGGTTGGCCGGACGTCGCCTACCACCTGCTGATCGGGGGCGACGGTGTCCCCTATGAAGGACGGCCGTTCGAGGCGTGCGGTGACTCGGCGACGGACTACGACTCCAGCGGGCACCTGCTGATCGCGCTCGATGGCGACTTCAGTGCGGCGGAACCGGGTGAGGCACAGCTCCGCGCACTGGTCGAACTCGTCGCCTGGGCGAGCGACACCTTTGATATCTCGCCCGACGCCCTCCGAGGCCATGACGCCTACGCGGCCACCGCCTGTCCCGGCACGCGGCTCTCCGCGCTGCTCGTCGACGGGTCGATCACGGCCCGCGTCCGGACGCTGCTCGACGGCGACTAGATGCCCTCGAGGTGTCGCGTCTCGTTGAGGCTGCGCACCTGCCGGTTTCGCCAGAAGTCGTCTTCGTGCAGGTGGGTGATCCCGCCGGAGGTCGACGCGAGATTGAGTTGCCCGGCTGCCTCGATTGGCATCCCGATCCAGGCCGCGACGACGAAGGTCAGCGCGAAGCCGTGCGTGACCACGATCTGCGCGGGGGCGCCGTCCTCGAGGATCGTGTCCATCGCGCGATAGATCCGCGTGGCGAACTCCCGCTTGGTTTCGCCGCCCTCGATGCCGCGATGGTCGAGGCGGTCATGGTCCGGCGCGGGGACGAGCCGTTCGTCGAGCCAGGCCTGCGGCTTGCCTTCGGCGACGCCGTAGCTCAGCTCACGGAGATCGCCGCTCTGCTCGAGCGGCACATCGAAGTGGGTCGCGATGCGGGCCGCGGTCTCGCGTGCCCTCGTGAGATCCGAGGACACGAGACGTGGTGCCGAGGTGGCGATCAGCGCTCCGAGGCGCGTGGCTACGGCGTCGGCCTGCCGCTGGCCGCGGCCGGTGAGCCCGCTGTCGTACCAGCCACCGACGCGGCGCTGGACGTGGTGTCTCGACTCGGTGTGCGTCACGACGTAGATGTCTCGCATGAGGCCTGCTCGGGCTAGCTGTACTGACCACGGACATGTGAGACACGGCTGATGGGTGGGCGGCCACCGAGCGAGCCATGGGGTCT
>JAQCIU010000038.1:0-30194 GCA_027593235.1 Chloroflexota bacterium
AGCGCTCCCCGGGCTCTAGGGGCGGTGAGGGGCTTTGCGCTGGGCGATGGTGGCGGCGGTGATGTGAGCGCGGTCGGCGAGGGGGGTGGGGAGGGGCGGGAGGGTGACGGGTTCGCGGAGGCGGTGGGAGAGGGCGGCGGCGAGGAGGTGGTCGAGGAGGGCAGGGTTCTTGGGGAGGACGGATCCGTGGAGGTAGGTGCCGATGGCCTGGCGGTAGACGGCGCCTTCTGATCCGTCCTCGCCGTTGTTGCCGCGGCCGGCGCGGACGTGGCCGAAGGGGCGAGCGGCGGGAGCGAGGTAGGTGCGACCGGCGTGGTTTTCGAAGCCGACGACTTCGCCGATGCCAGGGACGGCGCTTTCGATGAGGACGTCGCCGACGGCGCGGGCGGCGCGGGGGCCGGGGGCGACCGAGGTGACATCGAAGATGCCGAGGCCGGGGATGATGGCGCCGTGCTGGTCGCGGTACCAACGGCCGAAGAGCTGGAAGCCGCCGCAGACGACGAGCATGGCGGTGTCGTCTTCGACCCAGGCGCGAAGGGTGTCGCCGCGGGTGAGGAGTTCGGGACCGATGCGGTGTTGTTCACGGTCCTGGCCGCCACCGATAAGGAGCAGATCGGCGGCGGGCGGGAGCGGGTCGCCGAGACTGACGGCGAACTCCTCGATGGCGATGCCGCGTTCGGCGGCGCGGTGGCGGATAGCGATGAGGTTGCCGCGATCGGCGTAGACGTTCATGACGTCGGCATAGAGGGCGACGACACGGATGGGTGGCGCGTCCGCGAGCGCGGCGGCGGTGAGCAGGCGGGGCGTCGCGGCCACGTCGCCCTCGGGGGTCGCGACTGGCGTCGTCAGGACGCTGTCTTCGAGGCTCGCGGGGGCTTCAGGGGTGGTCACGGCGGTCATGCGGTACCTCGCGCGCGTTCCGGAGATTCCCAGTAGGAGGCGGTGCCGGCGCGGCGGGCGAGCGCTTCGCGGACGTCGAGCATGGCGGTGTAGGTGGCGACAACATCGAGGCGGGCGCCGACGGGGGTGACTTCGAGGGCGCGGTCGAGGGCGGCCTCGGTGCTACTGAGGACCGCGTGGGGCTCGATACCGGCGAGGTGCCAGCGGAGCGCGAAGTCATCGGCGCGATCGCCGCCGGCGATCAGGGTGGGGGCGCGCGGGGCGAGGAGTTCGAGGTCGGCGTCGTAGATCCAGGAGACGTCCTGCCCGTCCTGGATGCCGTCGTTGAGCATGGCGAGGATGGTGAGCGGGCGCTCCGAGGCGGCAAGGGTGCGGATCACTTCGTTGAGGCCGGCGGGGTTCTTGGCGAGGAGGACACGCACGGTCTTGTCGCCGAGGGTGAAGCGTTCCTGGCGGCCGAACGGCGCTGCGGCGTCCTCCAACGCGGCAACGATGACCTCGGTGGACACGCCGAGCGCGTGTGCCGCGGCCGCGGCGGCGAGGGCGTTGTAGACGGTGTAGAGACCGCAGAGCGGGAGGGTGATGGTGACCGGCTCACCGGCGATCGCGAGGTCGACGATGGAGCGATCTTCCTCGAGGACGATGCGGCGTGCGCTGACGTCCGGGGCGGGGCGAGCGCGGCCGCAGCAGTCGCAATGCCAGATGCCGACGTGGCCCATGTAGACGGCGTCGTAGCGGTAGCGGGTGCCGTCGGGGCAGAAGCGAGCGTCGCTGGCGTGATCGGCAGTGGCGAGCGCCATCGCGGGATCGTCCACCCCGAAGGTGATGACGGGGCGCCCGGCGGCGAGTTCGGCGAGGAGGGCGATGTTGGGATCGTCGGCGTTGAGAACGAGCGTTTGCGCCGGAGTCCTTCCGTCGGTGGGGGGCGCGGTCGCGAGCATGGTTCGCCAGCCGGAAGCGACGGAGTCGACTTCGCCGTAGCGATCGAGCTGATCGCGGAAGAGGTTGAGGAAGGTAGCGACGCGCGGGTGGAGGCGCGGGAAGAGCGCTGGGAGGGCAGCTTCATCGACCTCGAAAACGCCGATGCGATCGGCGCGGCGATCGAGGTCACCTCGCGGATCGACTTCGCCGACGTAGGCGGCGGCGAGGCCGCGCTCCATGTTGGAGCCGGCGCGGTTGGCGAGGGGATCGAGGCCGGCACGGGTGAGGATCGCGGCGAGCAGGTGGGCGGTGGTGGTTTTGCCGTTGGTGCCGGTGACGGTGACGAGGCCGTGCGGCAGATCGGCGGCCAGCTCATCGAGGAGGCGCGGGGCGATCGCCCCGGCGACGAGGCCGGGCAAGGCCGTGCCGCCGCCACGTCCGAGGCGGCGGGTAGCGGCGCCAGCACCTCGGCCGGCGATCAGGGCAACGCGGCTACGCCAGGACGGGGGAGTCATTTCGACGATGCGGCTACGCCGCGGGGGCAACCTCGCATGCGCTCATTGTCACACGCGAGGTGCGCGGACGGGCGTTCGGCGGGCATTGTCCCAGGGGTGCCCCGCAAGGGGGGAGCCGCGGGGTGGCGGCGGCTACTCGAGGTGGGCGTGGTCGTTGATGGCGCCGAGGACGGGTGGGTCGAAGCTTTCGACGACGGTGAAGCCGGTATTGGCGAAGTTGACGCGGGGGAGGTTCGCGGGCGCGAGACCGAAGAGTTCACTGAGGATGGCGTGGACGGTGCCGGCGTGCGCGACGACGAGGGCGCGCTGGTCGCGGTGACGCTCGTGCAGTTCGAGTACGAACGGCAGGAGGCGGGCGCGGAAAGTTTCGATCAGCTCCTCGTTGGGGATGTGGCCCTCGCCGCGGGGGGTGCCGTGGCCGAAGCGTTCGGCGATCTGGTGACGGGTGAGGCCTTCGGCGTCACCCCAGGAACGTTCGCGCAGGGCGGCGTTTTCGACGACCTCGATGTTGCTGGCGGCGGCGATGATCCGGGCAGTTTCGGACGCCCGGCTGAGGTTGCTGGCGTAGATGGTGTCGACGCGCGTGGCAGCAAGGCGGACGGCGGCACGGCGTGCCTGATCGCGCCCGAGGTCGGTCAGCGGGTAGTCGCGCCAGCCACCGATCACGCCGGTGGCGTTTCTGACGGCCTGACCATGCCGGATGAAGACGAGCGTCACCGGTCACCTCCAGCGGCGTGCGACTAGACGCACTCCCAGCGGGTGTGATCGTCGTCGAAGCGGCGGACGCGGCCGTCGGCGCGGAGAACCTCGAGGTGGGCGAGGGTCTCACCGAGCGCGCTGCGCTTCTGCCAGATGTTGAACTCGTTGAAGGGGCGGGTGTTCCAGTGGACCCGCCCGGAGATGGCGCCGGCGGTGGCGGTGCCATCGCCGATCCCGGCGAGTACTTCCTCAAGGCGATCCCCGTGGTGCGCGATCAGCTCGCGGCAGCGGCCGGGGAGGTCCTCGATGTCCCACTCGTGCGCGGGGAGTCCGCGCCGGGAGTCGAAGGCGGCGGTCTTTTCGAGGGAGGCGAGGTATTCGGCGAGCGGGGAGCGATCGGTTTCCTCGTCGTCGATGTGCATGGAGACGTTGGGGGTGATGCGCGGGAGGACGTGATCGCCGGTGAGCATGAGCTTGTGGTTGGGCTCGTAGAGGCAGAGGTGACCGGGGGTGTGGCCGGGGGTCCAGACGGCCTGGAGCACCCAGTCCCCGACCTCGAGGGTTTCGCCGTCCTGGAGCAGGCGATCGGGCTCGATGTCCATGCGGAAGCTGCGCCGCCAGCTCCGATCGGGGTCGCCGTTGCGAAGGCGACCGATGGCGCCACCGAGGAACCGCTTGAGGCCACCGGGGGACCGGAACGCGCCACCGAGGCCGATCGCGCCAGCGCGATCCGCGGCTTCGACTTCCTTGCGGGCGATGCCGTGGCGGATGAGCCAGTCGTTGGAGTGATCTTCCCAGTGCTGGAAGTCGAGCCAGCGGTGGCGGATCCACTCCCACTCACGCTCGAGCATCACCAGCTCGGCGTCGGGGGATTGTTCCTTGACCCAGCCAGCCATGCCGAGGTGATCAGGATGGGCGTGGGAGATGACCAGTCGCTGGATATCGCTCGGTCGGTGCCCGAGCGCAGCGAGGGCTTCGGTCATCGCCTGGGTGGCCTCGTTGGTGCCGTAACCGGCATCAAAGAGTGTGACGCCGTCCGGAGTTTGAAAGACGTAGGGCATGACGAAGGAGAGGCCCGGCGTGTTCATGGGCGTACGGATCTGATGGAGCCCGGGAACGATCTCCACGGTGAGGCCTCTCGCTAGTGGTGGTTGGGGCGCTGACACGTATTGGGCGGAAATGTAGCGCTGTGTTCAACCGCGCGGCATCGCGAGGAGCAGCGGGTAGGCGCCGTGGGAACGAGAACGGGCGCCGTTGAGGCGCCCGTTTGGGTCATGCGCAGGTGTGGCGGATCAGCCGTCAGACTTCGTGGAGTCGGCGTCGGCGGGTGCCTTCGCCTTGGTGTCCGAATCGGCGGCTTCGTCTTCGCCGCGGGCTTCCGAGCGGAACTCGCGAATCCCGCGACCCAGCGCGCCGCCGAGATCGGCAACACGCGACGCTCCAAAGAGCAGCGCGAGAATCACGAGGATGATCAGCAGTTCCTGCCAACCGAGGCTTCCGAGCATTGAGTCATCCTCCTCGCCGGCCATTATGTCCAGGGGATCGGCGCCGGCTGATCGTAGCACGCGAGGCCGCTTGCAATCGCGGCGTCCAGGGGTGAGTACGCGCCACAGGCGACGCTGGATCTCGCGGGGATGATAGCGGGGAGGGTGCCTAGGCGGTCACCCGCTCGACGAAGACTTCCATGATGCCGCCGCAGATCTTGTCATCACCGTCGATCGGCTCGGTGAGATCGACGACGGTGAGGCGCGGCATGCCATCGGCCATGGTGTCCATGGCGTCTTGCCAGACCTCGGCCTCCCCGCAGCCACCGCCGATGGTGCCCTGGAAGGTGCCGTCGGGGCGCAGGAGCATGGTGGCGCCGGCTTTGCGCGGGGTGGATCCACGGGTGCGGGCGACGGTGGCGAGCACACGGGGTTCACCGGTGGCACGGGCTTCACGGATTTCGCGGAAGATTTCGCTGGACACCGGACCGCACTTTCGTCGGGTGCGCCGCTGTGGGCTGGGCGCGACCACGTTCAGTATAACGGGGGAGAGATCCGCTCAGGAGCGAGGTGCGTATTGCTACTGAACCGACCCTAGACAAGCACGAAGGCCGATTTCTCGACCTTCGCGCCCCAGAGGGAACTGGCAGGCTCGGTGGCGACCGTTTCGTCAACCCTGACGGGGCGAAACGGGACGCAAGAGGCAGGTTAGCACAGCACGCAAGTGCCGTGTTTATGTCGCAGCGGTCGGATTCGGTTTCGCAAACGGATCGTCAGATTCGCGCTGCCGGATGCCGCTTCCCGCACAGAGCGTTCAGCTCAAGCGAGCACTTCAGTCGGGCACTTCAATCGAGTTCGGGCACGCCTCGTTGGTCGCGCATCCGCTCCCCGGAGCGGCCGCGGCGGAGCATGACGATCTCGGCGAGGATAGCGAGCGCGATCTCCTCGGGGGTTTCGGCGCCAATATCGAGGCCGATCGGGGTGCTGACGGCGGCAAGCGCGGCAGCATCGAAGCCCTCGTCGCGGAGGTGCTGGAGCACGGTGGCGGTACGCCGCTGGCTGCCGATCATGCCGAGGTAGCCGGTGGGCCGGACGACGGCGTGGCGGAGGGCGATTTCGTCCTGGCGGTGTCCGCGCGAGACGAGGACGACGTGGGCGGAACGATCGAGGGCGATCGTATCGAGTTGCTCGCCGATTTCGCCGAAGAGGACATGCTCGGCCATCGGGAAGCGCTCGCGGTTGGCGAAGTCCTCGCGATCGTCGATGACGGTGACGGCGAAGCCGAGCTGTTCGCCGAAGGTGGCGAGCGCGAGTCCGACGTGGCCACCGCCGACGACGATGAGGCGAGCAGGCGGCTCCCAGATCTGGAGCATGAGTTCGGCGTCGCCGGCACGCGATGCGTGGCGTCGCGTGGTGGTCTGGCCGTCCGGGCCGACATAGAGGGTTTCGACGGCGATCCGGGGATAGGCGGTGTGGGCCTCGATGGCGTGTTCGGCGACAGCATCGTCGACGGGCGCAGGGCCGAGGCCGCCGATCCGCGCGCCGTCCGGGCGGACGAGCAGCTTGGCACCGGGCTCGAGCCAGGGCGGATCGCCGGAGCCGGTGACGGTGGCGACGAGGACGGCGGGGCCACCCTCGAGGGCGGCTTCGATGGCCTCGGTGATGGCGATCTGAGCTTCGATGTCCATCGTCGCTCCGCTCAGCGGTGGTTGATCGATCGGGTGCGGCTAGAGGTTGAAGAGGATGTTGAGCACGTCGCCATCGGCGACGACGTATGACTTGCCCTCGGTGCGGAGCTGGCCGCGCTTCTTGAGTTCGGCCATGGAGCCGGCGGCAACGAGGTCCTCGTACCCGGCGACCTCGGCACGGATGAAGCCACGTTCGAGGTCGGTGTGGATGGTGCCGGCGGCCTCGGGAGCGGTTGCGCCTTTGAGGACGGGCCAGGCGCGGCACTCGTCCTCGCCGGCAGTGAGGAAGGAGTGGAGGCCGAGCAGGTCGTAGGCGAAGCGGATGGCGCGATCGAGCGGCGATTCGTCGGGCAGGCCGAGTTCGGCGCGGAACTCGGCGGCGTCGGCGGGGTCCATGGTGGCGAGTTCGGCCTCGACCTTGGCGCAGAGCGCGGCGACGGCGATCTTCTCGCCGCCGTGCCGTTCGGCGAATTCGGCCTCGATGGTCGCGGCGTCGGCGAGCTGGCCTTCACCGATGTTGACGATCACCAGTTCGGGCAGGCGGGTGACGAAGCGGTAGGCACGCAGTTCCTTCGCTTCCTCGGGGGTGACGGCGAAGGAGCGGAGGCCGGCGCCGGCCTCGATGTGGGTTTGCATGCGCTGCATGAGCTGGAGCTGGCGCTCGAGCGTGGCGCGTTCGCCGGCTTTCACCGAACGCATCTCGGAGCCGATGCGCTCGATGCGGCGCTCGATCAGCGCGAGGTCAGCGAACTGAAGCTCGAGTTCGAGTGCTTCGTAGTCGCGGTGCGGATCGACGGCGCCGTCCGGGTGCGGCATCGCGTCGTCCTCGAAGGCGCGGGCGACGTGGACGAGGGTGTCGAGCTGGGCGAGGTCGGCGACGAAGCGGGCGCCGGGGCCCTCGGGTCCGAAGCCGGCGACGGGGTAGTCGATCCAGCGGATTTCGGCGTAGGTCTTTTTCTTGGGTTTGAAGATGGCGGAGAGGGCGTCGACGCGGGGATCGGGCACGCGGACGGTGCCCATGTTGGGTTCGGTGGCCGAGCTGTAGGCGCCGACGGCGGCAGAGCCGCGGGTGACGGCGTTGAAGAGCGAGGTTTTGCCGCTGCGAGCGGTGCCGATGATTCCTAGTTCCATTGCTGGTCAGTGTGTGGGTGCGGTGGGCGATGGGACAAGGAGGGGGTGTGGCCTCGGGGTGGGCGGGGGTGGCGAGGTGGGCGGCTGACTCTGTGCTGCGCGCGAGCCGCAGGTGAAGTCTCGTTCGTTGGGGGCGGCCATTTCCCGCGGGGTCACGTTGATGCGCGACCGGCCCAGCCGCGACTGAGCCGACCTCGCGAGACGGGACAGCCCTCGGAGGCGCAGCGGCGGCGCGGCAGGCTCAGTCCAGGAGGCAAGCTCCGGCGAGGCGGTTGAGGTCGGCGGTGCGGGCGGCGAGGTTGTCGTTGGAGTCGAAGCCGTTGGTGACGAAGCCGACGGAGAAGCCGGTCGCGGGGTCGCCCCAGGCGATCTGGCCGCCGGCGCCGGCGTGACCGAAGGCGCGAGGCGAAGCGTTGGGGGCGAAACCTCGCTGGGCTGGGTGGTCGCCGGCAACGACGACGGCGAGGGCGCGATTGACCGGAAGTCCGTCGATGTTCTGGTGGTGCGCGCTGGTGTAGACGGTGGTGGCCATGTCGATGGTGGACTGCTTGAGCGGGGCGTGGGCGCCGGACTCCGGAACGGAGACGAGGCGCTGGTAGAAGAGGGCGAGTTCGCCGGCCCCGGCGAAGCCGCCGCCGCCCGGGGCGCCAGCGCGGCGCTGCGAGGGCAGGTTGAAGTGGAGGATGGTTTCCGGGTTGACCTCTTTCCAGCCGTCCTCCGGCATTTCGGGGGGCTGCAAGTAGACGATGTCGGCGAGGCGTTGCTGCTGGTCGTCGGGGACACCGACGAGGAGGTCGGGGAGGGCCATCGGGTCGAGCAGACGCTGGCGGAGGTAGTCGCGGAAGTCGAGGCCGGTGCGCTGGGTGATGATCTCGGCGATCACCCAGTGAGCGGCGGTGGCGTGATATTCGAAGCGGCTGTCGGGCTCCCAGGTGAGGCGCCAGTACTCCATGCGTTCGTTCCGCAGAGCACGATCCTCCCAGAGCTTCGGGTGCATCGGGGCGTACGGGAATCCGGCGGTGTGGGTGAGGATTTGCCTCACGGTGACGATGTCTTTGCCGTGCGTTTTGAAGGCGGGGACGATGTCGGCGACGTGCTCGTCGATGTTGAGCTGGCCGTCCTCGATGAGTGCCCAGGCGGCGGCGCCGACGATGCCTTTGGTGGCGGAGAAGAGGCAGAAGAGGGTGTCGTCGGTGGCCGGTTGTTCCTCGCCAGCCTGGACGGCGGAGCCGTAGGTGGCGATGCCGGCGAGTTTGCCGTAGCGGGCGACGGCGATCTGGGCGGCGGGCAGGCCGGCGTCGACGTACGAGCGGACGCGGCTGTTGAGGGTGGCGAGCGCGGTGGGGTCGATGCCGATTGAGGTCGGGTCGGGGGCGATGAATTCGGCGGCGATCATGGGGTGCTCTCCTCGGGAGTGTGGCGGCGGCGGCGACGGCGCGGCGGGCGGACGTGGCGCGGTCCCCGACGTCGATCGCCAAGGTCCCTGGGACGCCGGGGGTCCGAAGACAGCGAGGGACGATCGCGCGTCGCTTAGCGACACCGAATGACAACCAGGCTGCAGCTAGCCGGTGCGCAGGCCCATTTCGTTTTGGCCGAAGGGGCAGCGGCGGAGGAGCGGGCATTCGTCGCAGCGGGGGTTGGAGCGGCGGCAGATGTTCTGGCCGTGGCGGACGATGAGGGCGTGCCATTCGTTCAGTTCGTTGACGTCGGGGCCGATTTTGCCGAGGAAGAAGTCCCGGTAGACGTCGTAGTTGCGCCGGCCGGGTGGGAGGTCGAGGCGTTCGAAGAGGCGGTAGGAGTAGGCGTCGACGACGAAGGTGGGTTTGCGGGCGGCGTAGAGGGTGATGGCGTCCGCGGTTTCGGGGCCAATGCCCCAGATGGCGAGCAGGCGTTCGCGCAGTTCGTCCGTATCGGCGTCGAGCAGATCGTCGAGGTCGCCGTAGCCCTCGACGATCTCGAGGCAGAACGACTGGAGTTTGCGCGCCTTCACGTTGAAGTGCCCGGAGGGGCGCACGAGGTCGGCGAGCACGTCGGTGGGAAGCGCAAGGAGCGCTTCGGCATCGAGGGCGCCGGCGGCATGGAGGTTTTCAAGCGCGGCGGCGGCGCCCTTCCAGGAGGTGTTCTGGGTGAGGATCGCGCCGAAGCAGATTTCGAGGCGGGCGCCGGGGCCATCCTCGAGGGCGGTCGGCCACCACTGTTGGTGGCCGTGGAGCTGGAGCAGGGCACGGTAGACGGCGCCGAGCTGGGTGCGGGTCGGCGGACGGTGGATGGGCGATTCGCCGGCGTGTTCGCGGCCGGTGCGCCCGGGCTGGAGCCGGCGACCGGAGGGCACCTCGCTAGCCCTGCGCCCAGCGCGGGAGGGTCGCATCCGGGCGGGCGTCGTAGAAGGCGATGTAGGGCTTCAGATCGAGGATCGGGGTGCCATCGACGAGATCGAGGCCCTCGACGGTGAGCGTGTCGCGGTCGATATCGCGGAGCGCGCAGACGGTGATGGAGATGGGGTTGGGGCGGGCGCCACCGCGAAGGGCGAGCGCACCCTGGAGCGGGAGCTGGTCGTCGCCGGCGGGGTAGGCGGAGGGGCGATCGCGGAGTTCGGCGGGTATTTCGTGGAGCCAGCCGATGACGATGACGTGCGAGTAGTCGGCGAGGCCGAGCAGGCGATCGCCGAAGCCAGGGCGCAAGCGGATGGTGCTGCGCTGACGCGACCAGTCGCCGCGCGCGACGTCGTGCTGGCCGTTGGCAACGGTGCCGATTGGGTCGATTGCGATGGGGTCCACGAGGGTCAGTATAGAGGTCCGGCGGCGCAGGTCAGGGCGAGCGCGGATCGCGGTGATTTCGGGCGAATTCGGGAGTAATCGAGGGCTGACCGGTAGCTCACGACAACGAGCGGCGTGGATACGGCCTGACGGCCCGCGGGCCGTCGCGCGCAGGGTCTTGCGGGCCGAAAACGGGCCCGATCTATGGTAGAATTAGTGGTGTCCATTCAAGCGGGTGATCAATTCCTCGGCAGTCGTGCAGGGCGCTCTGCGCCTCGACGCGATGGTCGGTTGGTCCTCGATGATTTGCCGGTGATGAGCGAGGCCTTATGACGACAACCGAGCGTGCGAGCACGTCGCCCCGTAGCGGGCGCAACGCGAACGCAGATCCGTCCTACACGGCGGCGGATATCCAGGTCCTCGAAGGACTGGAAGCGGTACGGCGACGGCCGGGCATGTACATCGGCTCCACGGACTCGCGCGGGTTGCACCACCTGATCTACGAGATCGTGGACAACGCGATCGACGAAGCGATGGCAGGGTACTGCGACTTCATCACGATCGATATCGAGGCGGACGGCCACGTGTGCGTGACCGACAACGGCCGCGGCATCCCGGTGGACAAGCACGAGAAGACTGGGCTGTCGGCCGTTGAGACGGTGCTGACGGTGCTGCACGCCGGCGGCAAGTTCGGCGGCGGCGGGTACAAGGTGTCCGGCGGGCTGCACGGCGTTGGCGCCTCGGTGGTGAACGCGCTGTCGGAGGACCTTGAGGTCGAGGTGCGGCAGAACGGCGCGCTGTGGCGGCAGACGTACGCGAACGGCGTGGCCACCTCGAAATTGCAGAAGGTGGGCAAGGTTGCGAAGGGCGTGACCGGCACCACGATCCGGTTCCTGCCGAACGACACGATCTTCGAGTCGCTGGAGTACGAGTTCGACACGCTGTCGAGCCGGTTCCGGGAGATGGCCTATCTGACGAAGGGGATTCGGATCCGTTTCGTGGATCACCGCGCGACGCCGGTGCCGCACGAGATGACGTACTTCTTCGACTCCGGCGTGGAGGCGTTCGTCCGCCACATCAACCGCGACAAGGGCCCACTGCACCCGGACCCGATCTACGTGCTCGAGGATCGCGACGGGGTGCTGGTCGAGATCGCGCTTCAGTACAACAGCACGTACGGCGAGACGGTGAACTCGTTCGCAAACTGCATCAAGACGATTGACGGCGGATCGCACCTGACGGGGTTCCGCAGCGCACTGACCAGCGTGCTGAACGATCACGCGCGCAAGGCGAAGATCCTGAAGGACAACGATCCAAACCTGTCCGGCGACGACGTGCGCGAGGGCCTGGCGGCGATCATCAGCGTGAAGATCGCCGATCCGCAGTTCGAAGGTCAGACGAAGACGCGGCTGGGCAACCCCGAGGTGAAGGGGGTCGTGCAGTCGGTGTTCGCGTCGAAGCTGGGTCAGGCGCTGGAGGAGAACCCGCAGATCGCGCGGAAGATCCTGGACAAGGCACTGACGGCGTCACGCGCTCGCGAGGCGGCGCGCAAGGCGCGCGATCTGGTGCAGCGCAAGGGTGTGCTGGAGGGCAGCACGCTGCCCGGCAAGCTGTCCGACTGCTCCGAGCGCTCTCCGGAACTGTCCGAGATTTACCTGGTGGAAGGCGACTCCGCCGGCGGTTCGGCCAAGGGCGGCCGCGATCGCCGGACGCAGGCGATCCTGCCGTTGCGGGGCAAGATCATCAATGTGGAGAAGGCGCGCCTGGACAAGATGCTGGCGCACGAGGAAATCCGCGTCATCATCACGGCGCTGGGCACGGGCTTCGGCGAGGACTACGACTCGACGAAGCTGCGCTACCACAAGGTGATCATCATGACGGACGCGGACGTGGACGGCGCTCACATTCGGACGCTGCTGCTGACGTTCTTCTACCGCTTCATGCCAAAACTGATCGAAGAGGGTTACCTCTACATCGCGCAGCCGCCGCTCTACAGCGCGACGCGGAACCGCAATGTGACGTGGCTGTTCACGGAAGCGAATCACGAGAAGTTCGTGAAGGAGCACGAGGGCGAGCGGTTCAACTTCCAGCGCTACAAGGGGCTGGGCGAGATGAACCCGGAGCAGCTCTGGGAGACGACGATGGACCCGACGCGGCGCTCGCTGCTGAAGGTCGAGGTGCACGACGCGGCGGTGGCCGACGATCTGTTCACGCGGCTGATGGGCGATGAGGTTGCGCCGCGACGCGCGTTCATCATGACGAACGCGCTGCAGGCGACGATCGACGCGTAGCCCCCACCCCTCGGATGGTCGCGACGCCGGGGCCGCAACGCTTCTTCGTTGAGTTCGAGGGCGTGGGCGAGTGCCCGCTGGGGTTCCTTGATGATCCGTCGATCGTGTTGTTCTTCCAGTCGTGGGCGTTCAGCGCGCGGATGGGCGGTCAGCACGAGCTGGCGCTAGCAGCGAATCACCTGACACAGAAGCTGAAGGTCGATCTGCGGCCGCTGTATCGCTACGCGGATCGCGACGTGGAGACGCCAGAGGACGCCCGAGAGCTGGAGCGGTCGTGGCAGGCGTCGACGGACCTCGCTGGCTGCGCTCGCGCGGTGGCGGCGGTCTGGGAAGCACCCGACGCGGTGCTGGCACCGCTCGTGAGTGGCTACGAGCACCTAGCGCCGCGCCTGCGCGAGCTGGCAGCGATGTGCGACTGGGGCGCCGCCCGCGACGCACGCGTCCGCATGTCCTTCCTCCTAGGGGTCTTCGACCCTCCCTGACCGTTCCGGGTTGTTTGGCGTGCTTTGGTGGCAGGACCGCGTCGTTCGGGTGCGGGGGGTTGTTTCGCCGGACCTCCTGGGGTCTTCGACCCTTGCTGACCCTTCGGGGCTGGTTGGCGCGCTGTGGTGGCGGGACCGCGTCGTTCGGGTGCGGGGGTTGTTTCGCCGGACCTCAGTGGGTCTTCGACCCTTGCTGACCCTTCGGGGCTGGTTGGCGCGCTGTGGTGGCGGGACAGGCGCCGGTTGGGTGCGGGGGGTGTTCGCCGGACCCGGGCCTAGGGGTTGAGGAAGCCGGGGGTTTCCCAGGTTCGGGCGTTGAGGCGGGCGTTGTATTCGAGGGCGGCGGGGGTGCGCCAGCGGCCGGAGAACCAGACGCCGGTGCAGCCCCAGAGGTCGCCGGGGGCGTATTCGGAGCCACGCTCGAGGTTGTTGAGCCAGGTGAGTTCGCCCTCGTAGCAGGAACGCCAGACGGCGTAGGCGTAGTCCAGGTTGTAGGTGCTGGAGCGGATGGCGTTGGCGTCCTCGAAGGCCTCTTGGTGGTAGGGGTAGCGGACCTGCATCAGGCCGATGGACTCGGGGCAGTCGCCGGAGGCGGTGCGGAGATCGGGGTGGCAGGCGGACCGGTCGGCGGTGCGATCGCCGCCGGTGGTCTGGTCCCACCAGGATTCGAGGACGACCTGCGCGCGGACGATGTCCTCGTCGATACCCCATTTGCAGGCGACCCATTGCAGTAGCTCATCGGTGGTCCCGACGAAGTCGCCGTCGACGCGCGGGGTGAGGTCGTGTGGTGAGGTGCCGCGGGTGGCGTTGTAGACAGCGTTGCCTGGGCGGACCTCGGCGGTCGGCCGGATGCGCGAGGCGCATGCGGCACCCGAGGGGAGGGCGGCTCCGACGGGGAGCGTCTCGAAGGTGGAGCCGGGGGGCGGGGTGGGAGCCGGCGCCAGCTCACAGACGAGGATCAGCGGGGTGGCGGCGGGGAGTCCCGTCGGGTGGATCGCGAGGAACTGCGCGTTCACGAAGGCGGGCGCGGCGAAGAGGTATCCGACGAGCGAGCCGGCGGTCGCGCCCGTCCCGTCGGTCCAGATCGCGCGGGGTGCGCAGCCGGCTGCGACAGCGTCGCGCTGGAGCTGATCGAGCGCGCCCCCCGTCCAGACGAGCAGGCCGAAGCCGCCGGGGCGGGGGACCGCGGTGGCTGGGCGCTGACGCTGGTGGCGCCGAACAGCACGAGCGCGGCGATCAGCAGGGCGCCGAAGCGGAGGAGCTGCGTGAGACGGGTCATGCTGGATCGTCGGGAAAACGCGGGCGCAACGTTACCCACGGTGGCGGACCTCGAGAGCGACTAGGGGCGGCCGCGTTTGGGAGCCCGCGAGGGCGGACGGGTTGAGCGCGCGAGGGGATCGTCGCACCATCGCGATCCGATGAGTACTTCGCCCTCGATCCGTGCGCAACGGCGTGAACGCTGGTTTGGCGGGATGTCCCCGCGCGCCATGCTCTTTCGCTGGCTGATGGGGCCGCAGGGTCACCTGCTGGCGAACGGGCCGCTGTACCGGCTCCCGGAGAACCTGAAGCTGCGCGCCGAGATGCGGGTGCTGGACATCGGGTGCGGGCGCGGGACGCTGCTGCGGGTGCTGGATGAGCAGGTGCGGTTCACGACGCCACCGATCGGGATCGATCTGTCGGCGGAGATGTTGTCGCTGGCACGGCGAGACAACGCGGGACGCCAGTTCGCGCGTGCGACAGCGGCCACGCTGCCGTTCGCGGATGGTTCGTTTGACCTCGTAACCGCGGGGTACGTGGTGAAGCACCTAGACGACGCGGAATTGCAGGCGTTGCTGGCCGAGGTGCTGCGGATGCTGCGGCCGGGCGGGTTGGCATTGATCTGGGAGTTCGGGCCGACGGGGAACCGGCGGCTCGACCGGTGGAACGCCTCGGTGCTGGGCGCGGCGGCGGAGCGGGTGCGGCTGCGGTCGACAGCGACGTTGCGCGCGCAGGCGACCGCGGTGGGGTTCCCGTTCGTCACGGATGCGGATCTGCGGCCGTTCCTGATGCCACCGATTCCGCGCGCTTCGATCCTGGTGGGGATCCCACCGGAGGGCTTTGACGGGCAGCCGGTCTACCGCGCGTAGAGCCCGAGTTCGTCGATCACGGCACGTACGGCTGGTGTGGTGAGGTAGTCCGTCGGTCTGCCGTCGCGGACGCGTGTGCGGAGATCGGTAGAGGAGACCTCGAGCAGCGGCATCTCGATGCGGTCGAGGCGATCCTCGATGCCAGGTACGGCGGCGCGGGTGGCGGGCGGGATTTCGAGGTGGTCGATCAGGCCGGGGCGCATCGCGAGGGCGAAGCGGGCGAGCTGGACGAGGCGGGCGGGGTCTTTCCAGTGCGGGAGGTCGGCGAGCGCGTCGGCGCCGAGGAGGAACCACCAGTCACCGCCGGCGGTGACGAACTCCTCGAGGGTGTCGGTGGTGTATGTGGGTCCGGCGCGATCGATCTCGGTGCGGCTGACCGAGGCCCAGGGGAGATCGGCGACGGCGGCCTCGATCATGCGGAGGCGGTGATCGGGCGCGGTGACCTCGCGGTCGGCCTTGCGGTAGGGGTCGCCGGCGGGGACGAAGATGACCTCGTCGAGCTGGAGGTCATGGCGCGCGTTGGCGGCGAGCACGAGGTGGGCGATGTGCGGGGGGTCGAAGGTTCCACCGAGGATCCCGGTGCGCCGAGCACGCGGAGGCGTGGTCACGCGCCGTCCCAACGGACGGTGACCTCGCCAATCCGCACCATGTCGCCGGTGCCGACGCCGACACGGTGGAGGGCGCGGGCGACACCGAGGCGGCTCAGTCGATCGAAGAACTCGGCGCGCGGCTCGGCCTGGTTGAGGTCGAGCGTTTCGGCGAGCCATTCGGGGGTGGAGCCACGGACGATCGGGATATCGCCCTCGTTGGCGTCGACCTCGAACCGGGCGTGGGTTGGTTCGGGGCGGAGGATGGGGATGGCTTCCTCCTCGCTGGGGGCATCGGCCTCCTTCAAATCCGCGAGGAGCTGGTAGCTGCGCTGTGCGAGCTGCCGAGTGCCCTCGCCGGTGGCGGCGGAGATCTCGAAGCAGGGGAGGCCGATCGCCTCGATCTGGTCGGCGAGCAGCTCGAGGTTGGCGCGCGCGTCCGGGTCGTCGAGTTTGTTGAGGGCGAGGATCTGCGGTTTGTCAGCGAGGCCGTGCCCGAAGTCGCGCAGCTCCTGATCGATGAGATCGCGGTTGGCGAGCGGATCGTCGGCGGACATGTCGAGGACGTGCACCAGGACGCGGGTGCGCTCGATGTGGCGCAGGAACTCGTGGCCGAGGCCGACGCCCTGACTTGCGCCCTCGATGAGTCCGGGCATGTCGGCGGCGACGAAGGAGTCGTAGCCGAGGTCGACGACACCGAGTTCGGGCTCGAGGGTGGTGAACGGGTAGGCGGCGACCTTCGGCGTGGCGCGTGACCAGGCGCGCAGCAACGTGGACTTGCCAGCGTTGGGAAGGCCAATGAGGCCGACGTCGGCGATGAGCTTCAGTTCGATGCGAAGACGGCGGGTGGTCCCTCGCTGGCCGCGCTGGGCAAACATCGGCGCCTGGCGGGTGGCGGTGGCGAAGCGCTTGTTGCCACGACCGCCGCGCCCACCGCGAACTACGAGCATCGAGGCGCCCGACTCGGCGAGGTCGGCGAGCGGGGTGGCGGTGGGATCCGCCTCGGGATCGGCTTCGTCGAGATCCCAGATCACGGAGCCGGCCGGAACGATGATGGTGAGCTGTTCACCGGCAGCGCCATGCATGCGGTTGGGCCCACCGGGGCGACCGTTGCCGGCGTAACGGATGCGCTGATCGCGGTATTGCTGAAGCGTGGCGAGGCGGCGTTCGGCAACGAACACGATGTCACCACCGCGGCCGCCATCACCACCATCGGGTCCGCCACGGGGCGCGAACTTTTCCCGACGGAAGGACACAACACCGTCTCCGCCGTTTCCGGCGACCACTTCGAATTCGACGCAATCGATCATGAGATCACCACTGTACACAGCCGTGGATTAACGGATGGGTCGCAAAGAAGGAGCACGGGGACATCCAGCATGCACTCTTCTTAGTCATAGTCGTAGTGGGGACGGTGTGGATAGGTACCCGATCAGCAAGTCATACCAGTCGATCTGATGATCACATTCGCCCCCGAGCGGTATGGAAACTCTCGGCGTGGACGGGGAGCGGTGTCGTCATTTTCCACACGGATGTTCATGACCTCTGCCATGCGCCCGAGACGCGGATCACGCCCGGAATGTTGCCCAAGGCGCGACGTTACTTATCAACGTGTTCTCGAAGGGGAATTGCGCATCTGTCTCAACAGGTTCCACGACCGTGACCGATGGGTGGCGAGTACGGATCAACGTCCGCCGGCGAGTGTGATCGTTTCGCGCGCCTTTGCTGCCTGATCGAGGGACCAGGTGGCGGCGAGCAGGGCTTCGGCGCGCTCGGGTGAGCGGACCTCGGCGGTGATGGCGCGGTACTTCGCTTCGAGTTGCGCGTCGGACATCGGGTTTTCGGGCGAGCCGATGGCGTGGGGGACGTGGATGGTGTGCGCGGCGCCGTCGGCGAGGCGGATCGTGACATGGACCTCGTCTTCGCCGAGCGCGGGATCGACGGTGGCGTGGACGAGCGAGCGGATGGCGGCGATCCGGGGATCGCGCACGCGGGCGTCGGTGAACTGGGCCTCGTGGCCGGCGCCGTCGACGAGGGCGGCAGCGGCGCAGTGACGGTGGGAGAACTTGCCTTCGAGGCCGACGGTCGGCTCGAGGTTCATGAGCTCGAGGACGAGCGGGTGGACGCGCGCCTCGATGGCGGTGACGGCGTCCGGATCGATCGCGTCCGCTTCGCGGAGTTGGATGACGGCGTCCTGGAGCGGGTGCGAGACGACGCCGTTGGCGAACGGCTTGAGGCCGTTGTTGGCGAGTTCCCAGTGATCGAGCGGGGTCGCGACGGCGTCGATGACGGAGGCGTCGTGGCCGTTGGGTGAGAGCACGGCCCAGAAGCCGCGGCGGCCCTCGAGGATCGCGGTGGGACCGGTGAAGCCGGCAGCGGCGAGGCGAGCAGCACGCAACCCGCTGGCAGCGGCGTGGCCGGCGTGGAGCGCCTTGCCGTTGGTCCCGAAGGCCTCGCGGACACCGGCGGCATGGGTGGCGGCGAGCCCGAGCGCCTGCTCGGTCTGTTCGCGGGTGAGGCCGAGCAGGCGTGAGGCGGCGGCGGCGGCGCCGAAACCACCGGTGGTGCCGGTGATGTGCCAGCCGGCGTTGTAGTGCCAGGGGTGGATGGACATGGCGACGCGGCAGGCGACCTCCGCGCCGATGGCGAAGGCGGCGAGGAGATCGCGTCCGGAGGCGTCGCGATCCTCGGCGGCGGCGAGCGCGGCGGGCCAGACGGGTGCGCTGGGGTGAAGGATCGAGGGGAAGTGGGTGTCGTCGTAGTCCTGGAGGTGGGCGAGGTAGCCGTTGAGCAGTGCCGCCTGCGCGAGGCCGGCTGGGGCGCGCCCGATCACGGTGGCGCGCGGCGATGCGGCGTCAGGCGGGACCTCGAGTGATTCGAGGGCGTCGACGGAGTGATCGGTGGAGGCGGAGAGGGCGACGCCGAAGACGTTGAGCAGCGTGCGCTTCGCCTCGTGGAGCATGGCGTCGGGGATGGCGTCGACAGGTGTGTCGACGACGAAGGCGGCGAGGGACGCGGTGGAGGTCATCGGCACTCCTCAGAGTTGCGCGCGACCTCGAGGGTTGGCGACCGCGCGTGCGGGTCAGGCGATGCGGCGGGCCTGTTCTACCATCTCGCGGAGGCTGCCGATGTCGCGCTGTGTCTCGGGATCGATCGCGAGCGAGCGTTCCATTTTGCGCCAGCCGTGGTGGACGGTGGAGTGATCGCGTCCACCGAGGGCGTCGCCGATTTCGACGAGCGAGCGGTGGGCGAGTTCGCGCATGAGGTACATGGCGATCTGGCGTGGGTAGGCGACGCGCTTCTCGCGGCTCTTCGAGAGCAGGCTCTCCTGATCGATGTCGAAGTAGCGGCAGACGGTCTCGATGATGAGGCCGGGTGACGGGGGCAGGCGCGGCTCGGTGGGCTCGAGTGAGGAGAGCGCCGACTGCACGAGTTCTGGCGTTAGCGGCTCACGGGTGAGCCGGCTATAGGCGAGCACGCGGGTGAGCGAGCCCTCGAGTTCGCGGATGTTCTTCTTGAAGCGGGCAGCGATGACGTGGAGGACGGCGTCCGGCACCACGGCGCCCTGTTCGCGGGCCTTCGAGCGGAGGATGGCGACGCGGGTCTCCATGTCCGGAGCCTGGACGTCGGCGATCATGCCCCACTCAAAGCGGGTGCGAAGCCGTTCTTCGAGGTGCGGGATCAGCGCGGGGCTCTTGTCCGAGGTGATGACGATCTGGTGACCGGTCTCGTAGAGCTCGTTGAAGGTGTGGAAGAACTCTTCCTGGGTCTGCTCCTTGCCGGCGATGAACTGAATGTCATCGATGAGGAGGGCGTCCGCTTCGCGGTACTGCTTGCGGAACTCCTCCATCTTGCGGCCCTGGATGGCAGTGATGAGCTGGTTGGTGAAGGACTCGGCGCTGACGTAGAGCACGTGCAGATCGCGCTCGACGAGCATGTGGCCGACGGCCTGCAGGAGGTGCGTCTTGCCGAGGCCGGCTGCGCCGTAGAGGAAGAGTGGGTTGTAGCGATCGCCAGGTGAATCGGCGGCGCCGCGTGCAGCGGCGGCGGCCAGTTCATTGCCCTTGCCGACGATGAAGCGATCGAAGGTGTAGCGCTCGCGGAGGCGAGGGCGGGGGCTGGCCGCGCGTGGCGCGGGGGACTCAACGGAGTCCAGGGCGGAAGCGTGATCCATGTCCGCTCGTAACGGTTCGAAAGCTACGTCCACGCTGTGCCCGGCAATCTCGCTGAGGGATCGGATGATGGAGGGGCGGAGGCGCTTCTGGAGCCACTCGGTGACGAACTCCGAACGCGTGCCAACGACGAGGGTGTCGTCGACGAGGCGAACGCCCTCGGTCCCGTCGAGCCAGGTGTCGTAATTGGCGCGAGACACCTGTGACGCGAGATCGCGTAAGGCCGCGTGCCAAAAGGCCGCAGGATCGTTTAGCACGCGTTCGCCCGGCATCGACGCTCCCCGCCGCGTCGCGACCCACGACCGGAACCGACAGCCGCGCGCTTGCGCGTGAACCACTTATCCACGTTGGTGGATAGCTTGTGGATTCCCTGCCAGATACCGATCGTTCGCGGGCGATGCGCCCGCGGCGGGTCAGTCGTTAAGTCCGCCCCCAGCAATCCGTCGACCGATTCGCCGCATGAACCGACGCCGTCTCGCTGACCGGGCGGGAATGTAGCACCGGCCGATCAGGCCGATCAAGGAGGTTATGTGGAGTCGCTCGGAAATAACCGAATCCCCATCCGCGAACGTTGTGGCGAGGGGTTCGGGTAGTGATGGACGCGGCAGATCCGAGGCCTCGCTATACTGCCGCGACGACGAGCAACAGACTCGCTGTTCGCCCCGCAAGCCGCTGACCGAGCGGACGAGATGCTCGTCCTGGCAGCGGACCATTCGACGGGAACCGCCATGGCTCCGCAACGCGACCCCGAGCTGCTGTTGGCGATCGACATTGGCAACACGAGTATTGCGATCGGCCTCTTCGACGGCGATGAACTGGCGGCGACGTTCCGGGTGGCGACGGACCAGGACAACTTCGCGGACGAGTACGCGATGCTCGTGATCGGTCTGCTGCGCAGCGTGGATATTGAACCGAGCCGCGTGAGCGCGGCGATCATGTCGTCCACGGTGCCATCGCTGTTGGGGACGTTTCGCCAGGTCTGCCGTCGCTACTTCGATGTGGACGCGCTGGTGGTGGGCCCAGGGATCAAGACGGGGATCCGGGTGCTGTACGACAACCCGCGCGAGGTGGGGCCGGACCGCGTCCTGCACGCGGTGGCGGCGCTGGACAAGTACGAGCCGCCGCTGGTGATCGTGGATCTGGGCACGGCCTGCGTGTTCGATGCGGTGTCGGCGGACGGCGATTACCTGGGCGGGGCGATCGCGCCGGGCATCGGGCTTGCTTCGCAGGCGCTGTTCAACAGCGCGGCGATGCTGCACCGGGTGAGCCTGGAACGGCCGGACGGGCCGATCGGGCGGAACTCCGTGCATTCGATGCAGGCGGGAATCTTCTTCGGCTACGTGGAGATGGTGCGCGGGATGGTGCGGCGCTTCAAAGAGGTGCTGGACGACGGCGGAAACCACCACACCACGGTGATCGGGACGGGCGGCTACGCCGAGGTGATCGGCAAAGAGGTCGGCTGTTTCGACCACGTGGAAGCCGATCTGAACCTCGAGGGCCTGCGCCTGGTCTACGAGGCGAACCAGTAGCCGTTCCGCGCGTGTACGGGCGTCAGCAGCGGCTGCGCCGGGGGGATCCATGACCAACCACATCGTTTCGTCGGCAGGGCCGCTAGACGACCGGCACATCGTGCTGGGGGTGACGGGATCGATCGCCAGTTACAAGGCGCTCGATATCGCGAGCCAGCTAGTGCAGGCGGGCGCGGTGGTGGACGTGGCGATGACGGCGAGCGCGACGGAGTTCGTGCCGCCGTTGACGTTCCGATCGCTGACGGCGCGCGAGCCGTACGTGGACATGTGGCACCCGCACGGTGAGTTTGGCGAGGCGCACGTGGAGCTGGCGCGGCGGGCGGATCTGATGCTGATCGCGCCGGTGTCAGCATCGACGATGGCGCGGCTGGCGCACGGCCTGGCCGAGGACTTCGTTTCATTGACGGCGCTGGCGACGCAGGCGCCGCTGCTGCTGGCGCCGGCGATGGATGCGCAGATGTGGTCGCACCCGGCGACGCAGGCAAACCGCGCGCTGCTGGCGGAACGCGGCGTGCAGTTCGTCGGACCGGCCGAGGGCCGGCTGGCCTCCGGGCGCGTGGGCGCCGGGCGGCTGGTGGATCCGGCGCGGATCGTCGCGGAGGTGCGGGCGCGGATTGGACGAGAGCGCGGCGACTTCCGCGGGCGCACGGTGATCGTGTCGGCCGGCGGGACGCGCGAGGCGATCGACCCGGTGCGTTATGTAGGGAACCATTCGAGCGGGAAGATGGGGAACGCGATCGCGGAGGCGGCGCGGGACCGGGGCGCGCGGGTGATCCTGGTGACGACGGTGCCGGGGATCGCGCCGGCGGCGGTCGAGGTGGTAGCGGTGAGTTCGGCGGCCTCGATGATGGCGGCGATCCACGAGGCTGCGCCGCGCGCGGACGCGCTGATCATGGCGGCGGCGGTGGCGGACTACCGACCGGCAGCGCCAGCGGACCGGAAGATCAAGCGCGCCGACACGGGCGATATGTCGATCGAGCTGGCGGAGAACCCGGACATCATCGCGTCGGTGACGGGGACGCTGGTGAAGGTGGCGTTCGCCGCGGAGACGAACGATCTGATCGCCAACGCGACGAAGAAGCTATCGGCCAAGGGCGCGGCGCTGATCGTGGCGAACGACGTGACGGCGACCGACGCGGGATTCGGGACGGACACGAACCGGATCACGATCCTGGATACGGGCGGCGGGAGCGAAGTGGTGCCGCTGATGTCGAAGTACGGCTGCGCGATGCGGATCCTTGATCGCGTTGCACCCTTGCTGCCGAAGCGCGGCTAACGCATGGCCGGGCCGGTGCGCGGCTAGCGCGCCGGCAGCGAGCGCACCAGATCGGCGAAGGCGGACCAGCCCTCGACGGCCTGCAGGCCCGGGGGGCGCGCGAGATCGCGGTGGTGCGGGAGTTCGAAGAGCACGGGCAGGACGCCGGCGGCGAGCAGATCCGCGCCGTGGCGGATGATGTCGTCGTCGAGGAGCAGCTCGATTCCGAGGGTGTGGCAGATCGCGGTCTTGGGGGCCGATGCGGTGTGCACGACGCGGATCGGGAGGCCGCGCGCGTTGAGCCAGCGGCGCGCGAAGGCGGCCTGGTGTCCGTTGCGCGCGGTGACGATGGTGACCTCGTGATCCGCGGTGAGGCTGCCGAGGGTGTCCAGGGCGTCCTGTTGCGGCGGGGTGAACGCGGTGAGCGGCCCCCAGATGGCGTCGCCCATCTGCTGGTAGCGTTCCGCGCCGATGATCGGCGTGGCACCGGCGCGCATGACCTGGTGCTCGCTGAGCTGGACGTCCCAGCGTCGCGCGGCGTACTGGCGCTGCATACCGGCGGCGTCGGTGACGGTGCCATCGAAATCGATACCGAGTCGCACCGGTCTAGCCGACGTTCTCGCGCGGGGTCTGGAGGAGTTGGAGTGTGTTGCCGTCCGGATCCTGGAAGGTGGCGACCCAGCCGCCCCATGGCTCCTGTTCCGGCTCGCGGGAGAACTGGACGCCGTTGGCGCGGAGGCGCGCGGCGACGGCGTGAATGTCCGAGACCGCGAGGTTGATCATCAGGCGCAGCGGATCCGGGTTCGTCCCGGAGACGGCGTGGTGGACCGAGACCGTCAACCGCTGTGTGCCCCAGTCGAAATTGACGAAACGCGGGCGATCCGAGCGCGGGGTGAGGCCGAGCGTGTCGACGTAGAACGCACGCATCGCTGCGTAGCGATCGGCGTGCGTCCAGAGGAGGACGCCGGAGAGGCCCTCGATGGTGTCGCTCAGCGCGGGCCTCCCCTCGGCTCGCGGCGGTTCGCGGGCGGCTAGCCGGCGCGGTTGAGGACGAGCTGGACGAGGGTGCGGACCGGGATGCCCGACGCGCCCTTCGCCCATTCGCCCTTGTCGGCGGAGACGTTCATGACGCCGGCGATGTCCAGGTGCACCCAGGGGGTGTCCCCCGCGAAGGCCTGGAGGAACTTGGCGGCGGTGATCGAGCCGGCGGGGCGACCGCCGGTGTTCTTCAGATCGGCGATGTCGGACTTGATGAGCTGGTTGTATTCGTCATCGAGCGGCATGCGCCAGTAGCGCTCGCCCGCGCCGTCGCCGGCGCTTTCGAGCTGCGACCAGAGGCGGTCGTTGTTGCTGAAGCCGCCGACGCGGACGTCGCCGAGGGCGACGGTCATCGCGCCGGTGAGGGTGGCGACATCGATCACCGCAACGGCGCCCTGGGACTTCGCGTAGGCGATGCCGTCGGCGAGGACGAGGCGACCTTCGGCGTCGGTGTTGACGACCTCGATGGACTGTCCGTCCATGGCGTAGACGACGTCACCGGGCTTGGTGGCGGAGCCGCTTGGCATGTTTTCGGTGCAGGGTGCGATGGCGATGACGTTGGCGTTGGGCTTGAGCTGGGCGATCGCGGAGATGGCGGCGATGACGCTGGCGGCGCCGCACATGTCCCACTTCATCGCCTCCATGCCGGCGCCTGGCTTGAGGGAGATGCCGCCGGTATCGAAGGTGATGCCCTTGCCGACCAGGGCGATGTCGTTCCCGCGGCGGGCGGCGCCCTGGTAGCGGAGGACGATGAACTTCGGTGGTTCGACGGAGCCGTTGGCGACGGAGAGGTAGGAACCCATGCCGAGGCTTTCCGCCTCGCTGCGCTCGATGACTTCGCACTCGAGGCCGTGCGCGGCGGCGAGGCGTCGGGCCTCTTCGGCGATGACGGTGGGGGTCATGAGGTTGGCGGACTGGTTACCGAGGTCGCGGGCGAGGTTGGTGGCCTCGGCGAGGATGCGACCGACGCGGGTGCCGCGCTCGGTGGCCGCACGCTGGCGGGCGGTGGCGGCGAAGACGGTGAGGCCGGTGACGGCGCCGCGGGGGCGATCCGCCTCCCGGGTGTGGTGCTGATCGAAGCGGTAGAGGCCGAGGATGAAGCCCTCGGTGACGGCGCGGGCGGCCTGTTCCGCGTCGAGCGCGCGGGCGACGGCGGCGGGGGCGCTGAGCAGGACCTTGCCGGCGTTCATGCCGCGGAGGACGCGGGCGAGGTTGCCTGCGGCGGTACGGAGCTGGGCGGCCGAGACCTCGGCGATGCGATCGCCGGCTTCGACGACGACGATGCGCTTGACGCGCGCGCGCGCCGGAGCGGGGAATTCGAGGGTGTGCCCGGCGACGCCGGTGAAGAGGCCCTGGGACTGGGCGCGTGCGATCGCGCCACCGAGGCGTTGATCGGCGGTGGCGGTGTCGCCTGTGAGGCGGCGGCTGCCCTGGGGTGCGAAGACGACGGCGGTGTCGCCGGCCTGCTCGAACAGATCGCCTGTACCGACCTCGATCTCCACGTGGTAGCTCCGTCTTCTCGCGCGGCTGGTGCGCGTGGGTTGCTCGATCCGCCCGGCGGGAGGTTGCGGGGAGCATAGGAGGCTGCCGAGAGCCGAACAACAGTGCCGCGCGTGTCCGGACCAGCGGATGGCGCTCCGGTACGATCGGCCGGCGTTCCTCGATGGGTGTGGCGATGGGGTTGAGCGACGGATGCGACTGAAGGTCTACCGCTACTTGCACGAGACCACGGCGCCATCGCGGGCGGGCCTCGCGTGGTTCGATCTGATCGAGCTTGGGCTGGTGGCGCTGGGGTTTCTGGCGTACTTCCTCGTGCGCGGAGCAGTGGTCGATCAAACGGACACGGCGATGGCGAACGCGCGCTGGATCGTGGAGCTCCAGGATCGGCTGGGGCTGTTCATTGAGCCGGACGTGAATCAGTGGGCGTTGGACGCGCACTGGCGGGTGCGGCTGTTCAACTTCGTCTACTTCTGGCTCGATTTCCCGTTGATCGTCGGGGTGGGGCTGCTGCTGTTCTGGAAGCAGCGGACCTTCTACACGCTGCTGCGAGATGGGCTACTGATCTCGGGGGCGTTCGCGCTGCTGATGTACTGGAGCTACCCGGTGGCTCCGCCGCGTTACCTGACCGAGTGGGGCTTTGTGGACACGCTGCAGCAGTTTTCCGACCTGCAATACCAGGCGCAGTCGATGGCCGCGTTCGTGAACCCGTTCGCGGCGGTGCCGTCGCTGCACGTTGGGTGGTCAGTGATCCTGGTGATCGTGGTGTTCCGAGCGACGGAGCGGTGGGCGTGGCGGCTAGCGGCGGTGGCGGCGCTGTTGTTGCAGTCGGTGGCCGTAGTGGCGACGGCGAACCACTACATCCTCGACGGGGTGATCGGGGCGGTGGTCTGCCTAGTCGCGCTGGCGCTGGCGCTGTGGCTTCAGCGCAGCGGGTACCCGGCGGCGCGGCGCTGGCTCGGCGTACGGGTGGCGCGCGCCGAGGGCGATCTGGTCGCGACCTAGCGGCACCGAGGGGCGCTCAGTCCGGTTGGCCCTCGATGGGATCTTCGTACCAGGCGACCGCGAGCACGCGCGGGCCGAGCCGGGTGGCGGCGTGGCGCGTGATCGGCGCGACGACGAGGCGTGCAGGCGCCAACTCACGCTCGATCCAGCGGGCGAGGGCGTCCGCGCCGGGGCCGGCCGACGCGTGCTGGACCGCGACGTGCGCTCGCGCGGGCGCCGTGACGCTCTCCGCGAAGCGATCGCGGAGCAGCGCGAGTGCCGCTTCCCGCCTGGTCGGGCGGCTGATGATCGAGACCTCAGGGCCGCGCAGGTAGACGAGGGCGCGGTGACGGACGATGCCGAGTTCGGCGTTCCCGGCGGCGCTGGCCATCTCCGGGTGTTCGAGCATGACGAGGACGTTGACCGCCGCGCGCACGCGGCGCGCCGCGGCGAGGGCTTCGGGGAGACCGCCGCCGTCACGGATCGCCTCGGCGGCGGCGATCGCCTGCCAGCCGGCGCCCATCAAGGCGCCCTCGGTCTGTTCGATCGTTACGTCAACTTCGAGGCTGGCGAGCGCGGATTCGAGATCCGGGGGCGTGCCGTAGCCGTCGCCGGCGGCGAGGTAGAGGATCGCGGACGCGCCGCCCTCGATGGCGGCGTTACAGGCGGCGAGGGCCTCGGCGGTCGGAACAGCGCCGGCTTCGGAGCGGAGGCGGGGGATCGTTTCTTGATCGACGAGCAGTGGGGCCTCGAGCGGTGCGGTGCGGATACCGAGGGCGGTCTGGAGCGCTGCCGGCAGCGAGGCATCGGCGTCTGTGACAATGGCGAGGGTGGTCATACGCGGCCTCGGGGGTTGGTGTGGGAGCGCGGGGTACCGTGCGTGGAGGCGCGAAGGGTGAGTTGGTTGGGCCTCGAATGGTCGGGGGATACGGATTGCCGGGTCATGGGGCCTATGCTAGCGTGAGTCTCAGCACGAACGGCTCGCCGGGCGCGGGCTGATTCGTTGTGGAGTGTGTTGACGGGTAGAGCAGAACATAGGAACCAGATCAGTTTGACGCAGACGACCGAACGCAAGACCAACATCATTGAGCAGTTCAAGCAGCACGAAGGCGACACCGGTTCGCCTGAGGTTCAAATCGCCCTTCTCACCGCCCGGATCGTGCATCTGACGGATCACCTCCGTGAGCACAAGCACGACTACTCCACGCGGCGCGGGCTTCTGAAGCTCGTGGGCCAACGGCGCCGCCAGCTCCGCTACCTCAGTAACAAGGACGTGGAGCGCTACCACCAGGTAATCCAGGCTCTCGGGCTGCGCCGCTAGCGCAGCCCTCTCTGTTTCTGGGATCCCGTTCCACGGGGTCCTGGTTTCCGGGGTCCCCTCCCGGGGCCCGAGCCATCGAATTGACCGCCGCTTCCGCCCGAGGCGCGAACGGTCGGACCAGGAACTTCCGAAGACAGCCGGCGGCGAACCTCGCCCGCCCCGATCCCCCTCTCTTTTCCCGGACTCATGTCGCCCACCAGGACGGTCGGCGGCGGCATTGCGACATCAGAACCAAGTCACACCAGAGAAAGTTCAGCGAGTGACACTTCAGACAACCACCAAGCACACCTACCCGGCGGACAGCCAGGTGTTTTCAACCGAGATCGAAGGACAGGCCTTCGAAATTTCGAGCGGCCGGCTGGCCCCCAACGCGGCGGCCGCCTGCACCATTCGCTACGGCGACACGATGCTGCTGGTCACGGTTTGCCACGGCGAACCGCGAGCCGGCATCGACTTCTTCCCACTGACCGTTGACTTTGAGGAGCGGATGTACGCGATCGGGAAGATTCCCGGTTCGTTCTTCCGCCGTGAGGGCCGGCCGGGCACGGACGCGACGCTGGCGGCGCGCATGACGGACCGCCCGATTCGCCCGCTGTTCCCGAAGGGGTTCAAGCGCGAGGTGCAGGTGGTCTGCACGCTGCTGACGTCCGACCGCGAGCAGCCGGCCGACGTACTGGGGACGATCGGCGCCTCGGTCGTGGTCAACATGTCGTCGCTGCCGTTCGAGGGCCCGGTGTCCTCGGTGCGAGTGGCGCGCGTGGACGGCGAGTTCAAGGCCTTCCCGACGTACGCGGAGATCGCGGCTTCGGACATCGACCTGATCGTCGCGGGGACCGAGGACTCGGTCGTGATGCTCGAGGCCGGGGCCAAGCAGGTTCCGGAAGAAGAGGTCATTGAGGCGATCAAGTACGCCGAGGGCGTGATTGCCCAGGTGAACAAGCTGCAGCGCGAGGTTATCGCCGCGCTGGGCCAGGAGAAGATGGAGTTCGTGCCGCCGGCACCGACCGACCCGGCACTGGTCTCGATGATCGAGAAGGCGCTCGACGGCCGCGGCCAGGAGATGCTGGACGCGATCAGCGGCGAGGGCTTCCGCGGCGTGGACGAGCTGGGCGCGCTGGTCTACGGCGAGCTGACGGCGAACCTTCCGGCCGGCGAAGAGTTCGGCTACGACCAGCGGCTGGTGCGGAACACCGTGGAGACGCAGCTCAAGGCCTTCGTGCGCACGCGCGTGCTGGAAGAGGACCTGCGTGCAGACGACCGCCACCCGGGCGACCTGCGCGAGATTCGCTCCGAGGTCGGGGTGCTGCCGCGGGTACACGGCAGCGGCCTGTTCCAGCGCGGCGAGACGCAGGTGCTGAGCGTTGCGACGCTGGGCGCACTACGCGACCGTGCGCGGCTCGACCGGATTGCTCCGGGCGAGTGGCAGTACTACATGCACCACTACAACTTCCCGCCGTTCTCGGTGGGTGAGGCGCGCTTCATGCGCGGCCCGGGCCGCCGCGAAATCGGCCACGGGATGCTGGCGCAGCGGGCAATTGAGCCGGTGCTGCCGGACTTCAACGAGTTCCCGTACACGATCCGCGTGGTCTCGGACGTGCTGGCCTCGAACGGTTCGACCTCGCAGGGGTCGGTCTGTGGTTCGACGCTGGCGCTGATGGACGCCGGGGTGCCGATCAAGGCGCCGGTGGCGGGGATCGCGATGGGGCTGATGTCCACGCCGGACGCCAGCAAGTACAAGATCCTGACCGACATCGCCGGCATCGAAGACGCGTTCGGCGACATGGACTTCAAGGTCGCGGGCACGCAGCGCGGCGTGACGGCGGTCCAGTTGGACATCAAGCTGCCGCAGCTTCCCTCCGACTTCATGCACCAGGTGTTCGAGCAGGCGCGCATCGCGCGGCTCGCGATCCTGGATGTGATGGCGGAGGCGATTGAGGAGCCTCGCGAAGAGGTTGGTCAGTTCGCGCCGAAGATCAGCATCGTGAAGATCGACCCGAGCAAGATCGGTGCGGTGATTGGCCCCGGTGGCCGCGTGATCAACGCGATCATCGAACGGACGGGCGCGGCGATCGACATCGAGGAGGACGGTTCGGTCTTCATCGGTGCGACGGACGCCGAGTCCGTGCGGCGAGCAATCGCCGAGGTCGAGGGTCTGACCAAGGAGATCGAGGTCGGCCAGGAGTTCGAGGGACCGGTCGTGCGCCTGATGGCGTTCGGCGCGTTCGTCGAGATTCTGCCCGGCAAGGACGGCCTGGTGCACATCTCCGAGATGGCCGAGGGCCACGTTGACCGCGTCGAGGACGTGGTCAACGTTGGCGACCGGGTCCAGGTGAAGGTGATCGAGATCGACAACCTTGGGCGGATCAACCTCTCGATGCGAGAGGCCGGCCAGGGCGGCGATGGGCGCGTCGGGTTGTCCGACGAGCAGGCGAGTGACGACAGCCCGCGTCGCCGCGACGAAGGTCGCAGCGGCGGTGGCGGTGGTGGTGGCCGAGATCGCGGTGGTCGTGACGACCGCCCACGCGGTCCGCGTCGTGATGACGGACCACGTGGCGGCGGCGATGACCGTCCCCGCAGCGGCGGTGGCGATGACCGTCCTCGCAGCGGCGGTGGCGATGACCGTCCCCGCAGCGGTGGTGGCGATGACCGTCCCCGCAGCGGCGGCGGCGACGACCGTCCCCGCAGCAGCGGTGGCGACGACCGCCCGCGGCGACGCCCGAGTGGCGGCGGCGGTGGTGGTGAGCGCAGCGGCGGCGGCGACTCCGGCGGCGGACGCCGCTGGTAGCGGCCGGATTACAGACGATGAGGTTCGGCGGGG